>JBDSIB010000044.1:0-95602 GCA_039918155.1 Ferruginibacter sp.
TAATTGAAAAGACACAGGTGGTCCTTCGGAACACCTGCGCCAGAATTCTTATTTATTCATTTCAGCAATGATCATTCTCTTTGCCGGAATGGTAAATAAAGAGTCATATTCTTCTCCCGTGATCACATTTTTACAGGATGTAAAATGATTGGTTCGCTCGGGGTAATTGGAGAAATTAATTTTCTGTAATGTATCTGAAGTATTCATGATGCACATAATAGTTTGCTTTTCATCATACCTGAAATATACATACAGCCCATCATACGGCGTGTATTGCATAAGCTTTCCTGTTGTTATGGCTGAAGAAGTTTTACGAAAATTGGCTAAGGTTCTTATATAATTGAATACATCATTTTCATCTGATGTTCGTCCGGCTGCAGTAAATTTATTTACGCTATCTGTTTTCCAGCCACCTAAAAAATCTTTGCGTACCAAGCCATCATTCGGAGTAGTAAGGCCTTTCATTAAATGCTCCATACCATAATACATTTGTGGCACGCCACGAAAAGTCAATAACCAACCCAAGGCCATTTTATATTTTTCAATATCTTCTCCAAATACGGAGAAAGATCTTGGCAGATCATGGTTATCTAAAAAGATGACCTGCCCCATCGGATTTTTGTAAACAAGATCCTGCGCTGTGGTAGTGTATAATTTATTAACGCCTTCTGTCCAGCCGAATTTTTCATTCAATGCCGGCATGATACCATAAAATAATTCCTGGAAATCCGTCGTGTTTTGCAGATTGCTTTTAAAAGGAATATCATAATTGTTCTGGCAGAAATAGCTTTGGTTGATAACGCCGTGCACCCAGGTTTCACCAAAAATTGTAATGGACGGATACTCATCCATTAATGCTTTATTGCAACGGTTCATAAAAGGAAGATCATTATATGCATAAGTATCAATGCGCCAACCATCCACACCAAACTCTTCTACACTCCACAGTGCATGCTGTGTTAAATAATTGGCTACATAAGGATTGCGTTCATTCATGTCCGGCATCTCCTTTGTAAACCAGCCATCGGTCATTAATTTTTGTTGCGATGTTGCGGCATGCGGATCAAAAATCACCTGGTCTTTGTAAGTGGTTTGTGTGTAATGCGGCCATTCATTCAGCCAGTCCTGCATGGGTTTATCTACTACTGTAAAATGATTAAGCCCAACATGATTGTAAACAATATCCTGTATCAACTTCATACCGTTCTTATGTATGGCAGTGGATAAATCTTTATAGGCTTGATTGCCGCCAAGCCTTGGATCTACTTTGTAATCATTTGTAACTGAATAGCCATGTTCTGTTCGATTGGGCATATCATTTTCCACAACGGGCGTCATCCATACTGTTGTTACACCAAGTTCTTTTAAATAATCTAAATGATCTTCCACACCTTTCAGATCGCCGCCATGTCGGTCATATACTTTTTCCCTGTTTAGGGATTGGTCTTTCATTCCCAGTACTCTGTCATTGCTTTCATCGCCATTGCTGAAGCGATCGGGCATTAATAAATAAATGAGATCCTGTGACCGAACGCCTTGTGCAAAGGCAGTTCCACGTCCTTCACGCTTTTTTTCTAATGACCATTTTACAGTGCTCGATTTTCTGCCATCTTTAAAAATAATATTTACCATACCAGGTTTTGCTACAGGGGAAATAGTGATATCTACCGCCAGGTAATGGCTATTTTCAAGATGATTGATTTTATTAACAGTAATACCCGGATAAGAAATAGTTACGCTTTGTTTGCTGAAATTTTGTGTACTATCGTGAACGAGTAGTTGCAGTTTATTGTATTTCATATTTGCCCACCAGTTGGTTGGGTAAATAGCGGGAGATTGTGCAGATAATTGTAATACGAATAAAAAAATGGCTGCAAAAAGTAAGATCTGCTTTCTCATTATTATTAAAAGTTTAAAGCAATTTATAAAGTTTGAACAGAAAGTATTGCTGATGAATGAACTAAATGTACAAGAGTGCGACGCAACTATGCTGCTATGAAAAACTGATGCTGGTAACCTAAAAATTATACTGACCGTTGTTCATCAATTTCTATTTTATTTAAAAGCACTTCATCTATATTCTTAGATCTGTTTTCTTTTATAAAAACATAACAGATGATGGCTGCAAGGATCATTAGTCCGCCGCCTAACTGCACGGCAAGCATACGATCGTTGTTCAAAACGTTTTTCATCAGCCAGCCGAAACCAAGGGAGGCAATGATCTCCGGAAGTACAATGAAGAAATTAAAGATGCCCATATAAATGCCGACCTTGTTTTTTGGCAGTGAGCCGCTCAGCATGGCATAAGGCATGGAGAGGATGCTTGCCCAGGCAATACCAACGCCTGTCATGGAAAGGAAGAGCATATTTTTATCATGTACCCAACCAACACTTATCATTCCCAATGCACCAATAATCAGGCAAAGGCTATGCGTTAACTTACGGCCAAGCTTATCCGCAATCATGGGCAATACCAATGCGAATAAAAAGGTGACGACACTGTAAAAAGCTAAAGTAAGACTGCCAAAATCTGCGCCTTGTGCAAAGACAGGATCGGTAGAATCTTTTCCGCCGAATACATTGATACCAACGGCGGTGGTATAATAGAACCACATTAAAAAAAGGCCCGGCCAGGTAAAGAATTGTACCAATGAAACGATCCGCATCCGGGGCGGCATATGTTTTAATGCATCTATAATTTCTTTAAAAATATTTGTCCGGGTACTTTCCCCGCTTTTCAATTTATTAATTTCTTCTTCAGAAGGCGGATACTCTTTTGACGTTAAAACCGTGTATAAAACAGCAGCAAGAAAAAAGAATGCACCAAGATAAAAAGACCATTTTACATTTTCGGCAATGCTGCCGATAGCTGCGGTGTTTTCTTTACCAAAAACATTTTTAAATACCCAGGGCAATGCAGATGCGATACTACCGCCAAGACCGATCATAAAACTCTGCATAATAAAACCTCTATTTACCTGCGAATCATCCAGCTTATCCGTTACAAATGCACGAAAGGGTTCCATAGCTACATTACCAAAAACATCCATCACCCATAAAAGACCAGCGGCCATAAACAGTGAACTGCTGGATGGCATAAAGATGAGTGCAATAGAACTGATGACAGCACCGATCATAAAGTAGGGGCGTCTTCTACCAAACTTTGGGTGCCAGGTGTGATCACTTAAATAACCAATGATTGGTTGAATGAGCAAACCGGTAAGTGGCGCTGCTAAAAACAATAAAGGCACCTGGTCTGGGTTGGCGCCAAGGCTTTCATAAATGCGGCCCATGTTTGCCCGCTGCAGATCCCAGCCAAACTGGATACCGAAAAAGCCCACGCTCATATTGATGATCTGCGAAATAGTGAGCTTGGGTTTTACCCCGTTGAAGAGATTTGACATTAGCAATCGTTTTGTGAGATGTGTATTTTTTACACGAACTAAATATACAAAAAAAACAAACGATGCGGATTGTATGGCTGGAAAAAATATATAATCAGCTTATTTCATACCCGATAGGTTTGAAAGAATAATTATTGGACATTTCTGCAGAACATGCCGTCATCCCAATGAGGAGATCCATTTTTGCATGGATGATTATATGGTCGCCGGTTTTACTTTTCGGGGGCAGTACGGTTATTTTGCCGGAGTCACTGTCAACAGTTACATGCATAAAAATATTAAAGCATACAGGAATTTCATCGGGTAGAATGCCATAGAGCTTGAGCGCTTCAGCCAGGTTACCAAAACATCCCCGATGCGGATTAGTATGGCCATATATAAGTCTGAAAGTATCCGCACTGCAGGGAGTAAGTAAAAAATCATGGCGGCCTACTGTATCTTCTTCAATACTGAACATGATATTGCTGCGGTTAGAATAGAAAGAATGCCCTTTGGTAAGAAATATCGTTTCAGCATAATCAATTGTTCTGCCACTGGAAAGATATTCTTTAGTATCCTGAAGATTAAAGCAGGTAAAATCTGAAACCTGTTCGCCTTCTATATCGGTAACCCTTAAACGCTGTCCTTTTTTTAAAATAAAAGCCGTACCGGTTCTGGGAGAAATAATATTCATTTTCATTATTTTTTTAAAGGGCATTTCCAGGTGGCATCATAATTTTTTCCGCTGTATTGAAACGCTTCGGATATTTCACCAAAATCGGTGAGCATTGGATTTAAAGAACCGGAAAAAGAGATGTCACGTTTTCTTACAATAGCTTTCATCTTATTATAGCTTTCTGTTTCTTTCATCTTTTCAAATTGTGCATGCGGATTAAAAACAAGAACCGGATAAGCAAAGCGCCTGGCAGGCCTGCTGCTGCCGGGGTGTAAGGCGAGAATAAAAAAGGCTTCTTCCATAAGGCTGAAACTGAATGCGGATGACTCAGGATCATTGCTGACCCTTTTATCATATTGATAATTCAGTACGTCCATGTCTCTCAAAGCCTGCAATCGTTTCCATAAAAAAGTTTCAAATAATTCTTCCGGAAGATCTTGTGGTTCTTTGAATATGATGGCAGCACTTTGAAATTGTTTTTGCTGTTGGCGATAATCTGCTACAAAATTATAAATAAACTGAAGAATATTTTTATCACCTGCAGGGCAGGCAATATGGTCTGCAATCAGGATATCGATTTCACCTTTTGCAAGGGCGTTTTTTGCCGCTACACAGGGGAAATTCTGCTGGCTTAAAAAAGAATGAAAACAGTCGATGATCTGTGAGTGCTGCAGTTTGGAAAAATCCATACAATAGAAAATTTATTAAATATTTTCTACTACTTGCAAATAAAGTGCCTGCGTTGTTTTATTATAATTGTGTTTCGGCATCGATCTTTTTTATGAGTCTGAAATTTTCCTTTCCTTTTTTTAAATAATCCCAGCCTTTGCGGAAACTCCACTGCGGAAAGCCGTTATGGTGATTATATCTGGATATCTTATATAGTACTTTCCAATGATGCAGGAAAATGCTGTATGCCTGAAATAACGAGTTTCCATTTCCATAAGCATGATGCGGCTCTGCACCGCAGCCATTATATTCCAATATCGAGAAATTTTTTCCCCTTTTCAGTGCCTCTACCGAAGCACATTTTATATCGTACCGGCCATAATAAAAATACTTTGTATAATGACTCAGGTCATCAAACACTTTTAAGAGCTGTTCATCTTTTTCGTTTTCCAGGCTTACCAACCTGCCTCCACGACTAAGATTTAATGCATACGAAAGAAAATAAATTTCACCTTCCGGAATTATTCTTTCCAGGTTATCCTGGTGTTTTGCTTTCATTTCCTCCAGCCGGAAACGGACCCGTTCATATGCTTCCATCAGCTGCAACAGGTTAGATACCCCATCGCCGGTTACCTGCAAAAACTCTTTTTTCAGAAATCCTGTTATTGTTCCTTTTTGTTCATTTGGAAAACGGTAATAAAACACGCTTACTTCCAGCGGATATAGAACAAGTGACTGAATGATGTAATTGACCGGCATTTTTTTATGATAAGCTTTTAGGTCTGCAGCATTATTTATCCGCCTAAACATAAAGCCCATCATCCCGGCATCGGGCTTCACAGCAAAGGGATAGCTGAATTCATTTTCTATCATCATTTTTTCTGTTTCTTCAAATGATAACGCTGGTGAAATGTAAATACTAGATGGAAAGGTACCTGGTGGAAGTTGTTTATACATTTCGCTTTTTGTTTCTCCCTCAAAACCGCCAAAACTTATAGTAGGATTAGATGGCGTAAAAAACCACAACGATCTTGCCCTTATGCAATACCATGCCCACACGGGCATAATAGGAATATATTTGGCCATATAATGCCAGGTTTCCCAATGAGTTAATTTATAGTAAAAATTCTTAAAACTCATTTGTTGTAAAAGTGGAAATTTTATAAAGGATCAAGAAATTTTAGAATGAATAGCGGGGAAATTCTATTTTATTTATGATCTGCCAAATAGCAATTTTAAGTATATAAGGTTGTAGAAATTTTACATTAGCAGTTGTTTTGTTATAGTGTTTTTTTTAAAAAATAAATATACGATAAAAACGCATTAAGTTTCGTCTGAAAATATATTGTACGAGGCCGAAATCTTTCTTAATCTCTCTTTACAAAGAGTATAATTACGTATAGGGTTATGTAAATTATACATGTTATTATACTTCACTTAAAAAATACTTTGAGTAATTACAACAGCAGGAGAAGGGGGCATTAATGCTCTTGTTAAATAACTAAAGGGGTCGCATCTTTGTATTAGAAATAGTAATAACCGGAAATTTTGTATTGGGCCGGTTTAGCTTTCAAAAACAGATAAAATGCATCAGGTTTTGATTTTAATTTTAAGACGCATCTGATATGGAGAAGCCCGAATAATTTAATTGATTGTTATTAGTTCTTATAGTTTTTTTTTAAAAAAATATAAAAATTTGTATGTAGTGTTTTTTACTACAAAAAAGAAATTACTAAAACTACTTTCTTTAATTATCTGAAGATGTATTTTAGCAAATAATAATGAAATGTATTTGCTTCTTTATTAAAAAATTAAAATTCAAAATCCTGAAATAAAATCCAATATTAACCGTTAACAAACTAACCCAACCGCCCAATCGGTTGAAATAAAAAACCTAAAACCTAAAACACCAAAACCTAAAATCCAGTCCAACTTCTGTAAAGCTTAATGATTAAATTTTTTCCGGATCAATTTTGAACCATAGGTATTTTTATATCTAAGTTAAAAATTTTGCCCCAATATTTCTAACCGAAAAACCAATTTTTATGAAATCCAAATTTTACGGTACAGGCAGAACTGTTTTCTTTTTTTCAATTCTATTTCTTTTTGCTAATGCAACCTTTGCACAGCAAACGTTGGAAAAGATAGATGGCTGGAATGCATATGTACATTTACCAGATGATTATAACGATGGTACAGGTAAGGTATATCCTCTTATTTGCTTTGTGCCAGGTACCGGCGAAGTAGGCACTGATGCCAGCAGGTTATTGGTAAATGGTCCATCAAAGTTTGTTGCGGCTGGTAATAAAATGCAGTTCACTGTTAACGGCAAATTAGAAAAGCCAATTGTAATTTCTTTGCAGCCTGTAAGTGTTTGGCCTAATGCTTATACTTTGAACGTAAAGCTTGACTCAATTGTAAAGCGATACCGTTGTGATCTGCAAAGAATAAATGTCACGGGCCTTTCTATGGGTGGCTGGAGCTGGGATAATTTTGTAGATAATTACAACCCAACTTACACTAACCGTATTACATCTATTGTTTCTATGAGTGCGCCTCCGCCGGATAATACAGTAACAAATATGAAATACTATACTATCAACGGCGGAACTGCCTGGTTTTTTGAAGGGAACCAGGATCTTCGGGGCAATGATCAGATACGGGATACCATGAATAAATATGTTTCAGGTTCTGCCAGGTACACATTGTATGCCGGCGGCCATTGTTGTTGGAATACCTTTTACGATCCTTCATGGACGGAAAATGGAGAAAGTATTTATACCTGGATGTTGAAGCAAAAGAAAGATCTGATCAAGGGTGCCTTACCGCCGCAAGCTGATGCAGGCAATGACTCAACACTTGCAGCCCCATTGGTGAATTTATCTTTAAAAGGGTATGGTAATGATCCCAATGGATTACCAATTATTTTTAACTGGAAACAGGTAGCTGGTCCTTCCGCCGGTACTATTAATAACCCTGCATCTTTGCAAACGAATGTATCCAGTCTGATAGTTGGCACGTATAAGTTTCAGTTGACTGTTTCAAATTCACTGGGACTAATAGCCCAGGATACTATAGTTGTAAATAACGGGATACTTGGACCATTGCCTGTAACGCTTACTGCTTTTTCTGCTAAAATAATTAATAAGCAAAATGTATTGATACAATGGAAAACAACTACAGAAATAAATGCAGACTATTTTATTGTGGAAAAGAAAAATAATAATTTTTCTTTTGAGGAAGTAAGTAAAGTAAACTCAAAAATTATTAATGGAGCAGGGGCTGACTATAGTTTTACAGACTACACAGTTGCAAAAGGAATAAATTATTACCGCCTGAAAATGGTAGATAAAGATGGGAAATTTGCTTACAGTAATGTTTCAGCAGTAAATGTCACAGCAAATACTTCTACGTATCTGGAATTAAATCAGGTAAGTATAAAAAGTAACCAGGTTCAGATAAAAGTAAATAGTGATAAAATGATTCAGGGTAACCTTTTAATATCTGATGCGCTCGGAAGATCATTAATAAATACAAAAGTGTCTTTAACTGAAGGAGAAAATGATCTTACAAAAAATGTGGTTTTACCTCATGGCGTTTTTTATCTTAGTATAATTACTTCCGAAAATAAAGTTGTAAAGGGATTTATAAATCAGTAAGTAAAGTTATTAAAGAATTGTTTTAAAATATTATGATCAATGACATTGTCATTGATCATTTTTTTAGTTCAAAATCGGCTACCAAACCGTAATGATCACTTATACCTTTCGGTGCAATTCTTTCAACCTGCGTGATTTTTAGGAAGCTGTTATAAAAAATATTATCAATCCTTAAAGTAGGGGAGATGTATTCAAATGTTCTTCCGAGGCCGGCCCCTTTTTGCAGCCAGGCGTCTGATAATCCTTTTTTTAAAGTTGTGTAAGTATAACTAACAGGTACATCATTAAAATCGCCTGTGAATATTAAAGGTCTTTTGCTTTGTTTTAGAAACCGGCTGGCAATTTGTATTTGTTCCACACGGTTACGGTAACCATAAACTAATTTTTTTATAATGTTTTTTGATCCGGCGAGTCCACTATCAGAGCCTCTTTTAATACTGCTTATTTCCTGGTATTCTTTCTGTTGAAATTTTACTGACTGAAACCTGGTAGTATATATATCAATTGTATCATTCTCTTTTACAATTCCGGCTTTTATAATGCTGCCAGGAAAATTTGAATAAGCGATCTTTTGAGTATCGCAAAAAGCATATTTACTGAATATAACAGTACCGCTATAAAACTCTCCATTAAATTTGGAAATATCTTTTGAAAAATAAACGAAAGGATAATTATTTGCTGAAGAAATAGTATCTATAAAATTGTAATCTTTTCCAGGTATCACTGCAGAGAAAAATTCCTGCAGGCAGATCACATCAGCATTTGTTTCTTTTATTTTTTTTAAAATTGTTTTATTATTATTTACTGCAGTAGCTGAATCTGCTTCATAATTCATAAGTCCCACGTTCCAGGTGAGTACCCTTATTGTTTTGGTGAGTTTAGCATTATTAAAATCGTTTTGAAAATTAAAAGCAAAAGAAGAAATTATATTTGGAATACTTAACAAAATAGCGGCGATTGATAATAATGCTTTTTTTCTATTTACAACTATCCAGAAGATTATAAAGCATAATGTAGCGATAAATAACAGTGGGAATAAAATACCCATTAATGCTATAAACCAAAAAGCCGATGGGTTTACAAATGGCGCCAGATCGCTAAGCAGTAAAAATAAAACCAGCAGAAGATTTGCAGCAAAAGCAATGTTAACAATTGTTTTGCCTATTGACTTTTTCATTTGGTACAAAAATAAATTGCGTCACCTTTCCAAAAACCATACTTAAAAATTTCTTCTTCTGTAAAAGCTGCTGTGTAATCATCTACTAAAACAGTAAAACCTGCAGCTCTCAATTTATCGGCATAATCATAGCTATAATATCTCACATGCTCTTTTAAGCCAAATGCTTTTTCTCTTTCTAAAGGATCTGTAATATTTGCATCTTCATAAGTTTCTGTTCTTGCAGTATTTATTGGTACCTGCATAATTCCCCAGCCGCCCGGTTTCATTAAGTGGTAAACATTTTGCATCGCTTTTTTATCTTCTTCAATATATTGAAATACATGATTACAGATGATCACGTCAAAACTATTATCGGCAGTTGTGGGGTTCAGGATATCAAAATATTTTGTGTCCGCAGGATAAAGATGCGGATAAATATCTCCCGGTAAATAATCAATATTTTTCTGGTTTTTAAAATGATTAAAAAAAACATTTTCAGGCGCTACATGCAACAGCTTTACCGGTTCTTTGTAGAGATTTGTTTTGTTTTCAAAATACATCCATAACAGCCTGTGTCTTTCAAGACTTTCACATTTAGGGCAACGTGCATTTTTTCTTTTATTATCGCCAAAGGGTGCAAATTCGCTGAACGTGCTTTTGCAACATGGGCAGAAAACGTTATTTCCACGGTATTTCATCCGCAGGTATATCAACCTTAGTTTATTTGCGATCGGAAATAACGGGCCAAGATGTTCTTTGAATTTTGAACTTAACATTTTTTAATATTTTATAAACAGTAGTTTTTTAAAAGTTTAATTTCTTTTAACTGAATTTTTGCCTGCGATTTTTTTTACAGCATTGAGTGTCAGCAATCCCTTCAATTGTTTTTCAAAATCAATATCTGGCCTTTCTGCATTAAAACGATGTAGCATTTTATTATTTAATTCGTTTTTTTGATTTTGAATGCCAAAAAGCAGATCAATATCTTCTTTTAAAATATTATCAAAAAGATCCTGGGAAAGTCCTTCATCTGAATATGGAAAAGAGAAATACATCTTTTCCATACCTGTGTTATCTTTTATAAATTTACAAGAATTAATTGTTTCATTTAATTGTTCCTGTAAATTCAATTGCTGGTAGTAAGGATGTGTCATACTATGTCCACCAATTGTAAAACCTCTTTTTTGTAAAGCTGCAAGATTTTCAGTTGTAAGAAAAGGTTTTTGCTCTGCTAAAAATTTTTCAAAGGAATACCCGGTTTTCCCGGCAAGATTGTCAATGACAGCAGCATTATTAATTTTTATATTTTTTATTGTTGTAATTATTTCGCTTACTGTTGCATCTTTTATTGAAAGGGTATCAGCATAGATTCTTATAATTTCATTATCATCTTTTTTATTTAAAAGGTGATCTATCAGCAAGCTCGATTTAGACCTGAAGAATAATCTTTTGTTATCAATAAATGCCGGATTTATAAAGAAGATTGCAGGTACTCCTTTTTGCTCAAGTATCGGTGCAATAATATCATATACTTCACGGAAACCATCATCAAAACTTATTAAAAAAGTATTTTTTGGTAAAATATTATTGTCTTCAATAGATTTTAAAAGATCAGCTGGTGTAACGATCTTGTAATTTTTTAACAGGATATCCAGGTCTGTTGTGAACTGAGCCACATTTTTATATGGATAAAGATGTTTGATGTGTGGGAGATGCTGATCGCTTACCGTGTGGTGGTAAGGCAGCAAAGTATGTATAGGACTTATTTTCTTTAAAAAAGATAGGGGGAAAACATTATTTGCCTGATAGAATATTTTTTTAAGCGGGCTCATTCTTCAGTATTTCATCAATGTAAATAATTTTTGTATGCTCTGTTTTTAAAAAGTCTGATTTTGCCGCTTTTATTTTTAATAAGGATTTTACCTGCCGGAAAATTACCAACGGAATATAGATCATTGATCCGACTATTCCTTTTTGTTTGCTTTGGGTAGCAACTATCAATAAAAAATTAATAGAAAAAATTAATAGAATGGCAATCCAGATTATACAGATAATTGGCTTTATTATTAACGCAATTAGCATCATTAAGAATGCTCCGGAAATTAGCAGAAACATTGGTGGTCTCAGCATTGTAGCGCCAAGTAAAAGTCTACCCATACTGGCAGTTTTTATACCGGCAGCAAATAAATTCCAACTATCCTGAAAATGTTCAAAGTAAGAATATATCCATCTTGTTCTTTGTTTTTCCAGGGCTGCACCATCTTCCACTTTTTCATCATATACAATTGCATCATCTGCAAAGGCAATCTGCTTTACTTTTATTGCAAGCTGCGATTGGAGCTTTTTATCGAAACCTCCAATCACATTATTATAACTGATCTCTTTATAAAGATCGGTATCAAGGGCAATCCCCAGACCCAATATAGCGGACGTAAGACCAAGTTCCATTTTTGCCTGGCGTTCAATAAAAGTATAAAAAACATGGCCAAGAGAATCCAGTTTTGCATAAGTGCTATCTGTATTTTTTGACAACATGTGAGTCTGTACTACCTTGAATCCTTTTTTAAAATAATAATTTAATCTTTTTAAATAATCCGGGTGCACCAGGTTATCGCTGTCAAATATCACCATTACCTGGTGTGCCTTTACAAAATTATCAATGGCATAATTGATAGATTTTATTTTTGAATTTAATGAAGGTTCTGGTCTTAACATCACTACTCTTTTATCACTGTAATCTAACCCTGTAACGTCACAGGCATCGGCAACTACATAGAGAATAAAATTATTGTAAGATTGTTTTATAAATGAATCAACAAGCGGTGGAATAAACCTTGTATCCTTGTGCGCAGTAATTATTGCTGCATAGCAAATATTTTCATCGCCAGTAGAGGAAGCATCAGTAACATTTTTTTGTTTTTTTACAAAACAATGAAGTATAAATAATATAACGGGTAGCAGAAAATGAAATGCAAGAATTGCATTTATGATGTAAAACAAAACCCATCCTGCTATTTTTAATACTTCCATTTTTATTTAAAAATTATTTTTTTATATACATTTTCAATCGCTGTTGTCATTGCCCCGGCATTAAATTTTTCATTGACAGTTTGCAATGCATTCAATGATAATCTATTTCTCAACTCTTTATCTGCAGATAAATTTTGTATGGCATTTGTAAGATTTTTTACAAGATCATCAACTTCAATCAATAATCCATTTTCATTATTCTTAACTATTTCACTTGTACCATCTACGTTAGTAGCAATAACTGCTTTCCCCATGCTCATAGCCTCCAAAAGCCCGATCGGCAGACCTTCCCATAGGGATGGCAAAATAAAAATATCTGCAGAAGCAAGCAAATCCGGTACATCTTGCCGAAAAGGAAGAAAGAAAATGTCTTTTTCAATATTCATTTCTTTTACCATTGCAAGCGCTGTATCTTTTTCATCGCCTTCACCAACCATTAATAGCTTTAAAAGCGGATTTATTTTTAATGCTTCAGCAAAAGATTTAATTAAACTTAATGGTTGCTTGTGACTGGTAAACCTGGCAATAAATATCAGCAAAATACCAGATGCCGGTATATCTAATTCTTCACGAATATTTTTTAATTCTCTTTGTTTATTAAATTTCTGCTGATCAATTCCATTATTAATTACAATGCCTTTTAATTTTGGAATTACTTTTATGCCCGATAATAAATTTGATTGCGATACTGCTATATTTACATCAGTCTTTGACGTGAGGTATTTTTCACTCAGGACCCTTATTTTTTTTACTAAAGGTTTTTGATCATCATGAAAAGACCAGCCATGTATTGTATAAACAATTGGTATTTTAAGTTTTTTTGAAGGCCCAATAAGATTTGACGTTGCCCTCGTGCCATGTGTATGTATAAGATCTATTTTTTCTTCCTTTAAAAGGGAGAGTATATTTTTTCGCACTCTAAAATCAAAAGGCTTTTCTGAATGAATGATATGCGTTTGAATGCCCATTTCTTTAAGCTTATCAATCATTGGTCCATCTGTAAATGAAAGGATAATTGGCTCAAAAATATTTCTATCAATATTTTCAGCCAGACTTAATAAATGACTTTCTCCGCCTCCTATTTTACCCTGGCGTATGCATTCTAAAACTTTTATTTTTATTTTTTCAGACATTTTTATTTTTACTCCGGGGACTACATGTTCATTTTCTATTAAAAATATCGTTCTAATAGTATTTACAATAACATTTCAAAAACTCATTTATTGTAAAATTCAGTTGCAAATTAAAAAAAAATAAGGATTTTGTTTTTACAAAATCCTTGGTTTTATCAGATAGGAGAAATTTTCGATTCTTTAAAATTCCATGTAATGCCTTTGACAAAAGCTTTTAAATGCTTCCATTGCCTGGCAGCGGAAAATTTTAATACGGTTTTAGGAACTGTAAGAAAGCTGAAAAAACCAGCAAACACAATAAATTGAGCAGTCGTTGCATTTCTGCGCATATAGTAAATTCTATTGCGGGTCATAAAATGCACTTTTACCGGGCTTGCTTTTCCCATACTCATTGATTCTTTATGATAACATAATCCATGAGCCTGGTAATAAATTTCATAACCGGCTTTTCTAATTCTTGCACTCCAGTCTGACTCATCATAGTACACAAAATATTTTTCTGCCATCATTCCTACTTTTTCAATCACTTCACGACTTACCATCATGGCACAACCATGTGCACTGTAAGTATAACCAGGTGTATCATGCTGGCCATTATCTACTTCTTTACTTCCCACTGCTGTGGTTTTACCAGTCAGCATACTCATTTTATTAAAGCCTGCATACTGTATAATATCCGGGTGATGATGAAACCTGATCTTAGGACAAACAACACCAACTTTTGGATCTGAATAAAATGGCTCAAGGCATTTTTCAATAAGGTCAGGCGTTACCTCTGCATCATTATTTACCTGGAAACAAAAATCATAATTGGCAGACATGTGGCGCATTCCAAAATTGTTACCACCAGCAGATCCCTGATTAACCGGGCTTTTTACCACTTTAGTATTATGGTAATTGCCAGCCATGATTTTTTCTGTAGGGTCAATGTCAGACCCGTTATCAACTACAATGATTTCGTAATTTTTGTAAGTAAGATTTCGGGTACTTTCTAAAAATTCAAGTGTTACCCCCAAGCCGTTCCAGTTTAATGTAACAATGGAAACAAATGGGTTTTCTGTTTTATAAGATTTCATCCTATAATATTTTTTTCTGAGGTAAGTAAATTGTAAAATTAAACGTTTTCTTTTTGAATGAGTGCGGATGGAGTTTTTGCAATGATCCAGAAATCACGGGCGAGTGTATTATTTCTTGCATAGTTTATATCAAGTTCTACCCGTTCTTCAGTGCTCATTTCTTTTTGCCCCCTTTTTTTTACCTGCCAAAGTCCGGTAATACCTGCAGGTGCCATAAAGCGTTCTGCCCATTCATCTGTAGTCAATGTTGCAGCTTCATATAATGGTAAAGGTCTGTTTCCAACAATTGACATATCACCTTTCAATACGTTAAATAGTTGAGGTAATTCATCCAGGCTACTGTTTCTTAAAAAAGCTCCAACCTTTGTGATACGTGGGTCATTTGCAATTTTAAAAAATTGAGGAGAATCTTTCGAAGTTGAATATAAGTTTTGATCATTCAGTTCTTTTACTTTTTTATCTGCATCAGCAAACATTGTCCGGAATTTGTAAAAATCAAAAATATGAAATCCTTTTCCGGCTCTTTTTGATCTGTAAATTGCAGGCCCTTTTGTTTCTAGCTTTATTAAAAGCATTATGATTAAAAATACCGGAAGCAATAAAAGAATAATTGTAAAAGATACGACAACATCAATGAGTCTTTTAATAAAACCTGTCTTAGCAGGAGTAAAACTTTTATATTCTTCTTTATGCTTTAACGATTCTCTTTTGCGTTCAACAAAAAGTTTTTTAAAAAATCTAGATTTATAGTATAATACAGTAGAGTTATAATCTATGTTGATGACATCATCAACTATATTTAAAGAATGTAATTTATCAGCTTCTATAACTGTTAAACAATCTTCATTATAAATAAGGGGAATAGATGGAACGAAATTTTCCGAAACCCACGCTTTAAAAACGTTTAGTTCTTTAAAGTTTAAGGGTATGTCAATTACTATCAAATCCGGCAGAATTGATATATCAACATTACGTAAATAATCTTTTGCAGCTTTGAAATTTTCTACAAAAATGCTGTCCCTGTAAAATTTGAAATCTTCAGTAAGCTGTAAGTTTGTAGATTTTATAAATAAGATTTGAATTTGTGGTTTCTGTGTGATGTTTGGATCCTCATTTAAATTTGCTGCATTCTCTCTTGTAACAATTAGCATGACACTGAGGTTGGTTAAGTAAAATATGAAAACTATAAAAATGGAATTTCATAAGTTATTGGATTGACTTAGAATATATTTAAATTAAATGACCAACGTTTTTTAGTTTTTTTTCCTTTAGTATAAATAAGGTCCTGAACTTTATTAGATAAAAAAACCGGATCAAATGGCTTGGTAAGAAACAGAGAAGCACCTAAGCCTTCCGATTTTTCTTTAAGCTGTACATCGGCCGATCTTGAAATAACAACTTTTGGAATGTTCCTGAATTTATAACTTGTAGATATATGCTCCAGGAAATGAAAGTTATCAGAATCTGCATCAGGAATATTGATGATCATCAGATCATTAGACATATTTGATTGCAAATGAGCTATTGCTTCTGAATAATTATTTACCGAGGTAACCTCGTATTCTTTTTCAAAAACAGTGTTTAAAACATAGTTTAAAGCCTTACTGTCTTCTATAGTTAAAATATTCTTTTTCATTACTGTTGATTGTTTTTTTTAAAACATTACTTTCTAACAATAATTTTTCATACAAATGCTTGGAAATAAGCGGGATTAGAGTATTAAATAAATTAATACAAAATCAGATATTAATGATCTGCTTTTCGGAGGATAAAAGTGTTTATGGTTACGTAGGCGGAATTAGACTTTCAAGTGTAAGCTTTTCGGAGGATCTGTATTCTAAGGTAGGACTGAAAATGAACTACATAGAAAATGTAATTCTTGTTTCGTGGCGTAAAGCTAACTAAAATAATTAAATACCAAAATTATTTTTAATATTTTTTTTTAAAAAATGGAGCTACTGATCAGATTATTGTTTTTCTCTTTTGGCTTTGTCCCACAATACTGATTGTTTGTTGTTTAGAAATTTTTTGAATCCGATATACAATGAAAAATTCATAAATACGAAATAATATGGCACATAAAATATATTGATCTTTAGATTTTTGATATAGAAGAGCCAGCCTGCAAAAGCAAGTAGATATAATGTACCCTGTATTACGAGAATCAACATGTATAAGGGTGAGGAATACAGGTAAACCAAGTATAAATTAATAAAAAAAATCAATGGGAGAAGAAGAGGACATAATATCCATCGCAATACCCTGTGAGAAATGTAAAGAAAAGAGAGCCTGCCATATTTAAAAAAATTAAGTAGCGGTTTTAACAAAATTACAGATTGAAAACCACCTGCACTTATCCTGATTTTTCTTTTTTGCTCATCTCTCATTGTTAAAGAGGGTGCCTCCTGTGCATAAGCCTTAGGCTCATACATTACTTTATAGCCTTTCATACAGATTTTCATTGATATTATAAAATCATCCAGAAGTATATTATTATTTACATGCTCATATAATTTTGTTCTTATAGAAAAAAGTTCACCAGCAGCACCTACGACTGAGTAAAAATCAGAATCCAGTTGTTTTAGAAAGGATTCATATTTCCAATACAGTCCTTCCCCGGCACCGGCTGCATTCTTATTTTTACCGATATCCAGTATTTTTTTTTCTCCGGCAACGGCTCCAACTTTTTCGTCTTTGTAATGTTTTACAATTTCTCTTATACTGTCTCCGTTTAAATAGGTATTTGCATCACAAAAAATGACAAAATCTGTTACGACAGTTTGCATAGCACGGTTAATGGCAGCCACTTTACCACGTCTCTCACTTTCATAAAGCAATTCTATAAAAGGATATGTTTTTATTATTTCCACGGTGTTATCCGTCGATCCATCTGCAACAAAAATTATTTTTAATTTATTTTGTGGATAATTAAGCTGAAGGCAGTCAAGTATTTTTTTTTCAATTACATTCTCCTCATTGTAAGTAGCAACAATAAGGGTTACAAACGGTTCAAAACTATTATTATCGTCTGTTTCTCTATTCTTTTTTTTTAATTTTAACAGAACCCATACCATTATCGCATATCCGATATAGCTATAGAAAACGATGAAGATGCACACCCAAAAGAGAACTTTAATAAAAGTCATTGAAATTTTTTTTATTAAAAAAAGCAATAATAAGTATAATTAAAGACGATAAAAAAGAAGAAATAAAAAAAATGATTTGTTTTTGTGAAATTAATTTATACATTTGCCAATCGAAAGACACTTTTGTGTTTAATTCTGATCTCAATTCCTCCGAAACCTGCTCCCAATTTCCCAGTTTTAAATCTTGTATTTTATCCAATATTTTACGATAAAAGAGATTTCTTTTTTAAAACCTTATGCTTAATTGCACATTATCTCAATTCCTGAACAGCCAATCATTTTAAAAAATTAATTTTCAGGAATGAAAAAGTTTCTACTCATTTGGGCAGTTATTATACTAGCCTTAAGTAATCAAAAAGTAAATGCACAAGCAAACGTATTGGATCCTAATGATCCTGATGTTGTGTTTACAAGTTCTAACAAGCCAGCTTTGCCTTCATATGGAGTTATCAGCAAGTGGGGGCATACCAATCGTTTGGATTGGAATCCGTATACTTACGGGTACAAGTCTTATTATTTTAAGGGGATGGCTTTTCGTCTAAAATTTCCGAAAACATACAAACATAATGTTGTTGACGGTAAAACATACCCTGCAATAATATTTTTACATGGTTTGGGAGAGCCAGGTCCTGTATATGATAATGAAATTCATCTTGTGCATGGTGCCTTAACACATGCTCAAAATATTAACAATGGTACATTTGACGGTTTTATGATTTATCCGCAAAGCCAGGGAGGGTATTTGCAAAACTATTTTCCTGTAATAAAAGACCTTGTTGATTCTTTAATAAAATATGTAAAATTAGATGCTGACCGGCTTCATGTTGGCGGGCTATCCTCAGGCGGTCAGGCAGCATGGGATTTTCTTGACCAACAACAATATGCAAAAATGATCTGTGCAGAAGAAGTAATTTCAGCTGCCAGATACGATAACGTGCCATATCTTGGTAGCCATATTACCGTACCTTTTATACTTGCAAATGGTGGCCAGGATGCAGCGCCATCACCTCCAACAGTTACTGATATTATCAATGATTATAAAAATTTAGGTGGAAATATTACTCAATTTCTTTATCCTGATCAAGGGCATGGTTGCTGGGATTCTTTTTGGGCAGAGCCAGGATACTGGCCTTTTGTAAATGCACAACATAAAGCCAATCCTTTGGTTTATTATCAGCATTATAAATTTTGCCCTGGCGAAACAGTCAGCGCAAAGTTGGGGGTGCAGGATGGCTTTTATGCTTACCAGTGGTCGAAAAATGGAACAGTAATTCCTGGCGCAACCAGTGCCAGTTTAAATGTTACTGATTATGGAACTTATGCAGTTCATTTTAAAAGAACTTCTTCAAGCGCCTGGTCTTTATGGTCTCCTACACCTGCAGTAATTTCTCAAAATACTGCTACTGTCAGTCCTAACATTCAGATAGATGGCCTTCATACTAGTATTTTACCAGCTCCAGACGGAAGTACAACTGTACCTTTAAAAGTACCAGCCAATTATGTAAGTTATGAATGGCGCCGGGTTTCTGATAATGGGTTGGTAAGTTCTACCAATACATACAATGCACCAGTGGGCCAATACAAAATAAAAGTTACAGAACAGTTTGGTTGCGGAAGTGATTTTTCAGGTATATTCTCTGTAATTTCTGCAAGCGGAAATAATCTTCCGGATGCTGCAAGCAGCTTAACTGCTGTAGCGCTTTCTAATAATGTTATTCAGTTAGATTGGAATGATAACCCAAATGCGGTTAATAATGAAACCGGGTTTGAAATTTACAGAAGTAAAACTGCCGGTGGTCCTTATACTTTAATAAATATTACTGCTGCAGATATTTTAACCTATTCAGATGGAGGTTTGGTGCCTAATACAAGATATTACTATCTTGTACGAGCAGTAAATAATAATGGTGCCGCTGCAAACAGTACTGAAGCAAATGCCCTTACAGCTTCTGATGTAACACCTCCAACAGCACCACGAAATTTAGTGATTACAGGTTCGGACAGAACTTCAGTTTCTCTCTCTTGGGATGCTTCTACAGATGATGTAGGCGTTACTAAATATGAGGTTTACGTTAATGGCGCAAAAACTTATGTAACATCAGGTACTACATTTACTGTAAATAACCTTACTTCTTTACAGACTTATGGTTTCTCTATTAAAGCAACAGATGCAGCAGGAAATCTTTCGCCTGCAAGCAATCAGGTAAATGGAACTGCACAATTAAATGGCTTAAGCTACAAATATTATGAAGGTGCATGGAATGTGCTACCTGATTTCAGTACACTTACTCCGGTAGCTACCGGCGTTACTCCGAATGTTGATATATCTAAAAAACTTCACGGAACGAATTACGGCTTTGTATGGACTGGTAATATAATTATACCTACCACAGGATCGTATACTTTTGAAACAAGTAGTGATGACGGAAGCAAATTATATATTGGCCCATGGAATTATTCTACAACAGCTTTGGTAAATAATGATGGCTTGCACGGAACTCAATCTGCAACCGGAACCATTACGCTGACTGCAGGTGTGTATCCAATTTCAATGGTATTTTTCCAATTGGGTGGTGGCGATGCTATGCAGGTTTATTGGAAAAGTACAGCAGCAGGTATCGCAAGACAGCTAATACCAAATTCAGCATTTGCAGATAATGTAACTATTCCTGCAACTTCATTGCCTACGAAGCCATCTAATCTTTTGGTAACTGCTACTTCATATAATACAAGCACAATTACCTGGGCTGATAACAGCACTACTGAAACCGGATTTGAAGTAGTTAGATCTACTGATCAGATTGGAACTTATGTTTCTGTAGGTACTGTTGCTGCTAATGTTACTTCATTTATTGATAGTGTTGGTTTGAGTGCTTCTACAATATACTGGTATAAAGTAAGAGCGATCAATTCTTATGGCCCATCAGATTTTATTAGTATCCTGGAAGGTTCATGGGGATTAAATAGTAATTATAATGATGCTAGTGGTAACAATAGAAACCTTGCTGCCGGAGCTTCACCAACATTCAATACTACAGATAAAAAAGAAGGAACTGCTTCACTTTCTCTAAATGGTACTACTCAATATGCTGATATGACGTTTAGTGCAAGCAAAGCTTTTGCAAGTAATGCCTATACTACAAGAACTGTATCTGCCTGGATAAAACCAACTGCAGCAACCATAGCGGGTACAAACAAATTTGTTTGGGAATTGGGTGGTTCGGATAATGGATTGGCTTTACGTTTTAACGCAGGAAGTTTACAGGCAGGTATTGCTAAAGCAAGTACAAGGTATACTGCAGTTGTAAATAATGTTGCAACTAGCACTGGTTGGGTAAATGGTGGTTGGAATCATGTAACAGTAGTATATAATAATACAACACTTAAATTATTTATTAATGGCGTAGAAAAGGTTTCAACTAATCTTTCTGCAACTGCACTTGCTGGTAGTACAAGCCTTTCAAGAATTGGAGCTAGTAACACTACAAATGCATTTAATACTACAGCTACGAGTAGTTTCTATGCAGGTTTAATAGATGATGTAAATATTATTACAGAACCTTTGGTAGCATCTGGTGTGTTAGCGTTAATGACAGATAGCTATGGTGCAGATACAACTTATGCATTACCAGGTGTACCGGCAGCTCCATCTATTCAGTCAGCAACGCCGGTTTCCAGTACTTCAGTTTCTTTAGTAATAAATGATAACTCTACTAATGAAACAGGTTTTGATATCTACAGATCAGTTAATACTTCTAATAACTTTAAGATTTTAGCTAAAATTCCAGCAAACAATACTTCAACAATTAATTATAGTGATAATGACCTTTTTGCTAATACCAACTATTATTACCAGGTAAGAGCAACAGGTGTAGGCGGTAATAGTGCATTCAGTGCTACGGCTCCTGCTAAAACACTTGATCATGCTCCTGTCTTCACTGATGTAACAAGCTTTACTATGCGTTTTGATGGTCAGAAAACGCTAACAATAAATGCAACAGATTCAGATGCAGAAGTACTTACTTTCTCATTTGCTAATCCACTTCCATCCTTTGCCACATTTAATAATACTGGTAACGGGTCAGGAAGTATAGCATTCAATCCAACCCCATCATCTCTTGGCGTATATCCAATAACGATGTATGTAGCCGATGGAAATGGCGGAAAGGATACGCTGAATTTTACACTTACTGTAAATAACAATTATGTTCCTGTTGCAACAACAATTGGTAACACTAATGTAAATGAAGGAACAATTACCAACCTTTCTTTAAGTGCTACTGATCAGGATGGCAATAGCACACTTGCATGGACACTTACAACTGCTCCTTCGTTTGTAACACTTACTGATAATGGAAATGGTGTCGGTAACATTAAGATTGCACCAACTTTTGCAAATGCAGGTGTATATCCAATAAAAGTTACCGTTAATGATGGCTCAGGCGGATTACAGGAGCTTACATTTACTCTTACAGTTGCAGATGTAGTTCCACCGGTAGAAAGAATATTTATGAGTATGAAATATGATAGTCCAAATGCTACGGCTCCATGGAATAATATTTCTACGCCTACTACCAATAACCTTTTAAATGGCGATGGTGTTTCAACTGCAGTTGGTATCGACTTTGTCGGAACTTCATGGAATGCAGGTAATGCAGGCACAGTTACTTATAATAATTCAGGTGTTTATCCAGATGCAGTTATTAAAGATTATTTCTGGTTTGGTGTATACGGTGCTCCTAATACAATTGATGTGAACTTAAGAGGGCTTACTCCTTCGGCAAAATATAATGTTACTTTATTTGGTAGCAGCAACTGGACTGGCCTTGGAAATAATGGTACGACTGTTTACACAATTAATAGCGTTGCAAAACCTTTATATGTTGATAATAACAAGACCAATACAGTAACGTTTAGTTCAATTGCTCCAAATGCTTCAGGTATCATTACCGTAAACTTAAGTAAAGGTGCAGGTTCTCCGTACGGTATGGTTAATGCGATCGTTCTTGAAAAACCTTTTGATGATGGAACTACTCCAGTATTGCCAACAGCTTTTGCAGGCCAGGCTTTATCAAATGGTACAGTAAAACTTAGCTGGAATGATATAGCTTATAATGAAAGTGCTTACAATGTTTACAGAGCTACAAACATTGCAGGACCATTTACTTTGCTAAGTCCATCTCCATCAGCAAATGATTCTACTTATATTGATAATACAGTATTAAGTTCTACAACTTACTACTACAAAATAGAAGCAATAAATGCTGTAGGAACTTCCGGTTATACAAATGTTGTTTCTGTAACTACATTAAATAAAGCACCGGTTTTAGCTGTTATTGCAGATGTTTATGCAAAAGCTACTCTTTCTACCTCAGTTGCTATTGCAGCAACTGACGATGCAGGTAATGTACTCACTGTATCTGTTACCGGTCTGCCTTCTTTTGCTACTTACAACAGTACAGGAAACGGTACAGGAAATATAGTTATCACTCCATCTGTAAATGATATAGGTGTTTACAGTGGTATAACTGTAAAGATTACTGATAACTTTGGAGCAAGCGTAACGAGGGTATTTAACCTTACAGTTATTGATAACAGCATAAGATCTGTTTACCTGAATTTTGGACAGGATGGTTCAACTCCGCAAGCTGCACCATGGAACAATTTTATCGGCTATCCATTTGCTAACAATAATTATGGAAATATCTCTGATGATTCAGGTGTGCCAACTGGCTTCACATTCAAATTACTTTCTCAGTGGAACGGTGGTTTATCATCTGGTATGAGAACCGGAAACAACACAGGCATATTCCCTGATAATGTAATGCGCTCAGGATTTTATACCAATGCTTCGGGTAACCAGGTTATAGAATTTGACGGATTAAATCCTACAAAACGTTATAGCATAGGCTTCTTAACGAACCTGAACACTGGTGCTGCTTCTGTAGTAACCTTTACCAACGGTACACAAACTGTATCTGTTGATGGAAAATACAATACAACAGTTCTTGCAAATCTTAATGGCCTTACTCCTGCAGCTAATGGCAGCATACAGGTTACAATGGCCAAAGCTTCTGCTAATCCTTCATTGGAAATTGCCGCAGTAGTTATAAGAGAATTTGGCGCAAGCGATCCGGTTGTAAGACCAGCAGATCTTTTTGCAGAAACAGCTTTAGCTACTGATAGAATTAAACTTACATGGAGTGATAGAAGTGCAGATGAAACAGGATTTGAAATTTACAGATCTACTTCTGCAAACGGAACTTACACTTTAGTTACAACAACAGCAGCAAACGTTACTACTTATTTAAATACCGGGCTTACAGCAAATACACGTTATTACTATAAGATCAGGGCAAAGAAAAGTACTACATTCAGCAGCTACAGCAATGTTGCCAATGCAATACTTGCATCTAAAATTGTTCTTGTTCATCAAAATGTAGATCCTAACCAGGCTGCTGCATCACCATGGAACAATACAAGTTCTGCTTCTACTGCTAATGCAACTTTTAGCAACCTTATTAATACAACTCTTACAAACAGTGGTTTCCAAATGGTAATTACTAAAGAGTTTAATGGTACTGGTTATGCTGGTGTTACTACCGCAGGTATCTTCCCTGCAAATGTGCAGATTGCAAATTACTGGACTGATGCCGGACAAACTTCTCAGGTTAAATTTGTTAACCTTGATGTAAGCAAAAAATACCGCGTTGGCTTCTTTGGAAGTAATACAAATTCTAATTATGCCATAGGTAACTACACTTGTAATGGAAGAACTGTAGAGTTAAACAGCTATTACAACGATTCTAAAGTTGTTTATCTTGACAAGCTTACTCCGGGTCCGGATGGTGAATTGATTTTAAGTGTAAATACTGCTGGTGGTTCTCCTTATAGCTTTACTAATGCTTATACTATTGAATACTTCGATGACAACACACCGGATGATCCAATTGTAAATACAATCTATACAGATCTTCAACCTCAGACAAATAGTCTTAAAATTGGAGAACATATATTACCAGAGCTTGAAGGTGAAACTATACCAGTTGCTAACACGATTGATATTACAAAAACTGTGGCACCAACAGCAACAGTTATAGATGATGCTAAAGTGATATCGGTATTCCCTAATCCGTTCACAAACCTTATAAAAGTTGAACTGCAGAATCAGAATGCTAAAAAAGTCAGCATTATGCTAAGCGATATTTCTGGAAACGTAATCTTTAAAACCAATCAATTAAATGTTATGAAAGGGCACAATATTGTAGGTGCTAACCTTCCGGTTGGTCTTAAATTATCGCCTGGCAGTTATATAATTACAGTTTGGGTTGATGGCAAACTTAGTAAGGCGACCAAGCTAATAAAAGTAAACTAAGAAAAATCGAATACAAATAGAGTCTGATATTTTGATAATATCAGGCTTTTTTTGTAATTATGATTTCCTGAGAAACAAAAAAGTATTAAATAATTGTATGAATATTTTAAAAAATCCCACATGGATTAACGAATTTGAATATCCTTATAAAAATTTTGAGGAGATACCACAATCTGTATTTGACAATATAAATCAAGCATTAATTAAAATACAATCTAAAGAACCACTGGTAAGTATTGTAGTTACAGCATGGAATGAGGAAGTGAATATTTTAAAAACTGTGGGGAGTTTTTCAAGAATGGAATCCAGATTTCCTTTTGAAATTATTGTTATAAACAATAATTCTACCGATAAAACACAGGATACTTTAGATAAACTTACAATTAAAACTTACTTTCAGCCGATACAAGGCTGGGGGCCAGGCAGACAAATGGGTATGGAAAATGCTCTTGGCAAATATATTTTACTTGCAGATTCCGATTGTATATATCCATCCTGCTGGGTAAACAAGATGGTCGAAGGTCTTCAAACAAAAGGAATAGTAAGTGTATATGGACGTTATTCTTTTATTAGTGAAGAAGGCTTTCCCCGATGGAAGCTAACTATCCTGGAAAAATTTAAAGATGCAATGGTGGAGATCCGCCACATAAAACGGCCTTTTTTAAACTCTTATGGAATGAGTATGGGTTTTATAAAGGAGTATGGATTAAAAGAAGGATTCTACATGAATAAGACACATGGCGAAGATGGCCGAATGTGTTTTGATCTGATGAAATACGGAAAAGTAAAGCAAATTCGTTCTAATAAAAACCGGGTGTGGACAGGTGTAAGGACGTTGAAAAAAAGTGGTACTTTTAGCGAAGTAATGAAAAAAAGAATAGTAAAGGAGTTGAAAAGATTTTCCATCTATTTCAATACAAAAATGAAATATCACCCCACAAAAGATGAGGTAAAAGAATAACATCCTATTTATCTACCTGTTTATAATTTTATTTAGTTTTCTGAAACCCTGAAATGATTTAATATGGATCTGATTTATTTTTTTAAAGTACTAATGCGTCGCAAATGGATAATCATTGGCGTAAGTTTCCTGGCCGTAGTTATTGCGTTTATTCTTTTATTATATAAAAAACCGCTTTATTCATCACAGGCACAATACTCTACTGGTTTTACAACTGAAAAAGTAAGGGTAATAGATGGTAGCTCCGGCATTGACATTTACACTGCCGATGTAAAATTTAATAATGCCATAGAGACTTTCAAATCTCCGAAAGTAATTGATATTATAGCTTACAAATTACTTTTGCATGATCTTCTTAATCCTCAAAAACCATACAGAAAATTATCAAACACGCAAAAAGAATCTGCAATATTCAAAGCTGTAATCAGGGATTCCGCAATTAACACTTTAACCGTTGCTTTAAATAAAAACCGGCTGTTAGCGTCAGAAACAAATACAGAAAAAATACTGCTTGAATATTTTAAATTGTATAGGTACGATTATGAAACCATGCTCGACTATCTGAACGTGGAAAGGGTTGGAAGGACAGATTATCTTAACATTACCTTTCGTTCGGAAAACCCTGAACTTTCTGCCTTGGTAGTAAATGCAATGGGCCAGGAATTTTTAAATTATTATAAAAACCTAAGCTCTCAACGCACCGAGGAAAATGCCCTTGATATTAAAAAAATGGTATCTAACCAGGAGCAAAGAATTGATAGCCTTGGTAAACAATTATATAATGAAAAAGTAAAGCAGGGAAGTATTGATCCGGTAAGTTTAAGTACGAGTGCCATGGAAACAGTGAAAGAACTGGAAACAAAACTTGCAGAAGAAAAAAGCAAACAGAATGAACATTTCAACCGAAAAAAATATTTAAGTGATAATTTAAATACACTAAAGGCCGGTATGTCATCTTCTTCTTCATCCGGAAATAATGGGGATATAATAGCACTTACAAACAGAAAAAATGATTTGGTAGCTGAATATGCAAGAAAAGGTGGTAATGATCCTGCAATGCAAAAACAAATAGATGATTTAAGAAATGAGATCAGTTCAAAATCAAGCACTGGTGGTTCATCAAGAACCACGGCAGCCAAACAAACACAAATTGATGATCTAAAAACCCAGATAAATGAAGAAGAAGCGCTGCTTAATGCTGCAAATTCTACCATAGAAGATTACAGTTCAAGAATAAGAAAATATACAGGCATGGCAAATTCTGCACCTGTTGGTAGTGATGTGACAATCAGCGGAATTCAAAGCAAAATAGATATTGAAAATAAGCAACTGGGTATAGTGATGGACAAATATAACCAGGCAGAAAGTCTTGTAAAGGATGATCCCACAACAAACTTTATACAGACAGCTATTGGTCAGCCTGCAATTGGACCAGAATCAAAAAAGACTTTACTAACTATGCTGCTTTCCGGTGCTTCAATGTTCTTTCTTAGCTCCGTAATTTTTCTTTTGCTGGAAGTTTTCGACAGTAAATTAAAAACACCAATTTTATTTAAAAAACAGATAAAAACAGATGCATTAAATGTGCTTAATAATGTGCCGCTAAATAAAATTTCTGAAGAAGAAATAATTATGAATGATTTTGAAGGGAAGAAATTTGAAAGAGAAATTCTTTTTAAAAATAACATTCGCAAATTAAGGTATGAGCTTTTAAAGAGTCCTGATAAATCATTTTTGATTACAAGCACACAAAGGCAAACTGGTAAAACTACTGTTATTGAATCCTTAGCTGCCAGCCTTGTTTTAAGCAAACAAAAAGTGTTAATGATTGATCTTAATTTTGCGAATAATTCACTTACGCAAAAATACAATCCTGACTGTCTTATAGAAAATGTTGCTGGAAAAATAAATTATAATACGCCTTTAGTTGGTCAAAAAATCTGGAGCACAACACCTCAGGACGGTATGTACATCATTGGTTGTAAGCAAGGAAATACTACACCATCGGAAGCACTGTTCAAACTGGATATGGACGAATTTTTAAAATTATTGAAAAAAGAATTTGATTATATTTTAGTAGAAGGTGCATCGCTTAATAATTATGCGGACAGTCAGGAATTATCAATTTATGTTGATGCAGTTATAACGGTGTTTTCTGCAGGGGCACCTATTAATCACGCCGATGATAATGCACTCAAATTTATTGCATCGCTCAAAGAAAAAAATACCGTAACGATTTTAAACAAAGTATTAAAGGAAAATATTAATTTTTAATATTTATCTTATCTATTTTAATGAAACCGCCACCAAGATTAAGTTGGATTGACTATGCAAGAGGTATTGCCATTATTATGGTAACCTACCGGCATGTATTTGAAGGCTCTAAAGCCGCAAACATTCCTGTTGATAGCTATCCATTTCTTGAGTACATAAATATCTTTTTTTATAGTTTCAGAATGCCTTTGTTTTTTATTATTTCCGGTATATTTATTACCCTAAGCTTTAAAAAGAAAGGCCTTGCAAAATATATTGAAGGAAGAGCAAGAATGATCTTGTATCCATATTTTGTATGGGGCTTTTTGCAATTAACCTTGCAGATGTTCTTTACAAAATATACAAATGGGCATCCCACACCATCATCTTATCTACATCTTTTTTATCTGCCAAGAGAGATAGCTCAGTTTTGGTATTTGTATGCATTATTTAATGTTTCTGTTTTATACGTTCTTTCAAAACAATTAAAATTCACTGCAGTTCACAATATTATCATTGGATTAATCTTTTTTTATCTTTCAGCACTGGTATATCAGTACGATTTTCAAATTGGATTTTTGAGTGACATACTGCATAATTATATCTTCTTTGCGATTGGGGATCTTGTAAGCAAATATCTTCTCGACAGAAATAACCATAAATATTTTGAGTCAGGAAAAATATTATCATTGATGTTGATCCCTTTTACTGCTGTTCAATTTTATTTTTTATTGGCAAATATTCATCACAACACACAGAAATATATGTTTGTCGAATTTTACCAACCATTTATTTTTTTAATTATAGCTGTAATTGGCTGCGCATTTATTATTAATCTTACTTTTTTTCTTCAGAAAAAAAATGTTTTAGAATGGCTTACCTATGTTGGCCGACATTCACTTTATATTTATGTTGCACAGGTAATTGCTTTTGCAAGCTTAAGAATTTTTTTAACCAAAGTCCTGCACGTAGAAAATATATTTGTGATACTTATTACCGGAATTATTGCAGGAGTTTGTATTCCTTTATTATTGTACCGTTTGGCAGTAAAATTAAATATGCGTTGGATATTTACTTTAGAAAAGGAAGACAGAACTCTTGTGAAAAAACCTGTGGCTGATGATATTGCTTTTGAAAAGCGTGCAAATAATTTATAATTATGTCTTATTCTGAAAAATATAGCGGATGGATACACTCTGGTTTTTTTAGTGGCTTGCAGAAATTATCTGTTCCGTTGTCCGGCCTTTTTATAACAATCATTTTAGCACACAAAGCCCTTACAAAAGAAGAGATGGGTGTGTGGGCTTTATTTATGAGCATTACGGCAGTAATAGAATTAATTAGACAAGGGCTGGTAAAAACTGCCCTTATAAAATATGTAAACCATAGCACAGAAGAGGAACATAAATATGTAATAGGCGCCGCTCTTTTTTTAAATGCAATAATTACTATAATCACGGCGCTGGTAATGTTTATACTTACACCATATTTGTCTGCATTACTTAAAGCCCCTGCATTAAAAGATATGTTGTATCTATTGCAGATAGGAATGTTAATAATGATTCCCTTTTCTCATTTTGAATGGTTAATGTATAGTAAAACTTTATTCAAAGGGCTTTTCTGGACTTATTTTTTTCGGCAGGGACTTACACTCGCATTAGTTTTTTTTATTTTCCTGCTAAAAAAACAAATACCATTAGATTACCTGGTGATCATTTATAATTTGGCTTTAATCATTGGTACCATTGTGGCTTACCGCTTTGTAAAACCATTTCTTACAGGATCATTTATCTTTTCTAAAGAATGGGTATTAAAACTTTTTCATTTTGGTAAATATGTTTTTGCTTCAGGCCTAAGTACACTTGTTTTCAGAAGTGCAGATCAGGTAATGCTTTCTCCTTTACTTGGTAGTACTACTTTTAACGGTTCTCAAAACATCGCTATGCGGTTTATTAATTTATCTGACCTTCCATCGCAAACATTAGGCGATATATTATTTCCAAAAAGCGCAAAATCGGAAAACAGCAGCAATCCCTCTATCATAAAATATTATTATGAAAAAACAGTCGGTGCTTCACTTTCTGTTGTGTTGCCCCTTGTTATTTTTGTATTAATATTTCCCAAGGCGATCATTTATGTTTTGGCTGGTCCTCAATACTATGATGCAGTGCCATACCTGCAGATAATAGCACTTACCAGTATTACACTTGCTTTTTTAAAACAATATGGTGTAATTATGGATTCTACCGGGAGGCCAGCTATAAATCTTATCACTATCACAATGCTTGCAGTGGTGCAGGTTACATCACTGTATTTTTTTATCACACATCTTGGCTTTATTGGTGCCGGTTATGCACTGTTACTTTCGCATCTTATTGGCTTCGTCTGCACACAACTTTTATTAAATAAATTATTTAAAATAAATTTCCTGAATGCCTTTCTTTATGCATTTAAATTTTATCCTGAGTTTTTAAAAATAATTTTAGAAAAACTAACATGGAAAAAGAAATAATTAAAAATAGGGATTTTATCATTTTCGGTTTACAGCCATGGGACATTCCAATAGGAAGTAACTGTAAAAATATTGCATTGGAAATTGCAAAGCATAACAGGGTATTGTATGTGAACCGTCCATTGGATAGAATAAGTAGCTGGAAAAATAAAAAAGATGTACAGGTGCAGAACAGGCTACAGAGTATAAAATATGGTAAAAATATTCTTACAGAAGTTTCTAAAAATTTAACCGTATTTAATCCAAGAATAATAATTGCTTCTGTAAATTTTTTACCAGAAGGAAATATTTACCGGATATTAAATAAGTATAACAATAAAAAACTCTCTGCTGAAATAAAATGGGCAGCTAACGAGATGAATTTTTCTTCTCCGGTACTATTAATTGATAACGATTTTTTAAACGGACAATACCTTATTGATTTTTTAAATCCTTCTTTTTTTGTTTATTACATCAGAGATTTTCTTTTATCTCAAAATTATTTTACTAAACATGGTTTTAAGGCAGAACCATTAGTGATGAAGAAGGCTGATGCTGTAGCAGCTAATTCAAAATATCTTAAAAATTATGCATCAAAATATAATTCAAATGCTGTTGATGTTGGTCAGGGTTGTGATGTAGAAGCTTTTCTTGAAGTTCCCACATTTCTACCTGAAGATACAAAACAAATAAAATCGCCCATAATTGGCTATTGCGGTTCTTTAACTTCCACCCGGCTTGATATAGAGCTTATTTATTTTTTAGGAAAAAATAAACCTGAATGGAATATTGTATTGGTAGGGCCGGAAGATGATGCGTTTAAAAATTCATTATTGCATTCCCTGCCAAACATTTATTTCCTTGGTTCGAAGCCGGAAAAAGATTTACCAGGGTATGTTCATTTTTTTGATGTATGTATAAATCCACAGCTTTTAAACCAAATGACTATTGGAAATTATCCTCGTAAAGTGGATGAATATCTGGCTGCAGGGAAGCCTGTAGTTGCTACAAAAACAGAAGCTATGGAAATGTTTTTGCCGCTTGTATATTTGTGTGAAAACAACCAGGAATACCTGGATAAAATATCACTTGCACTTTCAGGGAAAAATGATGAAGATAAAATTGAACAAAGAAAAATGATGGCCCGATCCCATACCTGGGAAGCCTCAGTTGAAAAAATATATTCAGTAATAAAATAAAAATTTTAAAATGCTTACACAAAATAATGAAGAAGACGAAACCCAGATCACCAATCTCTCACAAGTACTGGCCATGGTTTTTGTAACACTTATGTTTATTGGCCTTTTTTTTAAAATCTTATTTTTTTAAAGATTGAAAAAAATAACTGACCATACAGGATCTAAATCATTATCTAATTTCAGTTTCGGAAATAATAAATTTCAATTTCGTCTGTGGATGATTATTGCCATGCTTGTATTGCTTGCAATAATAACCGGTTTTTTCGCTGCAAATAATATGATTTTTTTAATGTTCGGTTTCACTGCAGCTTTATGTAGTCTTGTAATTATTTACCAATGCTTTTTTAATCCTGTCAGGGGTTATTATCTTTTATTAGTTACAGCATTCTTTTCTTCTTATCCAAACCGATTATTAAATAAAGAACTTCCAATAGGGACTTTTATTGATCTACTTACACTGTTTTTATTTTTGGGAACTTATTGGTCAGCCAAAAGAGATGAGAATCAAAAAGGAAATCTCATAAAATATGGAGTTACTATTCTCCTGATGATAAATATTTTTTATTTTTTACTGGAAGTATTTAATCCAAATATGGATTCTGTTTCGGGCTGGCTGTTTGTAAGTAAAAGGTATTCGGTATATATTCTTTTTTACATAATTTCTTACCGATTGATAAATACTCCTGAAAGATTAAAATTCTTTTTTAAATTCTGGATAGGTATGGCATTTTTAGCAGCTGCTTATGGCTGTTATCAGCAATGGTTTGGGTATTTGCCGATGGAGTTAAGATACATACAGGATCATCCACATGAATATGCACTTATGTTTCAGGGAGGTGTTTTAAGAAAAATTTCTTTTTTAGATATTGGCCCAACCTTCGGTAATCTTTGTGGCTTTATGACGGTAATGTGCGTAATCCTATTGCTAAATGTAAAAGATAAAAAGAATAAGTATAGATTGGGTTTTATTACTTTGATTTTATTTTTGGGAATGTCTTATGCAGGAATAAGGACTACAACCATATTATTGCCAACAGGTATTGCATTGTATATATTAATGGCCCTGAAAAACAAAGCAACATTAATTACTTTATTTACTACAATTATTGCTTTCTTATTCTTGATTTTTGCTCCTATTGATAACCCTACTATTAACCGAATGCGCTCAACATTTGATTCAAAAGATGAGTCATTAAATGTACGCACTACAAACCGGCAATCCATTCAACCGTATTTGCATGAACATCCCTTTGGTGGAGGAGTGGCTACTTCCGGTCAAAACGGTGTAAGATTTAATCCGGATCATAAGCTTGCTGGTTTTCCGCCCGATAGTGCATTAATGGCTATTGTGCTGGATATGGGTTGGATCGGTCTGGTACTTACAATGCTTTTTTATTTGATCATAATATACCAGGGAATTTATTTTTATTTTAGAGTAGAAAATAATGAATATAAGTTATATCTTATCGCTGTTACATGTGCTTTATTTGCGGTAGTGATCTCACTTTTTTCCACTAATTCAATTGATCAGATACCAAATGCTTTGTTTTTTTATGGAGTAATATCTTTATATAAAAGGATGGCAGAGTTTGATGAAAGAGAGCAAAATTTATTAGTTGTTAGTTAGAAGTAATTAATCTAGTTTTTAAACCCGGATCGTAAAATTAAAAATTGTAAAGATGAAAATGTATTTTTTAGCTGTATTGTTTTTTATTGCTGAAAGTATTTCAGCACAAACTGTTGCAAAAATGCCAGACTCCATCAGGCATATTGTAGATGAGTATAATGGCGTAATAACGTCATCATCAAGACCATCAGTAAACAAGGCAAGTTATATTGTTGATAGCGACCAGGTTATCAAAGATAAACTTATAAAGCTGGCGTTAAAGAATGATGCGATTACTGCAGCTGATGCTAATATAACAATTGCAGAAATAAATCGCAAGAAAGCTAATAGTTCTTTTTTAAGCTCAATAAGCATAGGCGGCAATGTAAATGAGTTTGTAGTAGACAATTCACCACAGGCAAATTTTTTCCCAAAGTATAACCTGAATGTTGGTATTCCCCTTGATATTGTTGCAAGAAGTAAACAGGAAAAACATGTTGCAGATCAAAACATCATTATTACTAATGCACAAAAGGAACTACTGAAAAAAAATATTAAAGCGAGGGTGTTAATTTTATATGCTACTTATAAAGAAAAAAAGCACCAGGTAGAGTTGCAGCGTATTGCAAACGAAGATGATGCAACTGGTTATGAAAACGCCCAAAAAGATTTTAAAGATGAAGTAATTTCCCTTGAACAACTTAACAAAATGTATAGAGGTATGATTTTGCAAAAAGCTGTTTTAGTTGAAAAAGAAAGAGATTTTGACATAGCTACAATACAATTAGAAGAGTTAATTGGCGTTCCTGTACAGTCTGTTTTGCAATAATTATTTTTAAAAATGGTAGCTATGCTAAAATAAACATAGGAATACAAATGCTTTTTAATTCTATAAATTTTGCTATTTTTCTTCCAATTGTATTTCTGCTTTATTGGTTTGTTACAAATAAATCACTTAAACTTCAGAATATTCTACTTCTTATTGCAAGCTATTTTTTTTATGCTTGCTGGGATTGGCGATTCTTGCTCCTGCTGATTTTTTCAACCTTCTTAGATTATTATACCGGAATAAAAATGTGCGAAACTAAAAACTGGAAAAGGTTTTGGTTTTGGCTAAGCATATGTGTAAATCTGGGATTTCTTGGAATTTTTAAATATTATAATTTTTTTGCTCAATCTTTTGCAGATGCAATTTCTAATGTTGGTTTGCATGTAAACCCATGGACATTAAAAGTAATTTTACCTGTGGGAATTTCTTTCTATACTTTTCATGGTTTGTCTTATGTAATAGATATTTATAAAGGAAGAATAAAGGCTGAAAGGAATTTTATTGATTATTCTGTTTTTGTAAGTTTTTTCCCTTTACTTGTTGCCGGCCCTATCGAAAGAGCAACTCACTTATTGCCACAAATACAAAAAAGGAGAATTTTTGAATATGCAAAAGCTGTTAGTGGTTTAAGGCAAATTTTGTGGGGACTGTTTAAAAAAATAGTTATTGCTGATCAATGTGCTGAGTATGCTAATTTAATTTTTAATAATTCAGCATCTTATTCAGGCAGTACTTTAGTATTAGGAGCTTTAGCTTTTACTTTTCAAATTTATGGAGATTTTTCAGGTTACTCTGACATAGCAATAGGAACAGCAAAACTTTTTGGTATTGATTTGTTGAAAAATTTTGCATACCCATATTTTTCAAGAGATATTGCAGAGTTTTGGAGGCGTTGGCATATTTCACTCTCTACTTGGTTTCGGGATTATTTATATATTCCCCTGGGAGGAAGTAAAGGAGGAATTTTAATGAAGGTTAGAAATACTTTTATCATATTTATTGTAAGTGGCTTTTGGCATGGTGCCAACTGGACCTTTATAATTTGGGGATTTCTAAATGCCTTATACATCATGCCTTCCATTATTTTTAATACTAACAGGAATAATCTAGATATAGTTGCACAGGGAAAATATTTTCCGACCATAAAAGAAGTAAGGCAAATTTTAGTAACTTTTTGCTTAACAATTTTTGCCTGGATATTTTTTAGGGCTAATAATTTTGAACATGCTATTCGCTATATATCGGAAATATTTTCACGATCGCTTTTTACCGCACCCTATGTTGAAAATAAAATACTTGCAGCAAGAACGCTTGGAATAATCATTGTTTTTATTCTTATTGAATGGCTGGGAAGAGAAAAACATTTTGCGCTGGAAGAATTTGGATTTAAGTGGAAATGGCCATTCAGGTACGCAATGTATTATGCGATCATTATTGCAATAATCTGGTTTAGTGGAAAAGAGCAACAATTTATTTATTTTCAATTTTAGAGATCGGCATGAAACAATTTTTAAAGAAAATATTATTTTTCCTGATTCCGGTTACTATTTTCTTGTTTTCGGGGTTATTTATTCCTGCAACACCGAGAGCTTCCAAATCTTTTCTTTTTGCTGATACTTACAAAGATTCAATGCTAAAAAATATACCATCTCCAAGAATGATTTTTGTAGGTGGTTCTAATTTAAGTTTTGGACTGAATAGTTACGAGATTAAGGACTCTCTAAATCTCAATCCAATAAACACAGGTGTAAATGTTGGCCTGGGTCTTAAGTATATGCTTACCAATACACTGCAATATTTAAAAAAAGGAGATACAGTTATTTTAATTCCGGAATATGAGATTTTTTATGAAGCGTATGATGCAGTTTCAGATGAATTATTTAGAACTATTGTTGATGTAGCTCCTCACAAAATAAAAGATCTTTCTTTTAAACAGGAAATAAGTTTATTACAGTATGTCCCTAAATTTTCGCTTACAAAATTTGATCCTACTGAGTATTTTAGATTTAAGGAAAGTGATGTATATAGTGTGAATTCCTTTGACAAATTTGGCGATGTCAATGCTCACTGGAATCTGCCAGATAGAGGGTATACGCCTACGGGTATTGATGGTAAATTCAATCAAAACATAATAGCTAAAATTAAAGAATTTGAAAATGCTGCACAAAATTTAGGCGCTGTGGTATTCATCACATTTCCCTCACTTGATGAATTATCATTTAATCTTTCTAAAGAAAAAGTATTGCAAACACAAAACATATTACGACTAAATAAGTTTAATTTATTGGGTAATGCTGAAAGATATATTATGCCAAAAGAAATGATGTTTAATACTAAATATCATTTAAACAAAAAAGGAGTTGAGTACAGGACAAAATTATTAATTGAAGATTTTAAAAAGGCACGTATGTCAAACCCCTAGGCTAAATCAGTATTGCTGCAATATAAAGTAATTCAAAGGGATTACTCTGCCTGAGGTAGCATCAGCTGATTCTGTAGACTGGTTTGCAACGGAACGTTTGTGTTGTTCTTGTCAAATTATTTATGATTTGAAATTTGAAGAATAAAACTGAATGGGGAGTTTAGATCATGCCAGTAATAGTTGGACGGTGAATACATAGAAGATGCACTTAAATGATAATGTATTTATTTATTTTTTTAAAAAAAATAAAAAGTTTTAAATTAACTATTTATTACAATGAGAAAGTTACCAGTATTATTTTACTTAAAGAGAATCACATAAAATCTGTCTACTTTAAAAAAAATCAATAGATGAAAAGAATAAAACAAATAGATGGATTTAGAGCGATTGCAATCTTACTGGTAATCGCCTTTCACTACATAGACAATCAAGTGGTAGAATTAAACAGCAAAATTAGCGTTATAATTTACAAACTTGCATCATTTGGCTGGATAGGAGTAGACTTATTCTTTGTGTTATCTGGTTTTTTAATAGGAAGTATTCTTCTTATTAATAAAACATCACCTAATTTATTTAAGACTTTTTTTATAAGAAGGTTTTTACGTATTGTTCCTAACTATTATTTACTTATTATATTGTTCGTCATAATACTAGCATTGCCCTATTTTAAAGAAGATAACTTTATAGGGGGAAGCAATGTGATACCTTTATGGTCTTATGTTGTGCTAGTTCATAATCTTTACATGGCTACGATGCATACTATGGGCAACGAAGTTATGTCTGTAACATGGTCGATTGGAATTGAAGAACAATTTTACATATTATTTCCGTTTATTATTGTTTTTGTAAAAGATAAATTGTTGCCATACCTTCTGGTATTTATAATCCTTCTTGCTATTGTTTTCAGAAGCTTTTGTAATCATTGGATACCCGCCTATGTCTTGCTGCCATGCAGAATGGATGCTATTTCTTTCGGGATTCTCGTTGCATGGTTAAATATTAATTATAATATCTCGCTCATAGTAAAAAAATATTATTTGGCTATCCTTACATGTATTGCGATTGTAATAGGAGCCTGTTTTTTTTTATATCTTAAATATCAAGGAATGGGAATTACTCGAAACAGCCTTTTTGCTTTTGTATTTTCTTGTCTTATCATCATTGCTTTGGGTAAACCAAATTCTTATTACAGCAAGATACTTAGTAACAGATTGTTTGCCTGGATAGGCAAAATATCATATTCTTTATACCTTTTTCACTATTTAATTATCGGCATTGTGAATAATATTGGGGGCCGTTTCTTTAACACTCATGAAATAAATACCAGAATCGGGCTGGCGATTGCCTCGTTCTTTCTTTCCCTTTTATTTTCGTGGATAGTTTACACATTCCTTGAAAAGCCAACTGTGGCTCTTGGGAAAAGGTTCAATTATACCTCAAAATTAAAAAATAGTATGGCATCAATACCACATTAATAAAATACATGGGCAGTTAATAACTCAAAGAATTAATGATAAACACTGGTGAAAACTAAATAAAGAATATGATCGCTATTCGATTAATACTTTCTCAGCCATTCAAAACTATTTCGAATGCTCTTTATGTCAATGTTAAAAACTTTCCTTTACCACAAAAAAAAATATTTTTCAATTAATTAAGTTTATGCTTTAAGTTGAAATACGGTTTATAAGGCTATCAATTATCAAAGAGAATTTTTTTGCCCCATTTGAATTAAGATGATCATCATTTTTGAAATCATGTACATTGAAACGATTACTTTTCTCATAATCAAAATATAAGATCCCGGGTATTTCTAAGAGACTGTCTGTATATATTTTTTTTCTCACTTTTTTTTCAGCGATCTCATTATTTAAATAGGTAGTATACATTGGGTTAGAAATTAAGACAACTTTTATTTTGCGGCTTAGGCAATAATTTATAATTGAATTTAATTTTGATCGGTTGAAAACGAAATTTTCATAGGAGGTCTTGGTGTGTTTATCTTTCAGTCGTTCCGCCGCAGTAATTGCCAGCTGTAACGAATCGTATTTAAGATCTTCCATTATGCCTGGAAAATCATTTGTAATGAATCCATTTTGATTGTGTTTGTATTTTATTTTCCAGGGGTTTATTTCATCAATCATTACCTTATTAAAAAATGCAGGGCTTGATGAATAAAGTGAAATTTTATTTAGAAGAGACACTGGGTAAAGTTCAATGTTATAAAACCGGTAATACCACGGTATTCTGAAATAGCTGCTATCATTTTTTTCTTCAAGTGTAAAATAATCTACCTCAATAATTACTTTTTTTATCGATTTTAATTTTGCTATATAATTAAAAAAAAGCGCTGAATCTATCTGTACATCCTGGCCGGAATTTGCAAGGTTTGCAGTATATGGCTGCAAATATTCGGGATTTAAAGAATTTTGATTGTGTGAGGAACCTAATATTACTGTTTGTATTTCACTTAAATTATTCTTTAAATAATTCGACTTTTTATTAAAAGTGCTTGGATAATAGGTCACATATATTTCTATTGCAACTATTAGTAGCAAAAAAGGAAGAATAAATTTTAAAAAAATTATTAAAAACTTGCGCATCCTTAAAATTGAAAATAAATAAATTCCTGTTTTGTACCTGTGCCGGCAAAATAAAATATCAATAACAGTATGCCATAATAAAATCCCCACCTTACAAATCGGGGAAATTTAAAGCCCCAGTTTTGTATTGCAAATTGATGTTCCCTGCCTAACCATTCTATTATAAAAAAGAAAATGATAAGCATTGGTAAAACAATGCCTACTTCATTTTTGAAAAAGTGAAATGTGTAAGCATAATCAGACTTATTAAATAAACCTTTAAACATATCTCTCAAAAACGAAAAAGCATGATTGATACTGGAAGCCCGGAAAAATATCCACGCAATCACAGTTACAGTAAATGTTATGATCATTTGAAATAATTCTTTTATTCCGGGAAAATATTTTCCCTGGGCAACTATATCAAGATTATTTCTATTAGTGCTTAACAGAATAGAGGGCATTATGTAAAGTGCATTTAAAAATCCCCACATAATAAATGTCCAGTTAGCCCCATGCCAAAACCCACTAACTATAAATATGATAAAAGTATTTCTAACTTTCATCCATGTACCACCTTTGCTTCCCCCTAACGGAATGTATAAATAATCTCTAAACCAGGTGGATAAGGAAATATGCCATCTTCTCCAGAATTCAGCAATATCTCTGGAAAAATAGGGAAAAGCGAAATTTCTTAAAAGATCGAATCCAAAAAGCCGGGCAGTACCCAAAGCAATATCGGAATATCCAGAGAAATCACAGTAGATCTGAAATGTAAAAAATAAAGCGCCTAATACAAGCACGCCACCGGAATAAGAAGATGCATTATTGAATATTGTGTTTGCAAATTGGGCACAGCTATCTGCTATGACAATTTTTTTAAAAAGCCCCCACAATACTTGCCTTAATCCATCTACCGCTTTTGTTCTATCAAAAATTCTTTTAGTTTTTACCTGCGGTAAAAGATGCGTAGCTCTTTCAATAGGGCCGGCAACAAGTAAAGGGAAGAAGCTCACAAACAAGGCATATTCATAAAAATTCTTCTCTGCTTTTATCCTTTTGTGGTAAATATCTATTACATAGGACAGGCCGTGAAATGTGTAAAACGAAATGCCCACAGGAAGAATAATCTTTAATGTCCAGAAATTTGCTTTTATTCCTACTAGTGAGAGCGCATTTGCAAACGAATCTGCAAAGAAATTGTAATACTTAAATACTCCCAAAAATCCCAGATTTATAATGACACTTAACCAGAACCAGAATTTCCTGTTAGTTTTTGATTTGGAATTATCCATTTTTAAACCCGTATAATAATCAAGAAGGGTAGAGAACATCAGAAGGAATAAAAAACGGTAATCCCAACAGGCATAGAAAAAATAACTGGATAAAAGAAGCAGTATATTTTGAAATTTTAAATTGCCGTGTGTTACAAACCAATAAAGCAAGAATACAACCGGCAAAAAAAACGCAAAACTCAGAGAGTTAAAAAGCATGTTTTATATATATTCTTTTTATTAAAAAATATTTTATCTTTTTAAGATATCCTCTTTAAAAGATTTGTTAACGATGGGAGAAATTAATTTATTACTTTATTGTTTGGTTTGTATAACAATAAAAATAATTTATTGAAATTGTCGGTTCGCCATTTTTTTATATAATACTACAAGACTACTTGCATAAATACTACAAGATTACTCAGTAATTTTATCTTTTTAAAGATATGCACCCTAATGTAGATTAATTGTGTATAACTAACACTTTTCTTTTATTCTTTTGGATCTAATGTAATATATTTTGCAGGCTATAAAAATAAAATTCAATATCCAATAAATCAATCAACTGCTCCTCTCTACTCCCTGAAATAATTTTATTTGTTAATTAATACTTTTTTTGCTGATGCTGCGTTAGCTATTGTAATAATGGCCTGGATTTTGGTAAGCTGAACAAAAAAATATTAAGATATCAGAATAATAAAAATCAATTAATTTATTATCAATATTTTATAAGCTAATACAATAGATCCACTATAAAGAAAAACCCCCAAATGAGTAAAAAATTGTGCAAACGACGTTTTGTTGTATTATTACTTTTTGCTAATCTTTGTTTTTTTTCTTCTAAAGCACAGCAAACACTTCTTCAGATTGGCGGCTGGAATGCTTATGTCCATCTGCCTGATGATTACAGCACCACATCAAAAAAATATCCGACTATAATATTTTTTCCTGGTATAGGAGAAATTGGCACAAATGCATCTCTGGTTATATCAAATGGCCCTGGAGCATATATTACGCAGGGCTGGGACGGCAATGTAAACATAGATGGAAATACTGTAAAGTTTATTGTGATAAGCCTCCAACCTCCTTCTGCTTTTCCGCTAGAATTTACAATGAATCAAAAAATACAACTTATAAAAAGTATGTATAGGGTAGATTCTGATCGTCTTTATCTTACTGGTTTATCTCATGGTGGGTGGTGTAGTAGTACTTTTGTAACGGGAGATCCCTATGGCGGGCCTTATACTTATGCTTCGCAAATTGCGGCAGTAGTTACCGTAGAAGGGATGGTGCCTGATGACAATTCTCCTTATCCGAATCTCTTCGATAATTTTGCTCATGTCGGTGGTAAATATTTGGGTTTTGAACAAATGTTTGACGGAAGAGATACAAGAACAGTAGTTGATAGAATGAATTCAACTGTTCCCGGTTCTGGAATTTATATTTCAACAAATTTTGGAGGTGGCGGTCATTGTTGTTGGGCATCTTTTTATGGAGGTCAGGGCACACAACCCGGCATTTGGTCATTGGGCGGAATTACTCAGAATTTATACCAATGGTTGGCTCGACAATCACTATCTAATACAACTAATATTCCTCCTGTAGTAAATGCAGGACCTGATCAAACTGTAACATTACCAACTTCAACGACTGCGTTAAATGGTTCTGCTACAGATGCCGATGGTACTGTTTCATTTTATAAATGGTCTCAGGTTGCGGGGCCAAATACAGCAACTATAAATAATAATGCGAATCCTTTTACAAATGTGTCTGGTTTAATCCAAGGTATTTATACTTTTGTTTTAAAAGCAACTGATAATCTGGGTGGGAGTGCTGTGGATAGTGTTAATGTAGTTGTAAATCCTGATCCTGCCAGTATCACATGTAATCCCAATGCTCCTGTAACTTATAATCTTAATTATACTCAACCTGGCGAAATTTATCGCCCAAATGGATCAATGTGGAAGGGTGGGGATACTATAAAAATTACCGGTACAAGTTATACCAGTATTGAATTTTATAATGTAGCAGGAGATGCATGCCGTCCCTTGGTAATTATGCCGCTTACTACAGTTTCTACACCTGTGTTTAGATTTAAAGGTAACTGCCGTTATATAAAAGTATGGGGAGGTAAAACACAGTATGGTATTAAAGTTAATGGAGGCCCTTTGGCAATTACATCTTGCCATCATATTGAAGCGGATAATATTGAATGTTATGGAGGAAGTGTAGGAATATATTGTAAACAGGATGTTGATTATTCAGACCCAATGACCTGGAATCCAAATTACCGGATGACAAAATTAACTTTCCGGAACATGTATATACATGATGTTCCAGGTGAAGGAATGTATATTGGTATAACGCAGCCCGATGGACTTACTGTTACAAGTACTTATAGTGGCCTTGACACAGTTATTGTACCTATCAGGCTTGATAGTGTAGAAGTTAGCAATTGCAGAGTAGAGCGTACAGGCTGGGATGGTATACAATTATCCAATTCACGTAATGGTAATAAAATATTTAATAATACTGTTACTGATTATGGAACGCTTAATGTTAGCACCCAGCAGGCAGGTATTATTTTAGGCGGTAATACAAACGGCGATGTATATGGAAATATTGTAAAAAGAGGTACCGGGAACGGAATGCAACTTTTTGGTTATGGTGTTATAAATGTCTATAACAATACCATGGATAGTTGTGGTTATGATGGCAATACTAACTCCAATGGAACAGAAGGGCAGCAAACTATTTATGCAAGTGATTACACATCCTCATCTGAAAGTAATCCCCCCCAAACAATCAATGCATTTGGTAATAATATAAATCATCCAAAAACTTCTGGTGGTATTTTTATTACTGACTATTTTAATAATTCATATCCTTCATCCATATATAATAATAATTTTTGCATTACAAATCCACCGGGAAACTGGCAATCAATTTATATAAAAGGATATGTACCCGGAAGTTCGTTATCTAATAATATTTTATCGTGTTCTACATCCAATCAGCCACCGACAGCGAATGCGGGAGTAGATATCAGTATTACATTACCAACGAGCACAGCAACTTTAAATGGGAGTGGTACGGACCCTGATGGGGTGATCTCTTCTTATGCGTGGGTAAAAATATCTGGTCCTGCGACGGGCACGATAACCAGTCCTTCATCAGCTACAACAACCTTAACAGCCTTAACACAGGGAGTATATAAATATCAACTAACAGTAACGGACAACGCCGGAGCGACAGCAAAAGATACGGTTCAGGTAACGGTAAATGCAGCGGCCAATCAGCCACCGACAGCGAATGCGGGAGTAGACATCAGTATTACATTACCAACGAATACAGCAACTTTAAATGGGAGTGGTACGGACCCTGATGGGGTGATCTCTTCTTATGCGTGGGTAAAAATATCTGGTCCTGCGACGGGCACGATAACCGCTCCTTCATCAGCTACAACAACCTTAACAGCCTTAACACAAGGAGTTTACCAATACCAGCTGACAGTGACGGACAATAGCGGCGCTACTGCCAAAGACGTTGTAAAAATTACTGTAACATCGCCGACAAAAGTAAACCTTCCTCCTACAGCTAATGCAGGTAGCGATCAAACAATCTATCTGCCTGATAATTCGGTGACCCTTAGCGGAACTGGAAATGTTCCAAATGGCAACATTGTTTCTTACGGGTGGAGAGTAATAAATACTCCAGGAACATACTCTTTTTCAAATGTGAATGCTGCCGAGACGCAATTTAGCAGCCTTCTACAAGGAATTTACAAAGTAGAACTTACTGTTACTGATAATTTCGGAGACAAAGCATACGATACGATTTCTGTCAACGTAGGAAGTAGTAGATTATCTTCAGCTCCGTTGCAGGATGTGAAGATTTATCCTAATCCTGTAAGCGATAATCTTAATGTGGAGATCACAAGTACAAAAGCTGATTTTGCAGCGATGTTGACATTGTTTGATTCAAAAGGAGTAAGAGTTTACCAAAAACTGATAAAAATTAGTGGGAATTCTAAAATTGAAACTATAAATGTTTCTAATTTAAGATCAGGATTTTACTTTCTACAAGTAAATTATGATAATAAGAAGCAGGTAACAAAAAAAGTAGTTAAAATATAGGAAAGGCCTTTTAAAAGGCTCTATAATAGGGCTCTGTAGCTAATTGAAGCATCATCTTATCGCCGCTTGTATCTCCATAGCAGTATATAATTTCATAGTCAGCCGGATCAAATAATTCTTTGATCCGGTTTACTTTTTCTTTCCCATTACAATTCTTGCCATCCAATTCGCCGGTTATTTTATCATCCTTAGTTACAAGCCTAGTAGCGATTAATTGCACATCGTTTTGTAAGCACCAGAATTTTACCCAATTTTCTGCAGAAGCAGATACTATTATTACTGGTGTGTTTTCTGCTTGTAATTTTGTTATAGTATCCAGGGCATTTTTTTTTATTAATCGGGGTAACACCTGTTCTGAAAAAGACTGACAATTATTATTGAAAACCACTATTGGAGTGCCTGCAAAAAAATGAGAAAGTAGCTTTTCTTTCGCTTTCGCTTTGGACACTAACCCGAATTTCATACTTAAAAGCCATGGAGAAATAGCCACCATTCCTGCATAGTAAGAAAATGTGCCTTTGCAAAAACGGACAAATTCCAGCATAGTATCTTTTGTGGTTATGGTACCATCAAAGTCAAAAAAAGCAATACTTTTTTGCAAAATATCTTATTTAAAAACAGTAATATTTTTTACATACAAAATAATATAAAAACTAATGACCCATAAAAGTATAGTAACCTGTATGAACCTGTCTTTATATAAAATTTTGGTGGGAGATTGAGAATTTTGCTGAACAAAAATAAGTTGCAGATAACGAAAGATGCCAGCCAGTACAAAAAGACAGGTATAATAAAGCCTGTACGTTTGTAATCTTTCTACAATCTCCGCTGAGGTTGTGTACATAAAATAAGCCACTACTGTTACTGCGCAAATCAAGGAAAGTGCAACATTTATAAATTCAAGATTATATCCTTTTACTGCCTTACGCATATCTGTGCCAGATGAAAGTTTTAGAAGTACATCATCCCTTCGTTTTGCAAGTGCCATAAATAATGCTAAAAGAAATACCATTATAACAAGCCATTCGCTTAACCCTATAAAAGCTATTACAGCCCCGGCTTTCACTCTCAAGACAAATCCTATTGCCACTATAAATATATCTAAAATTGGGATAGATTTCAGCCCGAATGAATAACCTAGATTCAATAAAAAATAAATTAGTAATACAAATAAAAATTTATCACGTATAAACCAGGCAAGTATGAAACCAACAACCAGGAATGCTATACAGATAATAACTGCGGACATTTTAGAAACTGTTCCTGCTGCTAAAGGACGCAATTTTTTTAAAGGATGTATTTTGTCATCTTCAATATCTCTGTAATCATTTATAATATAAATGCTGCTGGCCACAAGACTAAAACAAACGAAACCACCGATCAATTCCACTATTGTATGGTAATCAAATATCTTTCCTGCAAAAAAAACAGGTATAAAAAGAAACATGTTTTTTGCCCAATCCTTTGGCCTGATAAGTTGTATATATGATCTCATAATAAATAAAACTGATTAAATGCTTTTTGAATAGATCGTTTTTATTTCGTTCTCTATAAGTATCAATATCATTGGTATCATAATCAAAATAATAGGCACCATAAACAACCTTGTCTGATACGCAACTACAGATAAATAATGAACAGCAAACCACACAGGTACTATGAAAAGAAACCATTTACAAAGCAGTGGGGGATACTTTTTAAAAGTATAAAGAATGATAAAGGGTAAAACAGCAAAAGTACCAATCAATTCCATGTACGCTTTTATACCAGTAGCGCTCAGAAAATTTAACTTCAGCATTGGAAGACCCGCAGGCGCTTTCCACTCCTGTTGAGGTTTGTAGCCAAAATACATTCTTAGCCCAATAAAGATTAATATAAAAATAATATATAGCACAGCCGTATAGATCCATGTTTTTGTAACAGGGAAAATGATGCGTTTTATATTGAATTTTTTTACACTGAAATTTGTAAAATCTGTTTGCGATATAAAATACAATGCTGGTATCAGTATGCCTGTCTCCCGGTTGAACGCAGCCAAGATAGTGATCGGTAAAAGCAACATTGCATTCTTTTTATAAACAATTATGTTGGCAGCCAAGAGGTACAATATGATGTCCATGTAAGTATTAAAGGAGAGATCTGCAACTGCCACAGCATTGCCCAATGCCAGCGCTAAAAAGTTAATTGCAAAAAAGATAAGCCACTTACTTTTTACAAAATAACTCCAGAGTTTCCATGCCAGGTAGAAAATAAAGAGGTGTTCTATAAACCTAAAGAAAATAAAGATGATCATATACTTCATTGCTCCGGGGGTATGCAATAGTTTCATCAACTGATCAGTTTCATCAGTAATGCCAGAGTTGCTTTGTATATTAATATGTATCTTATCTTCTACGGGGTAAACTTTGTCAACAGTGTGATTATACACCCATAACATTGCCTCAATACTATAAGGGCATAATACACGGTACTGCCAAGGGTTATAAAATTCAGAACGTTTTTCGATAACCGCCCTGTGCCGTTCGTAAGTAAGCAATCCATTGCTGTAATAAAAATTACGGTAAATAGGGTATACAGAAAGTAGTGCAAAGCAAAAGCAAAGGAACCATTTATTGATACGGTTACTTTTTTGCAATGATTGTATAATGGGGGTATCCATATATTCTTCGTTTGTATTGTTCAGTTATGGTCAGTCCTTCTCTGGTCAAAGCGTCTTTTACTTTTTCCATAGGCCATTCGTTGCCGATTTCGCCTGCAAAAATAATGTCATGCAATTTATTAAAGTATACCAATGGGCTGGCCGCATTAATATCTTTAAAGACCAGCTCAGCGCCTGTTTGCATAGCAGCACAAAGATTTTTTATAAACGCTTCCTGTATTGCCTTTGGTACATGATGAAACACATCGATTAAAAATATACGGTCCATTTCGTACAGCTCCGGTGGAAAATTGATGCCGTCAAACAAACTGAAATTATAATGAATACTTTTAGGAATAGTTGTAAAAAGATTATTAGCATTGTCTATCAACCTTTGACTGATCTCAATTCCAAAAAGGGATAAAGGATTTGCAAACTTTGATAATAATAGCAGAAACTGCCCGGAACCACATCCAATATCGCCCACTTTTTCGCCAGGCTTTACTTTTTGGATAAGATCTACAAAAGGAGAAACGATCGGTCGATACTTTATCTTTAAACTATCAACAAAACCTGCTTCCTTAAAATTTTCTTTCAAGAATTCGATAATATCAGCATTTTTTAAAGTTTGTTCCATCCGTTTATTTAATGGGTTATTAGGTTCGTTACTGCTAAATTATATAAAATGAGCCACAATAAAATATTACCACTTTGGAGTATTAGTATTTCATTAAATATATAGTACTTTTATAATCGCCACTGATCCCTCGAAAAGTATTTCAAAAAAAAACTTAACAACTAATTTTTTTACATGAAGTCTTTAATTCGCAAGGGAGCAGCAGTATTCTTCTGTCTCTCTGTTTTTCTATCTGTTTCTGGCCAAAACTTTAAACGTATCTGTGTAGTGGGCTCCTCTACAGCGTATGGCTCCTTTCCGGGCACAACTATACCAAGGGATAGTGCCTGGACATTCAAAATAAAAAATTATTACAAGGCTCTCCACATTATTGATACACTTTATAATATTGCTGTTCCCAGCAGCGATTGTTACAATGGTATGCCCAGTTCTTTTGTACCGCCCCCAGACAGGCGCTTGCCTGATAATGACCATAATATTACTAAGGCTGTCAATTTTATCCCCAAGCCAGATGTTATTATCATAAATTTCCCCTCAAATTCATACGATTTTATTTCGATTGATGAAGCTATATTCTGCCTAAAGACTATGAGAGATTCTGCTTTGGCAAAAGGTATAGAATGTTATATTACCACTACTCAGCCCAGGGATGGCTTTAGCCCATCTGAAAGACAGAAACTTAAAGATCTGAGAGATAAAATACTGACAACTTTTGGGATATGGGCTATAGATTTTTATACAGATATAGTAACTGAACCTTCTCTTAAAATAGATCCTTTATATAGCCTTGGCGATGGGATTCATCTTAATCCTTCAGGACACAATGTACTTGCCGGTAAAGTATATGATAAAAACATGTTTTTTGGAGTAGTGCCGGTAACCTTCTCAGCTTTATCAGCTAAATATAAAGATAGGAGGGTGGTGGTTAACTGGCAGGCTTCTTCAGTTAATAATGATAGGTTTATAATAGAAAAAAGCAACGATGGGATACATTTTAATAACATAAAAACAATTAATGCTAATAACAACAGTTTAGAACTTAAAAATTATACTTTCACTGATCTTCAGCCATTCTCTGGCAAAAACTATTACCGTATTAAAACAGAAAGCACGAATAATGCTTTTAAATATTCTGATATTGCGTTTGTAAAGTGCGATGATTTACAAATAAAAGTTTTATTATACCCTGCGATATCTTCTGATCATATTTCTATATCACTCAATGTTCCGCTAAAAACGGAAGCTGTTATAAGCATTATAGATGCATATGGACGTATTGTGTTTACTGAAAAAAGGCAGATAGGAAATGGGAATATCAACAACATTAATATTCGCTCATTTACGCAGGGCAGATATATTTGCCTGGTACAGTATAGTGGCATCAAAGAAAGTATTCCATTTATAAAAGCAGGATAAGTATTATTTTTTCCTGGTAAAAGCAAAGCGATCTTTTAATTTTAAAAAGGGTGTTTCAAAATATTTATAGCTCAGAATGCTTATGCCTATTGAAATCAGTAATGCCAGGATGGTTTCTAAAAAAACGACTTCCCATACATGGGTATTGAGCTTTAATAATTTAGTGAGGCCTACTACGCCGGAGATCACAATAAAATGCAGGCAATAAAGTCCGTAGGTAATAATACCAAGCCTGCTCGCCAATTTTAAAGTCCCCATCTTATAAAACGAATGCTTTGCATAGCACTGCTCTAAAATAATAAGAAGCATTATTGCAGAAATGAATGGCCGTTCAAAAACCCTTAACCAATAATTGGACAATAAAAATTTATCTCTAAAAAGAAAAGCAAAAAGAAAAGCTGCATAAATTAAAATAATAGACCATTTTGGTAGTAAGGTTACTTTATTTTTAAAAGCGGGTGTTTCTAAAATGAGCCATGCACCCAAGCCGCCGATCGCCATATCACCAATACAGGAAAGGGTGTGCATTTCATGCAAAATCGGCACATCATAGAATGCACGAAACACAACACTGCCTGTCAAAATAACAATAAGCGGTATCCAGAATTTTTTTACCGCAAATAACGAAAGAATAACGGGCCACGCAAGATAAAACTGCTCTTCAATAGAGACACTCCATAGAACCCCAAGGCCGGTAGCATCCGGCAATCCCTTGTGGATGTAATCAAAATTGCTGATAAAACCTACATAATACCAGGGGTTTGCTGTTTCATTGGGGATGCCGCCAGCCAATATTTTGGTGTAAGGAAATATAACAAACCCATAAAAAACACAGGCAAAATAAAGTGGCCAGATCCTTAATATGCGTCTGATCCAGAAATTGACGATCTTTATATTCTTATTAGCTTTTTTTTCTTTGATGAGTAAGTATGTGATGAGAAAACCACTCAATACAAAGAAAAAATTTACCCCTAAAAACCCATTGCCGAATAATGTCTTTTTAAAAAAAATGTAGGTAATGGAATTTTTGATAGCAGGATCATCAGTATGGAAACTATGGAAAAGAAAGACAGCTAAAAAACAAAAGAACCTTAACCCATCAAGGTTTTCAAAATAAGTGCCTTTTACAGCAGGTTTGTTAATTGCCATAGGGTAAATATAAAATGCTTTTTTTAATAAAGTATATTTTCAAAAAAGGACATTGAAAAGTTATTTTAAGATATTTGTAAAAAATAAAAAGAAAGGCATTATAATTGATGCTAATGCATTAATTCCTATTTTTATATTATCCAATATCCGGTGAGTAGCCAAAACTTTTTTTTACATTTTAAAAACCGGAATATGAACGCTCAAAATTTACCTATTATTTTATTTAAGGGTATTAAGACAAAAATACTTGGATTTACTTTGGTGATATTTTCATTTTGTACAGCAGCATTTGCTCAATCTGGCCAGGCTTTACAGTTTAATGGAATAGATAATTACATAAGTCTCCCTTCAATCCCGCTCTCCGGTGATTATACAAAAGAAGTCTGGATCAGCACCAATTCATTAACATCATTTCCTAATATTCTTACGGGTGATCCAACCACCGGCACAGCTTTATTTTTAAATAATGGCAGTTTGGCAGCTGGACATGGCCCGGCATTTAACCAGGTTGTAGATCCTACTCCATTGGTTATAGGCACCTGGTATCATGTTGCCGTTACTTATAATGCTACTTCCCAGGCAATGAATTTATATAAGGATGGAATATTGGTTGCATCCGCTACAGCACCTGCATATACAGAGACTCAGTTGGAAATTGGAAGATTTGCAGGCAATTACTATTTTGACGGAAGTATAGATGAGGTTCGCATTTGGAATGTAGAACGCACGCCTGCACAGATAGCCGCTTTTAAAGATTGTCCGCTTAATGGATCTGAGGCAGGGTTAATTGCGTATTATAATTTTAACCAGGGAATAGCTGGCGGTACAAATACTGGTCTTACTACTTTAAATGATCTGCATGGCGACTGTCCGGCAAATGGCAAATTGAATAATTTTGCTCTGACTGGTACCACTTCAAACTGGATTGCCCCAGGAGGCACAACCACAACCTGCACGGTGCAGGTACCTAATATATCAGTATCAGGTAACGATAATTGTATAGCTATTGGAGATGTTACACCATCAACTACAGATAATACTGATTTTGGCTCTACTGCAATAGGAACACCTGTAGATCAGACTTTTGTAATTCATAACAACGGTGGGGCATCATTAACCAGTATCGCCTTAGTCATCACAGGCGCTGATGCAGGTTCTTACAGCATTATTACAACTCCGTCAGCTACACTTTTGCCCAATGGAGATAGCACCAGCTTTACAATAAGATTTAACCCAGCAACAACTGGAACAAAGAATGCAAATATCACAGTTGTAAGCGATGATCTTGATGAGGCCACTTATACTTATGCGATAACTGGAATGGCAAATGCAGTTGTACCTGTAACTTTAATATCTTTTAATGCGAGCCGTTATAATGACATTTCACAATTGTCATGGGAAACAGCTACCGAACTCAATAATGCCGGATTTAGTATTCAAAGGTCAAATGATGGAGGAATATCTTGGCAGAGTATAGGTTTTGTAAAAGCGCTAAATTTCCCAACTGGCAGCAAATATTCCTTTAATGACCTTGCTCCATTAAAGGGAATTAATGCGTATCGTATTAAACAGGTAGATATAGACGGTAGATTTTCTAATAGCAATACTGCATTACTTAATTTTTCAAGCTTGCCCGCACTGGTAAAAATGTATCCTAACCCTGTAACAGATAAGCTTACTATTGTATTCAATGATTCAAAATTATTAAATACCAAAGTAAATATTATCACGGCATCAGGTTCCGTAATAAGTACAACAGTTTTGAATAATTATAATCAGGCTCTCGATATTAGCAGGATTGCCAATGGCCTTTACTTTGTAAGATTTAGTAATGGTACCATGCTGAAATTTATAAAACAGTAGTAGATTTCAACATAATTGTTATTTTATTTAAGCAGTAGTAATCATTTACTACTGCTTTTTTTTTTGGATTATCTATTGATTATATTTTTATCAGATGTAAAAAGGGATGAACTATTTAGTTATAAAATTATAGTCTATCATCCAAGCTGATAATAGACGGAGTATGCCTTTAAGTCCAATATATATTTAGGGAATCGGCATATTGCAAATAAACTTACTGCCTTTGCCGGGCTTTGTTTCTACAGAAATATCACCACCGTTTTTTTGTAAAAATTCTCTGCATAGAATTAAGCCTAGGCCGGTGCCAGCTTCGTTGGAAGTGCCTTTGGTAGTAAAAAAATCATTGCCAAATATTTTGCTGATATTTTCATCGGTCATTCCCATACCATTGTCTTCTACAAATAATTTTACATCATCGGCCGTTTGCAGTGCACCGATATTTACTTCACCATTTTCGGGTGTGAACTTGATCGCATTGGATACAAGATTTCTTAGTACCAGGTTGATCATATCTTTATCAGCATAAATATAAACGGCGCTATCCATTTTGGTTTTTAAAAATACTTTTTTTGATTCTGCCTGCAGGCGTAGTAGTTGCTTTACTTCTTCAACAAGATCATTTACTTCCAGCAACTGCATATTCAACGTAGCTCCTTTCATCTGGCTCTTGGCCCATTGCAAAAGGTTTTCCATTAAGCCGGCGGTATAATTAAGATCAGTTAAAATATCGGGCAATAATACTTTTATTTCTTCGCCGGGAAGATCATACCGGTACATATTAGTAAACAGGTTTCGCAGGCTGTAAATAGGCGTTTTAAGATCGTGTGCGATGATGGAAAAAAATTTGTCTTTTAAATAATTCAACTCAGTAAGCTCGGTTGTTTTTGTTTCCAGTAACGATGCTTTTTCTTTGATCTCATTTGACTGAATGGCAATTTTGCGATAGCTTGTTTTTAATTTTTTATTTCGGTTGAGTATTCTTTCCTGGTAACTTGTATTTTCTCTTTTTGTCATAAAAAGACCCACAAAGATAAATATGATGGCCAGTAAATGATTGGCAACATAGAACCCAAAGTTCAGGTCGATCATTTTAAATTGATAGTTCTTATGAAAGATGTACACTCCCATATAGCAAACAGCAGATAAGCAAAAAGCAAGAAGGATATACCTTATATTTTTCAAAAAGAAAACAGAAAGGACACCATATAGAATGAAAAATAATTCTATTCCAACATCAATATTACCGGCGTATACCAATGCGGTGGTAATAGGATAAAAAATAAAATAGATCATCATGGATTGCTCATACTTTCTGTAATGATTACAGAGAAGCACACTAAAACTTATAAAAGCCGGAGAGCAGGCAACTAGCCAGGCAATTGGTGGAAGATATCCTTTACTAAATAAAGCTGCAACGGGTAATATAATACCAGTAATAAAACCAAGAAAATTGAGTTGATTAAAAATATAGAGTTTCCTGATCTCAAGAGAATCAAGCCCGTTATGCACACCGATATGCATTATTTTCTTTCTCAGCTCTTTTAAATCCGAAATAATCAGCATTACAGTTAGGTTGGTTTCATGTGTAAACACTTTTAGGTTGGCCAGGGTAAAAACTAAAAGTATTACGCCCTTCTAAATAACGGTTGTTACATATAAATAGTTTTACTTAACGGAGAAATACGTTCCTTATTGTTTAGTTTTTTATGGATTTTACTATTAAGTTTTGCTGAAACGAATAGTGCTTCATAAAAAAAGCAGGTTATAAGAACCTGCTTGAGTAATATATAAGACTGGTTTTATTTATTTAACTGATCTTTTGCTGCAATCCTACCCAACTTCCACCATTATACACTTCTATAAAACCTGCTGCCTTTAAAACGGATTTGGCTGAAGCACTCCGCATACCGGAGGCACAACAGGTGATAACCGGTTTGTATTTTTTAATTTTTGAAAGTTTAGATTGCAACTCCTGGAGTGGAATATTGGTAGAGTTTTTTATATGCCCTCCATTGTATTCTCCAGTAGTGCGTACATCAATGATGACAGCACCGTTTTTCATCAGTGCCTGGAAATCTGTGGCTGGTCCCATACCTAGTAACTTTTTTATAAATTGTAACATGATGTGTTGATTTATTTTTATTTGTATTAAAATTAGTTTGCTATTAGTTCTGGTACAGTTTTTTCTGCTGCTGTTTCTACATTGCAGGCGAGCCATAATTTATACCCGCCGGAAATATTGGATACATTCTTATAGTTATTTTGCAATAAGATTCGCTGTGCCAGGTAGCCTCTTAACCCGATCTGGCAATACATATAAATATTTTTATCCCTGTCAACTTCGGTTATCCTTTCCCGTAAGCTATCAACAGGAATATTTATGGCACCGGGAATATGTCCTTCGGAAAATTCATGCTCATCTCTTACATCGATCAGCATATCATTTTCGGTGAGTGACTGGGTTGCTGTCCAGGGCACCACAAATAATCTTTTTTGTAAAATATTTTCTGCTACAAATCCGGCCATATTCACGGGGTCTTTTGCAGATGAAAAGGGTGGGGCATATGCATGTTCAAACTCAGCGAGTTCATAAATAGTACTTCCTCTCTGAATTACAGAAGACAAAGTATCAATTCTTTTATCTACCCCATCTTTACCTATGACCTGGGCGCCGAATAGTTTTCCATCTTCCGGTGAAAAAGTTATTTGGATGGTCATTTGCTCCGAATCAGGATAATACCCGGCATGTGAGCCACTATGCGTTGTAGATACCAGGTGAGGAATGCCTGCAGCTTTTAAATGTTTACTGGCAACACCGGCAACGGCAACGGTTATATCAAACAATTGAACAATGGCGGTATTGATAGAACCATTGTATTTCTGATGATTACCGAGTACCAAATTATTTGCACAAATACGGCCTTGCTTATTGGCTGGCCCGGCAAGATATGTTGGCATTGAATTTCCGGTAATTGGATTGATGAATTCAATAGCATCACCTACAGCATAAATATTTTCGTCAGAAGTTTGCAGGTATTCATTTACGAGGATCCCTCTTGCATTGCCCAATTGTAGTCCCGCATCTGTCGCTAGTTTTGTATCTGGTTTTACACCGATAGATAATATCACCACATCAGCGTCGAGTGGTTCTTGTTCTTTCAATAATACTTTCAATCCATTTTCATTCCGCTCAAAACCGGTAACTGCAGTTTTCAATTTTAGATTGACTCCTTTGCTCCGGATATGTTGCTGTGCTACAGCAGCCACCGGAAAATCTGTCGGTGCCAATACCTGGTCGCCCATCTCTACCACAGTAATATGCATTCTGAGGTGATGTAGATTTTCGGCCATTTCTAATCCAATAAATCCGGCACCAATGATGACTGCTTTTCCATTAGGAAATTGTTGGACATATTCTTTGATCCTGTCAGTATCTGCTACATTTCTTAACGTAAAAATGCCTTCGCTTTTGATACCGGGTAAGGGTGGACGCACAGGATATGCACCGGGAGAAAGTACCAGTTTGTCGTAAGTTTCTTTATACTCCTCACCGGTCGTTACATTTTTTATGGTTACAGACCTTTCCTGCCTATTTATAGCGATCACTTCACTTAATACACGGGCATCAATATTAAAACGTTGTTTAAAGGAAGCAGCTGTTTGTACAAATAATTTATTACGGTCTGTTATCACATCTCCGATATAATAAGGCAGGCCACAGTTGGCATAAGAAATATAAGCGCCTTTTTCGAACAGTATAATGGAAGCATGCTCATCCAATCTCCTTAAACGGGCTGCAGTACTTGCTCCTCCTGCCACGCCACCCACAATTATATATTTCATCTTTTTATTTTTATTGTGTTGCAAAGGACGATATATAAAATCAGCGAAAGTGTAACATTTGTAACCTATTTCTATGAGTTACGTCAGTATTTGTTTAGAAGCAGGTATATGTAACATAAGTTACTAAATAAGGTGAAATTAAATAATAACTTTACTTATAAGAGGATTGTTGTATGCAAATAAAAGCATCGCTTAATCAGTCAATATTTTTAATAAAAAATAATAATTATGAAAAAGAACATGGGTAATGCAGACCGTATCATTCGGTTTATGGTAGCAGCAGTAGTGGCTATATTATATTTTACAAATGTTATTTCCGGCACTTTAGCGATTGTGTTGGGAGTAGTTGCTATTATTTTTATATTAACCAGCTTTATAAGTTTTTGTCCGGTATACACTTTACTTGGAATAAATACCTGCCCTGTTAAAAAAAGCGAATGATGATATTAAAAAATAAATTGCTGGCCTTCATTTGCAGCGTGAGTTTATTGACTGCCTGCAACAGCAATACGCCAAAAACAGATCTTCCGGTTGCTGAATTTGAAAAGGCGATCGGCCAGGAAAATATACAGGTATTGGATGTTCGTACGCCGGGAGAATATGAGATAGGCCACTTAAAAAGTGCCCTGCTTGCTGACTGGAACAATCAAGCGGAATTTACAGAAAGAGCAAAAGGATTAGACAAAAGTAAGACGGTATATACTTACTGCCTTAGTGGTGCAAGAAGCGGTGCCGCCACAGATTGGTTGAGAGAGAATGGTTTCACTGCATACAATCTTGAAGGTGGTATTAATGCCTGGCGCAATGCGGATAAACCATTGGAGCAGGCGAAAGAAGTAATGCAAATAACAATGGCGGAATACCTGGAACAAATCCCCACTGATAAAACTGTGCTGGTAGATTTTAGTGCTACCTGGTGTGCGCCATGCAAAATGATGGCGCCGGTTTTAGATACTTTAGTAGCACGGTACCCAGCTAAGTTTGTGCTGGTAAAAATAGACGGGGGTGAGCAATCAGCTATTTGTAAAGAATTAAATATCGAAGGCTTCCCAACATTTATTATTTACAAGCAAGGCCAGGTTACCTGGCGAAAACAAGGGTTGGTAGAAATGAAAGATTTTGTAGAGCAGCTTTAAAATTATATGCTATATAAGTGTTGCATGCTTTGTAACCTTTGTAACCATAATGCCTTGGATTAAATTTTATTTTTGATCTATAAATGCAAAATTGAAGTTTGTTTTTTTTATACACTACGTTATTGGCGGATGATATCTACTGAATTTAAAAAATAAAAGTTATGAAACAATCTATTTTAAATAACTGGAATTATACAAGAGTACTTCGCCTTGTGATAGGGATCGCCATATTGGTGCAGGGTATTTTAACCAAAGATATTTTGTTTGGTATTGCAGGACTTTTATTTACTGCTATGGCTGTTTTTAATGCCGGTTGTTGCGGCCCAGAAGGGTGCAATGTGCCTGTAAAAACGACGTCTCAAACTACAAAAAATATTCGTAATGAAGAACTGGTTTAGCAATAATAAACTTTATGTAATTGGCGCAATACCCGGTGTTGTTGGAGGTTTTCTGTATTGGAAATTTGTTGGTTGCGAAAGCGGCACCTGCATGATCACCTCAAAGCCTGTAAACAGCATGTTGTATGGTGCATTGATGGGAGCATTGCTATTTGGTATGTTTAAAAAAGAGAACATATCTGTGAAAGAATAATACAGCAATATTTTAAAAATGAAGGAAGTCGATTTTCGGCTTCCTTTTTTTATGCCTTTTTGGTTGAAAAATTATTCGGAATTGCTGGTTCTCTTATCCCTAAAAATAAGTGCCGATTAAAAGGTAATTTTGCAAACAGCTAAATCGTTAATCAAAGTGAGCTTAGCAGCGATACAATTTTATTATTCATTCTCATTTTTAAACATCTTATGAATTTAGAGAAATTGAAGAATGTGTTAGAACCAAAATTGCTGGTGGAGATGGAGCAGTTTGGTACCCTGCAAAATTTTAAAGAAGGTGACTTGATCATGGATTATGGAAAGTATATCCGGATGATGCCGATAATTTTAAAAGGTACGGTTAAAGTTTTTCGGTTAGATGAAAATGGCAATGAGATATTGTTGTATTATTTATCAAGTAATGAAAGCTGTTCGATGGCATATAGTTGTTGTGTGGAAATGAAGAAAAGTGAAGTAAAAGCCATTGCAGATGATGATGTAGAATTGGTTGCAATACCACACGATAAATTAGATGAATGGCTTTGTAAATACCCGACCTGGAAAAATTATATCATGCGGGGTTTCAATGATCGCTTTATAGAATTATTAAAATCAATTGAGAATATTGCTTTTCATAAACTGGATGAAAGAATTGTGGCTTACCTAAAAGAGAAGCAACGGTTAACCGGGTCAAGTGTAATAAAAGCCTCACATTATCTTATAGCAGAAGAGCTATCCACTTCAAGGGTTGTAATATCAAGATTATTAAAGCAACTGGAAAATAGTAAAAAGATCATATTATACAGGAATGAAATAAAGCTGCTACAGGCTTTCGGATAAAGTAGTTTTTTTGCGATGAGCAGGTTCCTAAACAAGCTAAAATGAGAAAGGACAAATCAGTAATTAAACTAATTTGTCCTTTTGTTGGGTTACCAGGGCTCGAACCTAGACTAACAGAATCAAAATCTGTTGTGCTACCATTACACCATAACCCAATCAATACGCCATTTTTATTTGGGAGTGCAAAAATAGGGGTAGAAGTAAAATGTACCAAATCAATTTTTTAAAAACAGCTATTAGCTATTTCTCTCCATCCTCTCTGTCTTTCAGTTCCTTTATCTTATCCAGTGCTCCGGCTACTACATCACACATAATGGTATATAATGCTCCGTGTTGCTGATGAGCATAAATATATTCCAGCGCTTCATTCTCATTGGCAATCACCATGGTAGGTACACTTGGGTTGCTGCTTTTAATACCTTCCTGCAAAAGAGTAATGATCTCGTCTGCATTTCTACCTCTTAGGTTTTTATCACAACGGATAATGATCTCATCAAAATATTTTGCAGATATTTCACCAAGTTCCCTGATATCTTCATCCCTTCTGTCCCCGGTGCCACTTATTACGCCTATCTTTTTGGGGTAATCCAGTTTGCTTACAAAATCGCACAGCAGTTTTAAACCATGTGGATTATGAGCAAAATCAGCCAGGAAAGTGATGTTCTTAAAATTGAAAAAATTCAGCCTGCCTGGTGTTTGTGTTGAAGAAGGCATAAAAGAAGTTAGCGCAGAACGTATATCATCAATAGTTATATCACGATATAAATAAGATGCCAATACTGCCGGTAAACAATTGGCAATATTGTGCAATGCCTTGCCTTCAAAAGTGAGCGGAATATCTTTTACATTCATCACCCTTATCTTCCAGGTGCCTTTTAGGATAGTGATAAAATTATTTTCAAATACCGCACTAAGGCCACCTTTTTTGCTATGCCTTTTAATACGAGGGTTATTTTCATCCATACTAAAAAGACCAATATTACATTTCAGGTCATCCTTCATAGCATATACCAAATCATCATCCGCATTTAAAACTGCATAGCCATGCGGAAAAACAGTTTCCGGAACAACCGCTTTCACCTTCGCCATTTGTTCTAAAGTATTGATACCGCCCAGGCCCATATGATCTGCTGCTACATTGGTAACAATCGCTACTTCACAATTTTGAAAAGCCAGTCCATTTTTTAGAATACCACCTCTTGCACATTCCAGCACAGCAAAATCTACCGTCGGATCTTTCAATACAAACTGCGAACTGATAGGACCGGTGCAATCACCTTTCATCATTAATTGATTTTGTATGTACACGCCATCACTGGTAGTGTAGCCGACTTTTTTGCCGGCACTTTTTGCAATATGTGCAGTTAATCTTGTCGTAGTCGTTTTACCATTGGTGCCGGTAATAGCAATAATAGGAATACGGCCTTCACTGCCTTTCGGGAAAAGCATATCTACCACAGGTTCTGCCACATTTCTTGGCAAGCCTTCGCTTGGTTCTATATGCATGCGGAACCCCGGGGCTGCATTTACTTCCAGTATAGCACCGCCATTTTCGGTAACGGGTGTACGCAGATCGCTTGCCATAATATCAATACCGCAAATGTCCAGGCCGATTATTTTTGCAATACGTTCACACATAAAAATATTTGCCGGGTGTACTTCTTCTGTCACATCATTAGACGTACCACCGGTAGAAAGATTAGCAGTTGGTTTTACAAGTACCTGTTCTCCTTTTGGCGGAATGCTCTCTAAAGTGTAATTTTTTTCATCCAGCATTTTTTGGGTAAACTGGTCGATGGTAATTTGCGTCAGTACTTTTTCATGTCCATATCCACGGCGTGGGTCTTTATTTACTTCATCAATCAAATACTGAATGGTATTTTTTCCATCACCTATAACGGCAGCGGGTGTACGCAAAGCTGCACAGATGAATTTGTAATTGATCACGAGTATTCTGAAATCGAAACCGTTAATAAATTTTTCAATGATCGCACTGCGGCCATAAACTTTTGCCGCTTCAAAGGCAGTCAGGGCCTGCTCCCAGGTAGTAATGTTAGTCGTATTGCCTTTGCCATGGTTGCCATCAATAGGTTTTATTACCAATGGATAACCGTATTTGGTTACAGCTTCTCTCAGGCCTTCTTCATTCCGAATCACTGTACCACCCGGTACCGGTATTTCTGCAGCGCCGAGTAGATTTTTTGTTTCTTCTTTATCACATGCAATGTCAACCGCAATATTGCCGGTCGTGCTTGCGATGGTGGCACGTATTCTTTTTTGGTGAACACCGTACCCCAATTGTACCAGCGAATGTTTATTAAGCCGGATATATGGAATGTTTCTTTTCGCAGCTTCGTCTACAATACAACCCGTGCTTGGCCCAAGTCTCGTATCTTCCCGTATCTCTCTCAACTTCATGATGTCTTCTTCGAGGTCGTACGGTTTATCATCCGTAAGTGCCTGTGCAATGCGTACCGCAGCTCTTGCGGCATACACGCCGGCATCTTCTTCAATGTAGCTGAAGCATACATAGTATTCGCCTTTTTCGCCGGTGCCACGGGTACGGCCAAAGCCCGTATCCATGCCTGCAAGCGTTTGCAATTCCAACGCAATATGTTCTATCACATGGCCCATCCAGGTGCCTTCTATTACTCTCTCATAAAAACCTCCGGCGTGCCCTTCGCTACAGCGATGCTCATAAAGCGATGGCATCAATGCATCCAGCCTGTCTTTAAAACCGTCAATGGTATTGGTAGGGCGTTCTTCCATTTCCTCCAGGTCCAGTTTCATCTGTATCAGTTTCGGACGGCGAACACTCCAGTAATTTGGGCCTCTCATCACTTTTATTTCTTCTATTTTCATAATTAGTTGCTGTTGGTTTAAATAAATCTTGAAAAAGTAAATTAACAAATTAGTGTTGTTTTGCAAAAACAAAGAATTAAAGATGGAGGCGCTGTCAGCATTTAACAGGATGGAACAGTTGTCAGGGCTATCCGCTGCAAGTCCTCACCCCACCTGCGGACGGGGTTGCGGACTTTCCGCTACTACTTGCCTACCGGCAGGCACATCCCTCAGCGCCTCAGCTTTTGATTAAATAATCGGCAAGGTTCGATGTTAGTTTGAAAAGGGGAACTTGAAACTAGAAATGTATTTAGAATTATTTTAGAATCGGATCACAGATTTTATGAAGCTGCAAATCAATTGTTGATAGATGATCTAATGCTCATGGGCTTAGCGATAGAAGCGGCTACCCCGGTGATGCTTTGTGGCAGGGTAATGTGCCGGAGTAGTAGCGAATAGCCATGACTTCTGCTGACTATTGGTATAAAACTGGCAGCCCGTAATCTCACTTTATGTAAGCATTTTCTAAAGTAATTAACATACGTTAGTAATTACCAAACTGTTATCAAATACCAATTGCCTTAAATTTGCGTTATCAACAAAAAGGATTCAATGCAATTTGCAAAAGGAAAGCTACTGGCAATAGGTGGAGCAGAGGACAAAGGAACTGACCTGGAGGCCGGGGGATTAACAAGAAATAATCTCAATTTTTTTGAACTTGGCATACTCCGTAGAATTGTGGAAGAAACCGGCGGCACTAACAGTCGCATAGAAGTGGTGACTACCGCCAGCATGATCCCATTTGAAGTAGGCGATAATTACATGAATGCTTTTGGAAAGATCGGCTGTACAGATATTGGTGTACTGAACATACGCAACCGCCCAGATGCGATGAATGAAGAATACCTCGATCGTATCCGTAATTGTGATGCGATAATGTTTAGTGGCGGTAACCAACTTAGGCTGACGAGTACTTTTGGCGGCACACAATTTTTACAGATATTACTGGAGCGATACAATGATGAAGAAAACTTTTTAGTAGCCGGCACTTCTGCGGGTGCAATGGCGATGAGTAATACCATGATCTATGAAGGTAATGCTACACGTGCTCACTTAAAAGGCGAAGTGAAAATTACAACTGGCCTGGGTTTTATTGATGATGTGATCATAGATTCTCATTTTGAAAAACGTGGCCGCTTTGGACGCCTGGCACAAGCGGTAGCGACCAATCCAAGCTGTATTGGTATTGGGCTTGGCGAAGATACGGGCATGTTGGTTACGGGCGGAAATACAATGGAAGCAATAGGTAGCGGTCTTGTGGTAATTCTGGATGGTCACGATATACGTCATAGCAATATTGCAGATATACCGGATGGTAACCCCATAAGTATTGAAAATATGAAAGTGCATTTTTGTGAAAAAGGCAATGGCTATAAATTAGTAGAACGTATTTTTATACCGGAAGTGACTGAAGGTGCTGTGGTGAAAAAACAGGTAAGTGTAGAATAAATTTTATAAAAATCTTTTATTAAAAAGCATCTCATTGTGAGATGCTTTTTTGTTTTATCTTGATAAAATGAAAAGAAGAAATTTTATTCAGCAGTCCTCCCTTGCCGTGGCGGGTGCAATGTTTTACAATAATTCATTTGCCGGCTATGGTCAAAATGATTTTCCGGTAGCAAGGGTTGCCGGAAACCTGCGCAACTTTAAAAGCCCTGCGGTAGAAAAGCTGATTGCAGAAATGCATAAAAAGATCCGTAACAAAGAAATTGCCTGGCTTTTTGAAAACTGTTTTCCCAATACTTTAGATACTACCGTTGACTTTGAAATAATTGCTGGAAAGCCCGACACTTTTGTAATAACTGGTGATATAGATGCAATGTGGCTGCGGGATTCATCGGCACAGGTATGGCCTTACCTGCCGCTGATGAAAGAAGATAAGAACCTGCAGCAATTGATAAAAGGTGTAATAAACCGCCAGGTAAAATGTATTTTAAAAGATCCGTATGCCAATGCATTTTATAAAGATGAAAATAAAATAAGCGAATGGAAAGATGACAGCACAACAATGAAACCCGGCGTGCATGAACGCAAATGGGAAGTAGATAGTTTGTGCTACCCGATAAGACTTGCACATGGCTATTGGGCAGCAACCGGTGATATTTCTGCTTTTGACAACGACTGGAAGGCGGCCATGAAACTGGTAATAAAAACTTTTAAAGAACAGCAGCGGCTGGAAAATGATGGGCCATATCATTTTCAGCGATTAGCGACAAACCCGATTGACAGCGTACCGCTTAACGGCTACGGCTACCCGACAAAAAAGACCGGCTTAATTCATTCCATGTTCCGGGCGAGTGATGATGCAACGGTTTTTGCTTTTAATATTCCGGAAAATATGTTTGCTGCAAAATCAATTTCTGATCTGCAGGAAATATTCAATAAAGGACTAAAAGAAGATGCAGCTTTTGTAACAGAGTTAAATAATTTTCACAATCAACTTGCAGCATTATTAAAAAACATAGAAGTCAATTCTGCCTATGGCAAAATATTGCCTTATGAAATAAATGGTTTTGGCAGCATGAATTTAATGGATGATGCCAATGTGCCTTCTTTGCTTTCGCTGCCATACATTGGTGCCATTAATACAAAGGATGAAGTATACAGATCAACCCGAAAATTTGCATTATCAAAACACAATCCTTTCTTTTTTAAGGGCAAAGAAGGAGAGGGAACCGGCGGGCCGCATATCGGTATGGATTATATATGGCCAATGAGCATTATTATGCGTGGGCTTACTTCTGTTGATGAAAATGAAATAAGAACCTGTCTAACTACATTGCAGCAAACCCACGCCGGTACCGGTTTTATGCATGAAGCATTTCATAAAGACGATGCCTCAAAATTTACCCGAAAATGGTTTGCCTGGGCCAATACTTTGTTTGGTGAATTTGTATGGAAAGTTCAAAAAGAACATCCGCAATTATTAAGCTGATAATTTATACAGCTTTTAAAAGATAATAATTTTTCCTGCCTTTTTGTACTAATAAATATTTATCATGAAGCAATTGAGATGCTTCTATGTTTTGTTGTGGGTTATCTATTTTTTTTCGGTTGATGCTTACGCCGCCATTCTGTATCATTTTTTTTGCTTCACCTTTGCTGGTGAAAATATTTGTTTCTGTTAGTAAAGTTGTTGCATCAATACCATCAATAATTTTTTGTTTTGCAAAATCCTGTTTTTGCAAGCCTTCTATATTGTTCAGGTCTTCTTCCGATAAAGTTTCTGCATCAGCATTTTGATTGGTGAATAATTTCTGGGTTGTTTCTAATGCTTTCTCATACTCCTCATTGCCATGTACAAAAACGGTCAGTTCTCTTGCAAGTGTTTTTTGTAAATTTCTTTCTGCCGCATTTGCCTGCTGATCCTTTATAAGATTTTCTATTTCATCTTTAGATAAAAAGGTAAAGATCTTGATCCATTTTTGGGCATCTGCATCAGAAGCATTTAGCCAGAATTGGTAGAATTGATATGGCGTAGTTTTTTGCGGATCCAACCAGATATTCCCCTGTTCTGATTTACCAAATTTTCCCCCATCAGCTTTTGTAATTAATGGGCAGGTAAATGCAAATGCTTCACCTTGTGCTTTGCGCCTGATCAATTCTGTACCTGTAACAATATTGCCCCATTGGTCGCTGCCACCCATTTGCAATTTGCAGTTCTTATTTTTGTAGAGCCAGTAATAATCATAGCCCTGCACCAGTTGGTAAGTAAATTCTGTGAATGACATGCCTGTTTCTCCTTCCAGTCTTTTCTTCACACTGTCTTTCGCCATCATATAATTTACAGTAATATGTTTGCCGGTATCTCTTATAAAATCCAGGAAAGTAATATTCTTAAACCAATCATAATTATTTACCATCTCCGCAGCATTTGGCAGGGAGGGATCAAAATTTAAAAATTTCTCCAGTTGTGCTTTTACGCCTGCCACGTTTTTATTCAGCACATCTTCGCTCAACAGGTTTCTTTCTTCACTTTTTCCACTGGGGTCACCCACCATACCGGTAGCGCCACCCACTAATGCAACAGGCTTATGGCCAGCCTTTTGTAAATGAACCAGCAATAATATGGGTACCAAGCTGCCAATGTGCAGACTATCAGCAGTGGGGTCAAAACCAATGTAGGCCGAAGTGATCTCTTTGTTAAGTTGTTCTTCTGTGCCGGGCATAATATCCTGCAACATTCCTCTCCATTTCAATTCTTCTATAAAAGTATTCATCCTATTTGTGATTGTTATTAATATAAAACGACTGCAAAAATGGGCAGAAAATTTTGATTATGCGTACAGAATATTGTTTTTAATAGAATCCTGAGGTAAATGATGGGTTTTCCGGCAAAAAAAATATTCCGGATTGGGGATATCTGTGCGGCTTTTGGAGTGTATTTAAATCTTAAATTTGAATTTAAATTACGTTTCTACAATAAGGCCCCCGCACAATTTATATCGTATAAATACGTTATAAACAGGTGTTATTGTTATCCAAATCAATTACCAATCATACTAACATGAAAAAAAGCTTTATTGCTTTTCTGATTATAGCGTTGTTTTTTTCTTACAAAGGTTATTCTCAATTCAGAAAATATTCCAACGAATTCTTAAATATCGGTGCAGGTGCAAGAGGTCTTGCAATGGGAAATGCCCAGGTAGCTTCTGTAAGTGATGCTACTGCCGGCTACTGGAATCCTGCGGGTTTAACTGGCGTAAAAGACAATCCCGATGCAACTATTATGCATGCGGAATATTTTTCCGGCATTGCAAAATACGATTATGCTTCCCTTGCAATACCGGTACAGGATAACAAAAGAACGCTCGGTTTTTCGCTGTTGCGGTTTGCAGTAGATGATATTCCCAATACACTTTTTTTGTTAGAGCCGGATGGCAGTATCAATTATAATAATATCCAGGCATTTTCTTCTGCAGATTATGCTTTTCTTTTTTCATTTGCACAAAACATCAAAAGCACAGAAAAAACAAATATCAGTTTTGGTGCCAATGCAAAAATTATTTACCGTAAGGTGGGACACTTTGCAACTGCCTGGGGCTTTGGCCTGGATGCAGGTATACAGGCGCATGGAGAAAAATGGCGGCTGGGGCTGGTAGCCAGAGATATCACCAGCACTTTCAACGCCTGGTCATTTAAGTTTACAGATAGAGAGAAACAGGCTTTGTATCTTACAAATAATGATATTCCTGTAAAATCAACAGAAATCACTGCGCCAAGAATTGTATTGGGCGGTGGGTATGATTTTATACTGGGTAAATCAGTTAAGTTACTTGCAGAAGCAAATCTTGATGTAACATTTGATGGAAAAAGAAATACGGTTTTATCGGGAAATACGGTAAGCGCAGATCCGCATTTTGGATTAGAAGCTTCTATAAAGGATGTTTTTTTTATAAGAGGTGGAATTACCAACTTTCAAAGAGCATTGGCTGATGGAGATACATTGAACCAGAAAAAAGTATGGATATATCAACCAAGTATAGGTGCAGGATTTAAAATTAAAAATGTAACACTCGATTATGCGTTTACAAATCTTGCAAATCAATCCAATCCACTATATACCCACGTAATTTCTTTAACAGTTAATTTCAAAAAGAAAGAAGAGTAATACCATTATAACATCTCACCATGATGAAAAAAATACTTATACCTGCTTTACTGCTAATTGTTGTATCTGTACAGGCGCAGTTTAATAATAGCTGGATAGATTATAGTAAAACCTATTATAAATTCAAGCTGGCAAACGATACCCTTTGCCGCATACCACAATCTGTGTTGGCAGCAAATGGCCTGCAGGGAGTAAATGCAGATGATTATCAACTTTGGCGGAATGGAGAGCAGGTGCGAATATACACATCCGTAAGTGGTGCTGCGTTGGGTAGCTCTGATTACATAGAATTCTGGGGACACATGAATGATGGGAAGCCGGATAAAGCATTGTATCGTGACCCCACCACACAGCTTTCTGATAAATACAGTATTGAAACAGATACTGTTTCCTATTTTTTAACGGTGAACAGTGCTGGTGGAAATCTGCGTTATACAAATGCTGTAAATGCAGCACCAGGTGCAATGGTACCGGATGCATATTTTATGAGAAATGCAGATTATTATTACAAAACACAGATTAACAGGGGTAATGCAAAATCTTACCCGGAGTATGTGTATTCAGCCGCTTATGATATTGGAGAAGGTTGGACGAGTGGTGATGTAGCGCCTGGGTTTGACTTAACCACTTCAATTACAAACCTAAATGTATATACTGCCGGGCCGGCAAATAGTCTCAGTCTCAGGATAAATGCTGCAGGTAATTCTCCAGACGCCAGAAACTTGCGGGTAAAAATATATAACCAAGAAGTTTATAATGTTGGAATGCCTTATTTTGGATATACTAAGGCAGTAGTAAACAATCTGCCATTATCTTATTTGATAGGTGGGAGTACCGTATTATTAGTTGCAGGTAGTATTTCTTCAGTATCCACTGCAAGGCTGGTTGTTTCCAGCATTGGAATCACCTATCCGGCAAAATTCAACTTCAATGCACAAAAGAATTTTTATTTTGAATTGGCAGCGTCTCCTGCAGGTAACTATCTTGTGATAGATAATTTTGCTTACGGAACTACTGCACCGGTTTTGTATGATATCAATAATGGGAAAAGGTATTCAGGCGATATAATTTCCACGCCTGGTAAAGTAAAATTTGTATTACCTGCATCTACTGATGATGTGAGAAAGTTTATATTAGTAAATGAAGAAAGCTTTAATTCTGTAAATAATTTTAATAAAAGGAATTTTGTAAATTATAATCTTACAGCTCAGCAGGGTAATTATTTGATCATTAGTAATCCTATTCTTTATAATGACGGCGATGGGCATAATTATGTAAATCAGTATGCTCAGTACCGGGCTACGTCACAAGGCGGTAGCTTTAATACAAAGGTTTACGATATAGCAGAACTTACAGATCAGTTTGCATTTGGAATAAAAAAACACCCGGAATCTATAAGGAATTTTTTAAGATTTTCAAAACAACAATTTACTTCTAAACCACAATACGTTTTTATTATTGGCCGGGGAATGAACTACATAGATGAATACCTAAACGAGGCAGATCCTGTTACTGAATTATTAGATATGGTTCCCACATTTGGCTGGCCAGCCTCTGATGTACTGCTGGCTTCTGAACCCGGTACAGTTGGGCCTATTATTCCCATTGGAAGACTTGGTGCTATCACAGGAACAGAAGTAAGTAATTATTTACAAAAAGTAAAAGAGTACGAACAGGCGCAACAAACATCAAGCCCATCAATTGCAGATAAAGGCTGGATGAAGAATGTGATGCATGTTTCCGGAGGTAAAGATGAAACTGAAAATCAGGATTTTAAAAATTACATGAATGGTTACAAAAATATTATAGAAGACACGCTCTTTGGTGGTCATGTAGAAACATTTTCCAAAACATCTGCAGGTGCAGTAGAACAGGCAAATATTCAACGCATCGGCGAACTCTTCCAGGCGGGCTTGAGTTTTATAGGATACTTTGGGCATTCCTCTGCTAATACATTTGAATTTAATTTAAGCGATCCTAACCTTTATAACAACCAGGGGAAATACCCTTTCTTTAATGTGAGCGGGTGTAGCGCAGGCAATTTCTTTATCTACGATCCATTAAGGATTACGGGTAATCTTTCCATATCAGAAAAATATGTATTGGCAAGGGAACGTGGAAGTATTGGGTTTTTGGCCGATACGCATTTTGGAATTCCTTTTTTTCTTGACAGGTATAATACAAACTTTTATACGGAATTTGGGAAGAACATGTACGGGAATACCGTAGGTAACCAAATGCAGAAAGTTATCAAGGATCTGGATGGTACCAATTTTAACCTTAATTACGAAACCCGTATCCATCTTGAAGAAATTTCTTTGCATGGTGACCCTGCGATAAGATTAAATAATTTTGCAAAGCCGGACTATGTAATAGAAGATCAATTAATAAAAATAAGCCCCAGCATTATCTCTGTAGCAGATAATAATTTTAAGGTAGATGTAAAGATGATGAATATCGGTAAGGCCATCAATGATTCTATGTGGATCTCTATTAAAAGAAAATTACCCAATGACAGCATCATTACTCTATACAATCATTTTGGTCCTGCCATTAAGTACCTTGATTCAGTGGATCTGAATGTTGCTATTAATCCTGCTATTGATAAAGGCCTTAACCAGATCATTGTATCGCTTGATTATACTAACCGGATAGATGAGTCATATGAGACCAATAACACATTTACGAAAGATTTTTATGTATTTGAAGATGAACTCAGGCCATCTTATCCATATCAATATTCTATCATCAATACACAGAATATTACCTATGTAGCCAATACAGCGAATCCCATCAGTGGGCAACGTCAGTATGTGATGGAAGTAGATACTACTATTAATTTTAACTCTCCGTATAAAAAAGCATATAACACTAATGGTGTAGGAGGTATAGTTCAGTTTACGCCATCTGATATAAATTTTACAGATAGTACTGTTTATTACTGGAGAGTAGCAATGGTGCCTTTAAATAATGCACCATACATATGGAACTCTTCCTCATTTGTATATCTTCCAACAGGTGGTACAGGATTTAATCAATCTCATTATTACCAGCATTTAAATTCTACGTTCGATAATATTACGCTTAATGCAGATCGTAAATATGATTTCAAAAAAACTGTTCAGAATCTGATCGTTCGCAATGGCGTATATCAGCCATTTGGTTATGACCGGAATAATATAAACCTTGACTTTACGCAGATAGAATTTTGGGGTTGTACACCAAATAATATCAGATTTTTTGTTTTTGATAGTTCTACCCTTACTCCATGGAAAAATTCCAATGCCTTTAATGCGCAGGATAATGCAACCGAGGGGAGATTCAGAAGCTGGCCTATTTGCGAAGCAGTTACAGGAGACGGCTTGAAACCAAGATTATTTTTTGAGTATCCATATGCTACTAAAGATTACCGTGACAGAGCAGCAGATTTTATTGATTCTATCCCTGATGGTATGTACGTACTTATAGAAAATCTCGAATTCTTAAGTAATACCTCTTTTGTCTCTGCCTGGAAAAATGATGCACCCGTAGGCAGTAAATCACTTTACAATAAATTAAAAAGTATTGGATTTAATGATATAGACAGTTTCACAAGCCATAAACCATTTGTTTATTTTTACCGTAAAGGGATGTCGGACTTTACACCAGTACAGCATGTTGGTCAGAAAGATACCTTACTTGAAGTAAGTATACCTTTAATAAGTAAAACAACCTCCGGTACCATTTTATCTCCACAGTTTGGCCCTGCTAAAAAATGGAATGAACTACATTGGCGTGGAACAGCGTTAGATAATCCACAAAATGATACCACCCGTATCGATTTATATGGAATAACAAATTCAGGGGTTTCCAGTTTGTTAAAAACTATTAATCCTGCCAGGGATACCTCTATATCTTTTGTAGATGCATCAGTATATCCATACATTCAGTTGAAAATGTACAATCAGAATGATGTGTCGAAAGTTCCGTATCAACTTGGTTACTGGAGATTGAATGGAGATTATGTTCCTGAAGGAGCTGTAGCGCCCAATATCTTATATACAATGAAAGATACGGTGCAACAAGGTGAGCCTATTAATTTCTCTCTTGCATTTAAAAATATCAGCCAGACTCCTTTTGATAGTTTATTAAAAGTGAAATTTATTATCACAGACAGAAACAATGTGCCTCATACGATAGCCATTCCGGCCCGGAAGGCTTTGGTAGCAGGAGATACACTTACCATCAATTATACAATTGATTCAAAAGCCTACCCGGGTAATAATACCCTGTTTGTAGATTTTAACCCGGATAAGGATCAACCGGAGCAATACCATTTCAATAATGTGTTGTACAAGAATTTTTATGTGAAAGCTGATAATTTTAATCCGTTACTGGATGTAACTTTTGATGGTATACATATTTTAAACCAGGATATAGTAGCATCCAGACCGTCTATTTTAATTAAGCTAAAAGATGAGAACCGATACCTTGCTTTGAAAGATACCGGCCTTATTAAAGTGCAGGTTCGTTATCCTGATCAAAGTTTGCATAATTATAATTTTGGTGATACAATGACCTTCATTCCGGCAAATATATCCGGGGGTGGAGAAAATACAGCCAGCATAGAATTCAAACCATATTTTGTTGAAGATGGGGTGTATGAATTGATCGTATCAGGTAAAGATGAAATTGGAAATAATGCAGGAACCCTGGATTATCATACCACATTTAGTGTGATCAATAAACCAATGATCTCCAATCTGCTTAATTATCCTAATCCGTTCACGACATCTACCGCCTTTGTATTTACGCTTACGGGTTCGCAAATACCACAGAATATGCGGATACAGATATTAACCATTACCGGTAAAGTAGTGAGAGAAATTACGCAGGATGAACTTGGTCCTATCCATGTAGGTAGAAATATAACAGACTTTAAATGGGATGGAACTGATATGTATGGGGCAAAACTTGCTAACGGTGTTTACATTTATCGTGTACTAACTAATCTTAATGGCAAATCACTGGATAAATACCATGCAGATGGCGATAATACTGATAAATTCTTCAATAAAGGTTACGGTAAAATGTACCTGATGCGATAAATTTCTATTATCGCAAAAGAACCAAAGGCTGCTTTTAACGAAGCAGCCTTTTTAGTTTTACTTTTGTAGCAAAATAACAAAAAGGACTATGGCTAAAATACCTATTAATATAGCAACAGGCACTTTACAAAAAGAAGAGATCATTGTTGGCATAGACCTGGGTACTACCAACAGCCTTGTTGCCATTATTCATCCTGATACAAAAAAACCGATCGTTTTAAAAGAGCATGACAGCAGTGCATTGGTGCCTTCTATTATACATTTTGATGAGAATGGAAATATTGTGGTAGGAGAAGAAGCAAAGCATTTTTTGATCTCCGCACCGAAGCAAACTATTTTTTCTGCCAAAAGATTGATGGGAAAAAGTTATAACGATATTAAAAAAAGAGCAGATTTCTTTTCCTATAAAATTATTGATGATAATACCGAAAGCGTGGTAAAAATACAGGTAGGTGATAAATTTTATACACCTGTAGATCTTTCCTCCTTTATTCTCAAAGAATTAAAAACCAGGGCAGAGCATATTTTAAAAACCCCTGTCAACAAAGCAGTGATAACAGTGCCTGCTTATTTTAATGATGCACAACGCCAGGCAACAAGGGATGCAGGGAAACTGGCCGGACTGGATGTATTACGCATCATCAATGAGCCGACGGCAGCAAGTTTATCTTACGGTCTTGGTATTGATAAAGAAGAAAATAAAATCATTGCAGTATATGATCTAGGCGGTGGCACATTTGATGTTTCTATTTTGAGGATAACAGGGGGAATCTTTGATGTACTTTCTACCAATGGCGACACTTATCTCGGCGGTGATGATATGGACAATGCCATTGTAGATTTCTGGAAAAAAAATATAGGTATCACAGATGATGAATTGTTGCATAATGATTCACTCAGGCAGGAACTTCGCTTAAAAGCAGAAGAAGCAAAAAAGCACTTATCCCTACACGATAGTTACAGCACTTTACTCAATGAAAAAAAACTGGAAATGTCTAAAACTGATTTTAATACATTGATAGAGCCTCTCATAAACACTACCATCAACAGTTGTGAGAGTGCATTGAAAGATGCAGAATTAACAGTAGAAGATATTGAAGCAGTAGTAATGGTGGGCGGAAGTACACGTGTGCCTTTGGTGAAAGAAAAAGTTGGTGCATTTTTTAAGCAACCCGTAAATGACAGTGTCAATCCGGATGAAATAGTTGCATTGGGGGCAGCAATACAGGCAGATATTTTAGCCGGTAACAATAAAGATTTTTTATTGCTTGATATTACTCCTTTAAGTCTTGGTATAGAAACCTCCGGCGGTTTGATGGATGTGTTAATTCCACGAAATGCAAAAATTCCATCTAAGGCTGCAAGGCAGTATACTACCCAGATTGATGGACAGCCGGGTATGCGGATCAGTGTTTACCAGGGCGAAAGGGACATGGTAAAGGATAACCGTAAACTTGCAGAATTTATTCTGAGTGGTATTCCCGGTATGCCGGCAGGTATGGCAAAAGTGGATGTGTCTTTTTTAATAAATGCAGATGGTATTCTCACCGTGGATGCGAAAGAATTACGAAGCGGAGTACAACAAAGTATAGAAGTAAAACCTCAATACGGAATTACAGATGCTGACGTAGAAAAAATGTTGCAGGAGTCATTGCTGAATGCAAAGGATGATATTGCCACACGTGCTTTGGTAGAAGCAAAAACTGAAGCGGAACAGATACTCAAAACCACGGAGCGTTTTTTGCAAAAAAATGCATCGGAATTATCTAAAGATGAATTATTGCAGACTGCTTCTGCCATGCAGGCTTTGCAGTTAGCGGTAACAATGGATGATAAAAATTTGATCCATACAAAAACAGAAGAGCTGAATGATATCAGCCGTCCGTATGCAGAAAGAATAATGGACAATGCCATAGCCGGGGCGATGAAAGGGAAGCAGGTATAAATAAAAATAAACTGTTATTGAATTTTATCGTAAGTTAAATTGTAAAATCATACAATGAAAAAGCTTTTCCTTTCCTGCGTGGCAATTGTATTACTGTTTGGGCAGTGTTCTAAAAAAGATACAGCGGCCACTCCGAATAATCTTAACAACCAAAACGTTGGGACATCAGCCCATGATTTTTTATCTGCTGCAAAATACCAGTCTATCAATCTTGAAATACAATATATGCCGGGGTTTGCACCCGATGCAACTGCATTGAATAACCTGGTTGGTTATCTGAATACTTTAATAAATAAGCCGGGTGGTATTACTATAACGCAGAAACAAATTGCTTCTGCCGGTAATCCATTTCTTACAATAGACCAGGTAAACGATATTGAAAAAATGAATCGTACTGTTTTTACCAGCGGTACTGCACTGGGCGTTTATTTTTTATTTACGGATGCTTCTTATAAAGATCCAAATGTATTGGGCGTAGCTTATAAAAATACTTCTATGACCCTTTTTGGAAAAGCGGTACATGATAATTCTGGTGGCATCACTCATCCTTCTCTTACCGAAATAGAAGCAATTGTAGAGGAACATGAATTTGGCCATTTACTTGGACTGGTAGATATCGGAAGCCCTATGCAGGTAAATCATGTAGATGCTGCACATGCCAATCATTGCAATAATAAAAACTGCCTGATGTATTGGGCGGTGCAAACAAACCTGGTAGGAGGGATACTTTTCGACATTCCCGTATTGGACGATAATTGCAGGAATGATCTCAAAGCAAATGGTGGTAAATAATATTATTTACTTCCAAGTTCTATTATTTCACAATCTTTAATATCTGCTTTATCAATTTTAAATCGGATCACAGTCCGAACGCTGTGCCAGCCTTGTCTTCCGGCTGCCCCGGGATTAATATGAAGGCATTGCAGAGAATCGTCGTACATCACTTTTAATATATGCGAATGGCCGCTAATAAAAAGCCGGCTATGGTGTGCAGCAATTTCTTTTTTTACGCCAGGTGCATACCTGCCGGGGTAACCACCAATATGCTGAATAAATACATTCACATCTTCACATTTAAAAAATAATTTTTCCGGGAAAATATTCCTGATCTCTTTTCCATCAATATTTCCATAAACGCCTTTAAGTGGTTTAAAGTTTTGTAATTTTTCTATCAACTCCATATTGCCAAAATCCCCTGCATGCCATACTTCATCACAATTTTTAAAGTGTTCAAAAATACTTTCATCTAAAAAACTATGTGTATCCGATATAAGGCCGATGGAGATCATTTTAATTCGTTTTTAAAACGTAAATTTGAAATGAAGATACTTAGGAATCTTAATAAACTGATTGATGCCGTTTCACCGCAACTTTACATATTATATTGATAAACGAAGCTGGAAATATTATTTTCTCATGCTGGCTTTGTGCAAAGGATATTGATACTAGATTTTCAATTATTCATTATCAAATTATCAATTAAAATTTACACATGCCATATTATCATAAAGCAGGAACTATTCCGCATAAGCGGCATACACAATTCCGCAAAGCGGATGGGAGCCTGTACTCCGAACAATTATTTTCTACCGAAGGTTTTTCAAATGATTATTCGCTTTTGTACCATAATTATGCACCAACATTAATTGTAAAATGCGATGAGCCGATTGATGTCTCTCCAAAAATTGCAGAAGAAAAAATGCTGAAACACCGCAGCCTGGAAGGGTTTAAAATAAAACCTGTAGCCGATTATTTAGAAAGTCGTAAAGCCATTTTGGTAAATGCAGATTGCCATATTGTATTGGCTGCGCCACAAAAGAGTATGACGGATTATTTTTTTAAAAATGCAGATGCAGATGAATTGATCTTTGTGCATGAAGGAAGCGGCATAGTAAAAACCTGTTATGGTGATCTTACTTTCAGCTATGGCGATTATATAAATTTACCCCGTGGTACTATTTACCAGATCCATTTTGATACAGAAGTTAACCGGCTTTTTATTGTAGAATCATTTCACCCGATTCGTTTTCCAAAAAAATATACCAGCAAGAATGGACAACTGATGGAGCATTCGCCTTATACAGAAAGAGATATCCGTGTGCCTGAAAACCTGGAAACCAAAGATGAAAAAGGAGATTTTATAATCAAAACAAAAAAGAAAGGCTTCCTGTATGGCATTCATTATGGTACACATCCGTTTGATGTAATAGGCTGGGATGGTTGCTGCTATCCATACATTTTTTCTATTCACGATTTTGAGCCCATCACCGGCCGTGTGCATCTGCCACCACCTATACACCAGACTTTTGAAACAGATACATTTGTAGTTTGCTCTTTTGTGCCACGCATGTACGACTATCATCCGCTGGCAATTCCGGCACCTTACAATCATAGTAATATCGATAGTGATGAGTTGCTGTATTATGTAGATGGCGATTTTATGAGCCGCAAACATGTTACCCGTGGGATGCTCACATTGCACCCCGGCGGCATTCCGCATGGGCCTCATCCCGGCGCTGTAGAAAAAAGTATTGGTGCTAAAGAAACTAAAGAACTTGCGGTAATGGTAGATACTTTTCGCCCTTTGCAATTGACAGAAGATGCCATTGCCATAGAAAATCAAGGCTATGTGATGAGTTGGGCAGAGTAAGTTATAGATGTTAGTATTTAGATGACAGTTGATAAATAACTATCGCTCAGCTGTCATCTACCCTATGACATCTTGCTTTGTAGCTCATCAGTAGCTCAGCATCAGCATTGGTCCCGCTTTTCGCAGTACTCCTCATTCATTTGCCTGCGGCAAATTCATTCCGGGGTACTTGCTGCAATCGGGGCTAAGATCTCAACTGTATATTTTCAAATGAACATTTATGAACCTCGAACTTTTTTTTAAAAGTAAATTCTAAATTTTTTCCTAAATTGTCTTTATAAAAATTAATCAAATATGATAAAATTCCAGGAAATACAAGTTGGAGATTATGTTATCGCCGATAATGATGGAGATAAAAAGAGGGGTGAAGTAACTAACCTGAATAATAATGAAAAGCAGGTTTCAGTAAATACGGGTGCCCAGGCATTCTGGTATGAGCAGGAGCAGTTGGAGCCTATTGCCATTACAAATGAAGAGTTGATGAAATTAAAATTTCACAAGCAGGTAAATGAAGACGGCACGTTAAAATATATGAAGGGAGCTTTCCGTATGCTGGTGCCAAAAGAGGGAGATTTTTCACGTATGGAAATTTGGTACCGTGATGAGCAAAGGCATATCGTTACGCCGATAGCACTGCATATGTTGCAGAATCATTTTTATGAAATGACCAAAGTGCATCTAAATGATCAATCTTTTGATAATTGATGATCTATTAAACTAATTATATAAAAAAATCCGTCATGAATAATGACGGATTTTTTTATTACTGAAATAGTTTATTAAAACTTTCTCTCTCTTGGAGCATAAGTTCTTTTTCTTCCTTCGCTTCTATCGCCTCTTCCTTCATTCCTATCGCTTCTTCCCTGGCTACCTCCTTCATCATTTGCTCTTTTAAAACCACCATCAGCTTCATTCATTCTAACAGTACGGTTATTATATCTTTTGCCATCCAATGATTTTATCATTTTGCCGGCTTCTGCCTTGTCTATTTCTACCCATGTATTCATATCTCTCATATCTATTTTACCAAGCACTTCTTTTTTAAGATTACTTTCATCTAAAATAAACTGGAGAAAACTTGCTTTGTAAAAACCATCTTTTGTACCAAGGTTAATGAACAATCTTGTAAAGCCATTATCCCTTCGGTTAAAATCTGTTCTTTCTTTACGGCTGCCATCTCTCGGTACACTATCAAATCTTTCTCTGCTGCGGCCACTGTCTTTTGCATTCAGATCTTCCGCATTTTCATAATATTTTAGAAAATGATCAAACTCAAGAGCAGCAACTCTTTGCAATACTTCTTCTTTTGATACATTTTCAAATTTAGTCATCAGGTCTGGTAAGTATGTTTCATAATCACCATTTGAAATATCTGTATGGATCAGTTTTTCCATAAATGCAAAAAACTGTTTGCGACATACATCTTTTCCGCTTGGTATATCCAGCTTATGAAACTGGGCATTAACCATTTTTTCTAACTGGCGAATTTTATATGTTTCCCTGCTATGGCATATAGAAAGACAGATACCTGTCTTACCTGCACGACCGGTACGGCCACTACGGTGAGTGTACACTTCCATATCATCGGGCAGCTCGTAATTGATCACATGTGTAATGCCATCCACATCAATACCTCTTGCAGCTACGTCTGTAGCTATTAAAAGTTGTAATGCTTTTGAGCGGAATCTTCCCATTACCCTGTCTCTTTGTTGCTGGGTAAGGTCACCATGTAAGGCTTCAATTTCATAACCTGCTTTTGATAATCTTTCAGAAATATCCTGTGCATCTGCTTTGGTACGTGTAAAAATAATACCGTACATGCCGGGGTTAAAATCTATTAGCCTTTTTAATGTTTCATAACGGCTATGGGCAGGTGCTACAAAAAACTGGTGATCAATATTTACGTTTCCACTATTTTTTTTGCCAACAGTAATTTCTTTAGGATTCTCCATAAAGTTCTTTGCAATAGCACGAACTTCCGGCGGCATGGTTGCACTGAAAAGCCAGATACTTTCTCTGTTAATGGTATTTTTTAATACGAAGTCTATATCATCTCTAAAGCCCATGTTCAACATTTCATCGGCTTCATCCAACACTACATATTTTACTTTCTGCAGGTCGATGGCTTTTCTTTCTATCAGGTCAATAAGTCTGCCTGGAGTAGCAATTACGATCTGTACTCCTTTGCGAAGATTACGTATCTGCATAGTAATAGAAGCTCCGCCATAAACAGCTTCACTGCTCAGGCCTTTTGTATGCTTCATAAAATCTACCAAATCATTGGTTATTTGTAAACACAATTCCCTGGTAGGGCAAACGATCAATGCTTGTGGAAATTTATCAGCTACATTCATTAAATGAATCAGCGGTAAACCAAAAGCTGCAGTTTTACCGGTTCCTGTTTGGGCAAGGCCCACAAAATCAGTAGTGCCTGAAAGTAAAACAGGGATAGCCTGTACCTGGATAGGAGTGGGCTCAGTAAAACCCAGGTCTGTTGTTGCTTTAACGATGTTTTCGTTCAAGCCTAATGCTTCAAATGCATTCATTGTAATATTTTGTTTAAAATGAGAGACCGTGGAAATGCCATTTTGCAAATACACATGTGGTCAAAAAAAAGTTTTTGATGGTCACATGTTATGCGTCTGGCCGTTGGAGAAAATTTAAAACCTAATGGTAACATTTTTATTACCTGCTATCAACAGCATCTGAGCATGTCATGTAATTCTCAGAAATTCTAAAATCGGCGCAAATGTACGCTATAATTATTTAATATCGGCATTATATCAAAAAAAAGATGTGTTAACCGCTTGTAATGGGTACTCAAAAAATAAAGATCACCGCTTAATTAAATTAATCTTGGGTTTGTTAGTCAAAATAATTACTTAATTAATTTTATGAGAATATTATTTATTTGTTGCATTATGCTGGCTCCGGCACTTTGTGCGGCGCAGCAGGAAGATTCAACCATTAACATCAAGAAAGATTCCAAATATAAAAGCTATTTTGAAGTGGCCACTTCTTTTGGTAACAGCTATTTTAGCGCAAAAAATAAAAGCCTGAATGCTAAAGGACAGCCCTCTGTTTTTTTAATAACACCTTCAGTTTCTTATTATCATAAAAGTGGCCTGGGGCTTACTGCTTCCGCTTACCTTATTAATTTAGGCGATAGCTCCGGATTTTACCAATACAGTTTATCTCCCAGCTACCAGCTTACAAATAATGACAAACTAGATGCAACGGTAAGCTATACACGCTATTTTGTAAAAAAAGGGTATGAAACTACTGCTTCTCCATTTAAAGACGAGTTTTATGGCCAGATCAATTTAAAGAAGCCGTGGCTTCAGCCGGGATTAAGTATAAGCTACTCGAGTGGGAGTTTTAAAGTTTATAATAATGTAGATACTATATTATTAAGCGCACGCAGAAAATTTACAGATACGGTAACTACAAATGTCTCGGGATTTACATTAAGTCCTTTTATACAGCATGAGTTTGACTTTTACGAGCTGATAAATAAAAATGATGAGTTGACAATTACTCCCCAGTTTTTATTGAATACAGGCAGCAGTACTTTCGCTGAAACGCATCAGAATCCATTTTATACACGCAGGCTTCAAAGAGCTTCTGGTAGTAAATTATTAAAAAAGCTGGGAAGATTTAATCAGCAAACCCCTTTTGAAATAGAGTCTTTAGCACTAAGTACAGATGCAAATTATGCTATCGGGAAATTTGGTATAGATACCCAATTCTACCTTGATTATTATTTGCCGGCGACAAAAACCAAGCGGCTGACATCAATTTATTCAGTCCAATTAAGTTACGATTTTTAAAAATTGTTTTTGTGTTAACAAACTTTTGCATGAATATGCAGTCATTGGCATGTTACTTGAAAAATATTCACAACTCAAAAACTGTATGAACATGAAAAAACAATTCATCTTACTTGCTTTCATCTTATCGCTTGGCTCTTCAGCCGCATTGGCACAGGGTTTTCACATTGGAATAAAAGGCGGTGCGGACATTAATAAACTGGATGGTCAATCTTTTAAAAACCAGTTTTCCTTTGGTTACCATGTTGGCGGCTTTGCCGAGATTGGTATTACTTCAAAATTCGGTATCCAGCCGGAAGTTTTATTTAGCCAGGTAAATGTAGATACCAGCAATAATTTCAGTTCTGTATATGCATTTAACAATGTCTCCCATGTGCAATTGAAATATCTTAAAATACCTCTTCTCTTGAATTTTAAGCCAAATAAATTCGTCGCCATTCAGCTTGGCCCGCAATACGGAATTAACCTGGATAAGAACAGTAACCTTTTCACCAATGGAAAAAATGCTTTTAAGACAGGGGATTTTAGTGTTGTAGGTGGACTTCAGATAGAAATTTCGAAAATCAGAATATATGGTCGCTATGCAGTAGGCCTGAATAATATTAATGATATTGATAACCAGGAAAAATGGAAAACGCAAAGTGTACAGGTCGGTATCGGACTTGCATTTTAAGTTACTTGCGTAATATAACTATTTCGCCTTCCTCACTTATTTTTAAGACAGTGCTCGGTGCAGCGCTATGAAGATCACCCTGGCGGTGTTGAACTATATAGTCAACACCGTTTTTTATTACTACATCTACATCATCAAAAATAGATGGCGGCGGATAGCCCGATACGTTAGAAGATGTAGAAACGATTGGCTTTCCGAATTGTGTAATTAATTCTTTGCAAAATGGGTCTTTAACTACACGTATGCCGATACTGCCATCTATATTTATAAGATTTTTTGCAAGATTTTTTGCTTGCCGATAAATAACCGTTACGGGCTTGTGTATGCCTTTAATATAGTCAAAAATAGTCAAGGTATTTTGTTCGCTGTAATGCAATATTTCATTCTCATCTGCCACCAATACGATCATGCTTTTCTGTTCATCCCTGTTTTTAAGCGCATAGATTTTTGCAACAGCTTTTTCATTGGTAGCATCGCAACCCAAACCCCATACCGTATCGGTAGGGTAAAGAATAATACCACCATTGCTAAGTGTTTCTATACTTTTTTCGATATCCGTTTTAAAGTTTTGCAGCATTGGTTTACGAAGCTAAAATATTTTTTATTTTTTCTAAGATAAGTATTTCATCTATCAGGTTCAGACATTCAGGTTGCGGATATTTACTGCAATGATTTTTTTTGCAGGGCTGGCATGGCAGGAGTCCATATTTTACAATGCTAATATTGCTCTTTGCAGATGGTGTACTCAACAACTCATCAGATGCGCCCAAAGTGATGAGGGTTGGCGTACCCAATGCATTTGCTATCTGTGCCGGGCCACTCTCACTTGATAGAACCATTTTACAACTCTCCATTAATTGTATCAATAATGGTATTGGGCTTTTGCCTGCAAGATTGGTAATATTTGTTTTATCGGGCAAAGCGTTGAACACAGCATCCACCTGTGGCTTTTCTCTATCGCTCCCCACAAGTATGATCTCATTTGCAATTCCTCTCCGGATAGTATTTATAATACTGATGGCTTTTTTCTCCGGCCACCTTCTTGATTGCGCTTCTGAATTTATATTGATGATGATTGCATCACACTTAGGAAATTTTTCAGCAACAGTCAATTCTACTGAAGGTGTTTCAATAACAGCATTGCTTACTTTTTTAATAAGACTGACATATTCGTCTACATGGTATATATTTTCATCCAGCTTAATGGAATCCGTCAGGAATATATTGCGTAACCCGTTTTTATAACCAACCCGTTTTGTTGCACGGGATGCATAGCCCATTAATGCGGCTGATAATGAATTCGGCAATGAAAAAAACAGATCATATTGTTCTTGTGCAGCAATTTCTTTCCCGAACTTCCAGGCGCCTTTTAAGCCTTTATAGTCTGCCTTCGAAAAAATATATTTTTTATTGTAAGGTGGAAAATTTTCCAGTAAAACATGGATTCCCTTTTTTACAATTACATCTACAATAGCACCCGGATACGCTTTGTTAATAGCCTTTATGAAAGCGGTGCTCATCACCAGATCTCCGAGCCAATTAGGAAGACGTATGAGGATTTTTGTTTGCTGCATATTGTTATTCTTAAGACCGCAGCAAAATTGCTTTTTTTATTTGTTATTTTTGCAAAAACTTTAATAAAATGGAAATGAAGGAATTAATACAGAAAGTGTGGGAAGACAGGGAACTGCTGAAAGATGAAGATCATGTGCAGGCAATAAAAAGTGTAATTGAAGAAATTGATAAAGGCCGGTTACGTACAGCCGAACCCGTTAGTGGCGGCTGGCAAGTGAATGAGTGGGTAAAGCAGGCCATACTTTTGTATTTTGGTATTCAAACTATGAATACTTATACGTTGCCTCCGTTCGAATTTTATGATAAAATGAAATTAAAATCCGGCTACAAAGAATTGGGTGTAAGAGCTGTGCCGCATGCTGTAGCCCGTTATGGCGCTTATCTTGCTAAAAATGTTGTGCTGATGCCTTCTTATGTAAATATTGGTGCTTACGTAGATGAAGGCACCATGGTTGATACCTGGGCAACAGTTGGCAGTTGTGCACAAATAGGAAAGCATGTGCACCTGAGCGGTGGCGTGGGTATTGGAGGTGTATTAGAGCCGTTGCAGGCTGCTCCGGTAATTATTGAAGATGGTTGTTTTATTGGCAGCAGGTGTATTGTGGTAGAAGGTGTAAGAGTAGAAAAGGAAGCTGTACTTGGCGCAAATGTGGTACTTACCCAGAGCACTAAAATAATTGATGTTAGTGGTGATGTACCGGTGGAAACAAAAGGAGTGGTGCCGGCAAGAAGTGTAGTGATACCGGGGACATACAGTAAGAAATTTGCAGCCGGTGAGTTTGGTGTAAGCTGCGCTTTAATAATTGGTAAACGCAAAGAAAGTACAGATAAAAAAACAAGTTTGAATGATGCGTTAAGAGATTTTAATGTTTCCGTATAAGCGGTTATATTTGTAGCCGTTAAGCAGGGTTTAATAGTTGGAATGGTATGAGTTTTCAAATCTTTCAACTTTGAATATTAAACTTTGAACTTCTTAAAGCCCAGATGGCGAAATTGGTAGACGCACTGCCTTCAGGTGGCAGCGTTCGCAAGGATGTGCAAGTTCGAATCTTGTTCTGGGCACTTAAATGGACAAATCGAAATCAGATTCGGTTTGTCCATTTTTATTTTCGGTTAAACCATGTCTTTTTAAAAACGGTAAATTGTTTTCATTTTTTTATTTGCACATACTAACACTATTACGCAAACGATTGTAATTTTTATGCAAACGTTTGCGAAGTTTTTTAATATCAAATTAAAATAGCTTTCCTAAATTATTTACCACAGTAACATTTTGCAAAATGAAAAAATTTTCCTCTATTATTTCTATTGCCTTCCTTTTGATCACAGTAAATTTAAAAGCTCAGGAGCATAAAGTATCAACTCCTGCAAAAGATAGTATAACTAATAAATACCAGGAAAAAGAAGACGACGAAAATGAAAGCATAGAAGCAGCAGAAGCTCATTCAAAAAGGAAATGGTTTACAATGATGAGCCAGCCACAGGTGAGCTATTTCAAAGTACAAAAAAAGTTTACACGGTATTTTAAAAAACATCCTTTGGAAGGAAGCGCCCCGAGAGAATATGGCACCGGTTGGTTGAAAACAAAGATATTTTACTTAGATAAAAAAGGAAGGGTGCAGGCTCCTCCATTTACTGATTATAATAACATCACTAAAGGACTGAGTGGGCCACCTCCTGTAATGACCGATACCATGTCTGGCGATTGGCGTATGATAGGGCCAAGAAATATCTTACCCGCTGTTGCAGGCTCAACGGGTGGGAACAACGGGGGCTATGGCTATTGTGTACGGATAGATCCAACAAATAGTAATAAACTATTCATCAGCTTTGTAACTGGTGGGCTTTGGATGAGCGAAGACAATGGTAATGCATGGCACCTTGCAGATGCTAATTTACCTGCCAATAGTTATTATGATATTGATGTATGCAATGCCGACAATAACATTGTTTATGCAGTAAGTAAATCTGCCGTAATAAAATCTACTGATGGTGGTTTTAGCTGGAACCCTACTACTTTAAACAGCACCAACTATACTGGGCAGGCTTATGATATTGCAGCATCTCATACGGACCCCAATTTGATAGTGGCACGCTGGGGAAACAATATTTACCGTAGTACCGATGGAGGTACTACTTGGTCAGTAATAAAAACCGGCCTTAAAAATTTTAGCATCTGGGATAGTAACCTAAACAGCGAAGTGTTGGATTTTGATAACAGTAATAACAGTATTGTTTATTTTACGGATCGTGGTGATAATCAAAATTATGTAGATGTATATAAGTCCAACGATGCAGGTGCAAGCTTCTCTCTTTTTCAAACCCTTCCGCTTGCAGCCACGGCTACAGGTACAGTAACAGGATGGTCTAAAATATGTACAGCTACCAATAGCCCAAATGCAGTGTATGTCTTGGTAGGTAGTGGCACAAGTTCTTATGTACATACTGCAGTACAAATGTATAAACTGGATATTGTAACAGGCAATATTATATCGCAACGTACCAATATGATAGATGGTATCAATACGGGGTATGGCTCCCCCACAAGTCTGCACCACGGTGATATAGCTATGGATATAAGTGATGACAATAAAATTGTTTGGGGTTCTTACAGCCAGGGAAACGCCCAATATTCAATAGATAACGGTGTTAGTTTTTCTACATCTACCAGCAGTGTACACTCAGATTTAAGAGGGGTATACATGATAAATGGCAAAGTGATTTTAGCTACTGATGGATCTACTGTGGTATCTACAGATAATGGAAATCATTTTACAATTGTAAGCAATAGTATTTCTAATCATGAACTGTGGGGATTCGGTGCCGCATTCAAATCAGACCTGTTGGCAGCAGGCTGCAATCACGGACCATTGATGCTGAGAGAATATGAGGCGCCGGGAGGATGGTACACCTTGCTTGGTGCAGACCAGGGTAATTCTGATTTTAATCCACTGGATAGCGTTTCTGCATATTCGCAGGGATATGACAGTTATCATATAACCCGGACAGGTATAAAAACATTTACCAATGCTGGACAGCAAATAGATCCAGGCGGCATTTACAGTTATTTCAATACAATGGAATTTCATCCTAATTTATTTCATACGCTTATTACTCATCATGCCGGTCAGTATCCATCGTCCGTACCACAAGCTACAAAAGACATCTGGAAAAATTCATTGATCCGCAGTGATGATAATGGCCTTACCGTAAAAGTGATACACACATTTTCCAGCCAGCTTTTTAGAGAAAAAATATGTATGACGGATACCAACCGTATTTATGCCGTAGTTGGATTAACGAATAACAGTTTAATGAAAACTGCTGATGGCGGAGCAACCTGGACAGATATTACTCCTTCCACTTCAGTTACTACAGCTTCCGTAAAAAATATTTCTGATATTGCCGTAGCCGATGTGAACCCTAACGAAATATGGGTATCCTATTCCGGCGTGCAGAACAACTGCCAGGTGCTGCATTCTATTGATGGTGGCATAACTTATGTGAACATTACTTCCCCTACACTCACTAACAACCCGATTACTAAAATGATTTTTCAAAGAGGTACTGATGGAGGAATTTATGTAGGAAATGCCTCTGGCATTTATTATAAAAATAATAGCTTGTCTGATTGGGTAAAATTAGGTAACGGACTACCGCAAATGGATATACGCTATTTGTTCATCAATTATTACAAAGGTAAATTGATAACTGGTACAAGCCGTGGTGCCTGGGATCATGATCTATATGAACATTCGGCAACAAAGGCACAAATATCCGCTGCTACCCGTACTCCCAATTGTCAGAATCCAACGGTGCAATTCAGGGATTATAGTGTTGTAAGTGAAGGAGGAACCGGTACTACTTATTCATGGAGCTTTCCCGGAGGTACTCCATCAACCTCGACTTCAGAGACACCGGTGATAAGCTATGCTGGCGCTTCGGCAGGAAGCCATGATGTGTCGCTTACCGTTACAGACCAATACGGAACAAGCACGCAAAGCCTACCTGGCTTTATTAATTATGATATAAGCAATTGTTGCCAGGCTGCACCTGCTCCATGGCAATTGACAGATATAGGCACCGCTACAATACCGGGAACAGTTTGTTATACGCAGACAGATATGAATTATAAAATAACTACACAGGGAGCTGGTCTTACCGATCCTAATGATGCTTTTACTTTTCTAAACCAGCCGCTGGTTGGCGATGGCCAGATAATAGCCAGGGTGAAAGATGTTTCTTCTGTTTACAATTATTCTGCAGGAATAATGGTGCGTAACAACCTTGCAGCAAACAGTTCTTACATATTTTTAAACTCTTTAGATACAAGAGGTGTGTTTGATCTGTGGCGTAGCACAGATGGCGGAAATACAGGCTATCACCCGGTTACAAGCTACCCGACGCCGATGTGGTTAAGGTTGCAGAGAAAGGGCACCACCATTACTTCAGCTTACTCTGCCGACGGAATAACCTGGACAACCTATAACAATTACAACATCACTTTAAACGCTTCTATTTATGTTGGTCTTGCGGTAGCAGGTACAGGAAACAGCAGCGATATGGATAGTGTAAGCGTGGGGCCACTGCCGCCATTTGTATGCAACGGTGGTTCTGTAAACGGCTGCCCGGCTTTAGATACTATTCCCGGCAAAGCAATTAATTTTTATGATTACACTTACTTTAATATTCCTGTAAGCACAGCAGCAACCAATACTTTTACCATCACCGGCTGGATAAAACCACAAGGAGTATTGGGTCAGCAGGCTTCAATAATGGCATGGGACAATGGTTATTTTTATATGGGCCAGGGCAATGATAATCAGCTAGAGTATGTATGGAATTCGGGCGATGCTTCCAACACCTGGAACAGCGGTCTTTTTGCACCTGCAGATAAATGGTCATTTGTTGCAATGGTTATACATCCCGATAGTGCTTCCCTGTACCTTAATGATAAAATGGCCACGGATGTTATATCACAGGGAATGTCTGCAGTAGCGAATGGTATCCTGGGAAATTCAAATCCCGGTGCAGGCTATTTTCTTGGGCAGATGGATGAACTGAGTGTATGGAACAGGGCTTTATCCACCGATGAAATAGACAGCCTGCGTCACTTAACAAAAGAAAATTTTGCAGCGCCCTCTTCTCCAAAACATGACCCGGCTTTGATAAGTTATTTTCAGTTCAATGATTCTACTTCCACTTCAAGTTATAATTTAATAGACAGCAGTTCTTTTGCATTTGGCGGTGGGGCAGATAAGATCAACTCTACTATTCCGGTTGGTGCCGGCAGCAGCGGAATGCAAACAGTAAATGCCGGCGGCAATTATATCTTTGGCAGTACAGGTGCTACATTGAATTTCCCCTCCTCCGGTACACATCCCAACGGCAATATTTGGGTAACCAAAATAAATCAATTGCCTGACCAGTATCCACACTCATCTGTAATGCCAAATGCGTATTGGATAGTTAATAATTATGGAGCAGACAGTGCTTTTTCGCCCACTGTTTCTTTGCAGATGAACAATAGCATCAACGTATCAGCAGCAGATGCTTCGGCACCGGGCTCGTTCAAATTGTTCAAGCGTTTATCCAATGATGATGGGTATACCTGGGGCAATTTTAATAACAGCGCAACTTCAGCAACAGCAGGCACTTCTGGCAATATAACTTTTAATCCTGCTAATATTACCAGCGAAGGGCAGTTGTTTATAAATGGCGGAACACAGGCACCAAAAGCAGATAGTGCTGCAGGCTATATGCTTGATCTAACACCAACTGGCAACCCCGTTATTTCTTTATCACCGGTGCCTATCAACAGCAATACTTTCACTATTATGATGTGGGTAAAACCAAAGGGCCTACAGAAAGTTTTTTCCCAGATCATTTCCAGCCAGGCGCCTAACACCCGCTTTGGTATTGGCTTTGCTTTTCCTGGCTATACCGATAATTTAAACCTGGTATTTACTAACACAGCAATCAATTACGGCCAGCAAAGCACTATCAATTTAGTAGCAGACCAATGGAATCATATAGCACTAACTTATAGCCCCGACTCCGTGAGTATTTATCTGAATGGCGGTGATCCATGGACGTTTCCAAAAGCCAGCAGCCTTACCCCGGCCGGTTTTCCTCCGGTAGATTTTTCGCAGGTACCCGTAACCGTTAATGCAGATATTCATGGTCAGGGCGGAAATTATAAGGGACAGGTAGATGAAATATGTTTTTACAAATATCAATTGAGCCAGCAGGAAATAAGAGAAAAGATGCATCTCGTAAAAAACCCTGTTGCGGAGAATGGGCTTGTAGGCTACTACCAGTTTAACCAGTATAATGCCACAACAAATACTTTGTACGATGCGATGGGAAATGGCACGACCTCTACAGTAGCACCTGCAAATATCGCAATCTCCACTGCGGCTATTGGTGCCGGTATAAGCTACCGTATTCCTAATGTAAATGCAGCAGGCTCTTACTATTTTCCTGGCACAGGCGCAGCCATTACATTCCCGGGTCCTACTGTACCCAATGGAGAAATGGTAGTAACAAGGCTTTACAGCCAACCCGATAGTTTGCCTTCAGGGTATCCGCATCTCAACAATAATTATTGGGTGATACACAACTGGGGAAGCAATGCAGCTTTTACCGCTACAACCGCAATAAAATTTGATGGGCTGAATATAAGTGCTGCAGATGCTTCTGCACCGGGAGTATTGAAATTACTGAAACGCAGTTCCAATGAATTTTTAAATAACTGGAGCCTGTTGGGTGGCGCTGTTGCAGCAACATCAGGCAGCAATGGCTCTGCAACATTTGATAACAGTATTAACAATTCCAGCTTCAGCCAGTTTTTAATTGCCACAACAGGCAGTTCTGTCTTACCGGTAAAACTAACAAGCTTTACCGGTAAGAAGCAGCCATCTGGTATATTGCTTCAATGGAAAGTGGCATCGGAATTTAATTTCAACCACTATGAAATAGAAAGCAGTGCAGATGGGATCAGTTTTAAAAAGATAGCCGCAGTTAAAGGCGCAAATGCAGCTAATTATTCTTACACTGATAATCAGCCCCTCGCAGGCAATAATTTTTACCGGCTTAGAATGGTAGATAACGATAATGGGTACTCGTATTCAAATATTGTAGTGGTTACTCTTGAAAATATTGCCTTCCTGAGAATTACACCGAACCCTGCCTATGGCAACCTGGTTATAACGGTGAGTAATCTGGATGATGTGTCAGCCCAATTGTTTCTATATTCATCCGATGGTAGGTTGTACCGCAAATACACTATCGCACCAAACGGCAATATAAAGATCACAGGGTTGCCCAAAGGCTCGTTTGTTTACAAAGCGACCAATGCAAAAGGCAAAGCTTATAATGGAATTGAAATTGTAGAATAAATAAAATAACAATGATAAAAAGCAGCCAGCTTAAACAACCGGCTGTTTTTTCATATGGGGTGCCATTTAATAACCCGGACAAAATTCAATCTGGTATTTCGAAATATTTACCTAGATATCCAACTATGATTATGATTAGATTATCTTAGATGTAAATTAATTTATAAAAATCGTTTAATGATCCTGATGTAAAACCCTAAGTCTCCTTAAATTAAACTCAATCAGGAATTTAAGTACAAACAATTAAACTTGAGAAAGCTAAGTGCTATATTTTTATTTTTAATAATAATGGTTTGCGGCAGCGGGTTTTATATTGGGTGGTATGCCGGCCTGCATGCTATTCATAAGTCGCAAAAGGCAATCATTGCAAATTCAAACCTGAATAAAAAAAAACTTGTTGAATTTGTTGTCTCAAAATCCGGCTTCAAAAAAACTTTCGATTCCTTTTTTGACAATGATGAGAACGAATTTGAATTTGACGGCAGAATGTATGATGTAGTAAGCCAAAAAATTATTGGAGACAGCATTCACATCTCGGCTATTTCCGATACCGAAGAAGATAATTTAAGGGAGCTGGCAGTGTGCTATATTGTACAAGGTAAAAAAAATACCACAGGCAGGGATTTGCCCCTCGTTAAATTCCGCCTGGATCTTTTTGCAAATGATTTACAAATAAGCATTCATGGCTTTTCTCCCCTATACAATTTACCGAAATTCAGACACGGCAAAGCTCCCGGATTAATATGTCCATATTTTGACATCTCTGCACCACCACCCCGGTTTACCATCTAGTTTTTGCAGGTAGCAATACGTCCTAAAACTTCGTTTACGCAAGCCTGTTACAAAGTGCAATATTATTCTTAAATTATTTTTCGGTAACTACTTGTGCCCAATTACAAGGTTACTCATAAAATATTTGATCCTCACCAATAAATAAAATAAAATGAAGCGTTTGTTTTTTTGGGCAGCATTGCTTTGCAGCACCCATGTTTTTTCTCAAACATTAAAAGGGAAAGTTTTTGACTCTCACACTAATAGTGCACTAATAGGCGCTACAGTGTCATTGGCAGGCAATACATTTCTTACTGGTAATGATGGAACATTTTCCATTGAGTGCAGTAACCAGAGCACTTTAACTATTAGTTATGTAGGCTATGATAAATATACCCAGGTTATTAAAAATTGTGGTGGCTATTTAAGCATCGCTTTGCACCCCTCAGGCCGCAATCTTGAAGAAGTAGAAATAACGGCAACATCTAACTTAAATAAATCACTCCTGTTTCAACCTTCCTCAATCACTAAGTTGGGAACGCCTGAATTGAAGCGTGGGCTTGGCTTATACCTCGATGATGCCATCAATGCAAATGTGCCTGGGGTTACTTTACAAAGAAGGGCTGTATCTTCTGGGCAGCAATTTAATATACGGGGATACGGAGGCGGCAGTGGTGGTACAGGCAGAATAAGCAGCAATTTCGATGGCCAGGGTTACAAGGTTTATTTAAACGGAATACCTGTTACGGATGCCGAAGGAATTACCCTTTTAGATGATATTGACTTTGGTTCCATTGGAGATGTTGAAGTGACAAAAGGGCCTTCCGGAACTTTATACGGACTGGCTATTGCAGGTGTTGTAAATCTTAAAACCGTTAAACCCGAAAAAGGGAAAACTTCAATAGGGCAGGATGTTTTAATCGGGAGCAACGGTTTACAGCGTTATACAACACATCTCGAAATTGGAAAAGAAAATTCTTCGCTCTTAGTTAATTACGGCCACCAGGAATCTGACGGCTATTTGTTGCACAATGCTTCGCATAAAGATTTTGTAAATGTAGCCGGTGATTTTAAGATCAATGAGAAACAATCTGTGAGCACCTATTTCGGGTATAGTCACAGCTACGATCAAAGGTCCGGCGAATTAACGTTAACACAGTATGCTAATAATGATTATTCCGGAAATCCTGATTACATAATAAGAGATGCACATTCAGAAATAATCAGCTTTAGAGCAGGACTTAGCCATACGTATAATTTTAGCAACCATTTGTCAAATACAACAACCGTGTATGGTTCCGGCATTACGAACAATTCAAGTTCTGCGGCTGGATGGACGGATAAGAACCCCATAAATTATGGGCTGCGGTCCACTTTTGATACGAAATTTTCATTAACAGCTGGCTTTAGCCTAAGCGGTATAACCGGTGTAGAAACGCAACATCAAAATGCGCAAACTATTGGGTATACAATGGTCAAAAACCCAAACGATACAGCCGGATACTACATCATTGGTGCCCAAAGAAGTAACCAATATACCACGACAGGCACATCTTCTCTTTTTACCGAATGGACTTTAGCGATGCCGCACGAAATTTCTATTACTGCAGGTGTTGGATGGAGCAATATGAATATTACATTAAACAACAGGGTATATGTCGCCAACAGTACGCTGCCAACAAAATATAGTAAGAATTATGACGGATTATTATCTCCACATTTTGCGATTAACAAAGTGTTCTCAAGGGAATTATCGCTCTATGCCTCTTACACCAAAGCGTATAAGGCTCCAACAAGTTCTTACTTTTATATACCAAGCACAGGCGCCATTAACACAGACCTAAAACCTGAAGTTGGTAATCAATTTGAAATTGGCACCAAGGGTTCTTTGCTTAAAAGCAAATTGTCTTACCAGCTTGCTTTTTTCGATGCAAAATTTTCGGACAAGTTTACTGCAATGAATGTCTTAAATCCTGCAGGTACGTCTACCCTGTACAGTTATGTGGTGAACGGCGGCAAACAGGATCATAAAGGGATTGAGCTTCTGGTAAAATATGCTGCGTACACATCTGCTGATGGCTTTTTTAAAACCGTCAGCCCATTTTTTAATTTTACTTATTCTGATTTTAAATATGTTGATTATGTCTTTCATACAAAGAGCCGGTCAGGTGGTGATTCGGCAATTAATTACGATGGTAAAGCTGTTGCAGGCGTAGGCCCCTTCAACGCTAATATTGGTGTAGATCTGGTAGCAAATTGCGGTTTTTATGCAAATGCTATTTATAGTTATAAAGATGCTTTCCCTATTACCTCCGATGGTTTAAACAAAACGTCTTCTTACAGCTTACTAAATGCTAAGGTTGGCTTTCAGCGCAGCCTCAGCAGGCATTTTGATATAAACTTATATTTTGGGATAGATAATATCACCAACACACAATACCCGATATTTGTTTTTGTGAATCAGTTGCCCGATGCATATTTGCCCGGACCGCTTAAGGCCACCTGTTATGGCGGCATTAATTTAAAATACAATTTCTAAAACATGTAAAGGCAGTTGTCAACAACTGCCTTTACTTATCTTTATTAATAACAAAAAATGAAAAAAATAATTATCATCTTAGCCTTACCGTTCGTGCTGTTTTCCTGCGGGCAATTTGGCAACAAAGACAAAGATGGCAAAAGGGATATGCGAATTGTATGCGTATCGAAACAATTAAATGAAATGATTTTTGCGCTTGGTAAGGGGCATGATATTGTTGCCGTTGATCTATCCAGCACTTATCCTGACAGCGCCAAACTATTGCCTACCGTGGGTTATCATCGTATGTTGAGTGTAGAAGGAATTATTTCGATGAAGCCGGATATTATTTTGCATGATAACGACATGGGGCCGGCAAATGTGCTGCCACAACTGGAGAAGGCCGGACTGAATATAAAAGCATTCAGCATTGGCAGAACGATTGACAGTTCTAAACTGATATTGAAGCAACTGGCTGAGTTCTTTCATGTGTCTAAAATAGCTGATTCTTTAAATGAAAAATTAGATGCAGATCTGCTGGAAGCAAAAAATACTTTGGCTGCTATTCCTGTTTTGGATACGCCATCTGTCATGGTCATCCAGTTTGGGCGGGCTGGCAATTCATTTTTTGTAATGAGTGGCCGGGGTGGCATTACAGACAAAATGATTGAACTTGCTGGTGGAAGGGCCGCACATTATGATGCAAAGGGCGCCAGGCAAATGAGTGCGGAATCAGTTGCTGCTGCAAATCCGGATATCATTATTGCTACGGATTATGGCTTTGACAAAATGGGGGGCGAAGAAAATTTTAAAAATGGTATTCCTGGTGTAAGTTTAACCAACGCTGCCAGGAACAATCGCATCTACCGTTTTGAAGAACACGACCTGGTTTACTTTGGCCCACGTACAGGCATCAACGTTATGAAACTTATGAAGCTTTTTTATCCCAATGCAAATGTTCCGACAAAGTAAATTTTTCTTTCCTTGTACGATTATACTTCTAGTAATAGTCGTATTGTGCAGCATTGCATTTGGTGCTGTTTCTATACCTATACACGATATGTTTTCCGGCTTAATACATGCATTTCAAAATAAAAAGCCTGAGAATATTTATGAAGGAGTATTTATTGAGATAAGATTGCCCCGTGTTTTACTATGTGCTATTACCGGTTCCATTTTATCGGTATCCGGGGTTCTGCTACAGGGGCTCTTTCGCAATCCGATTGTAGAGCCGGGGTTAATAGGAACCAGTGCCGGCGCAGCGTTCGGAGCGTCTATCGTTTTTGTGTTTGCAATACAAATGAATGAAGAAGTAAGGAGTCTTGCAGGGCCGTTACTCGTACCGCTTTTTGCATTTGCCGGCGGCCTGTTGGCGACATTCCTGGTATATTCGATCTCAAAATCAAAGAAAAAAATATCAGTAACGTCGCTGTTGCTTGTCGGCATTGCCATAAACGCAATTGGTTTAAG
>JBDSIB010000045.1:0-20235 GCA_039918155.1 Ferruginibacter sp.
AAAGGTAAACAAGGACGTTTCCGTCAGAACCTTTTGGGTAAACGTGTGGATTATTCAGGTCGTTCTGTAATTGTGGTAGGACCAGAAATGAAAATGCATGAGTGTGGTTTACCAAAAGATATGGCTGCAGAATTGTTTAAGCCATTTATCATTCGTAAACTGATTGAAAGAGGTATTGTAAAAACAGTAAAGAGCGCCCGTAAGCTTGTTGATAAAAAAGAAGCGATCATCTGGGATATTCTTGAAAATATATTGAAAGGACATCCTGTTATGTTGAACAGGGCCCCAACCCTTCACCGTTTGTCAATCCAGGCTTTCCAGCCAAAATTGATAGAAGGTAAAGCGATACAGTTGCATCCATTGGTTACCACTGCCTTCAATGCGGATTTTGATGGTGATCAGATGGCGGTTCACGTTCCTTTGAGCAATGCTGCTATATTGGAAGCCCAGTTATTAATGCTTTCTTCTCATAACATTTTGAACCCGCAGAATGGTACGCCGATCACCCTTCCTTCTCAGGACATGGTACTTGGTTTGTATTATATTACCAAGGGTAAAAAATCTACTGATACTGAAATAGTAAAAGGACAGGGTAAATCATTTTACTCTGCTGAGGAAGTGATCATTGCATATAACGAAAAGCAAATTGACCTTCACGCAAATATTAAAGTAAAAGCAAACTATCGCAACAATGATGGTACGCTTACTTTTAAATTAATTGAAACAACTGTTGGTCGTGTTATATTCAATCAGCATGTTCCTAAAGAAGTAGGTTTTATCAATGCTTTATTGACAAAGAAAAATCTGCGTGAAATTATTGGTGATATTATTAAATGGACAAGTGTTCCTATCACTGCTAAATTCCTGGATGATATTAAAACATTGGGATACCGTATGGCATTCCGTGGTGGTTTATCATTCAACATTAATGACCTTATTGTACCGGAAATTAAAGAAGAACTGGTTGAAAATGCACAGGGCGAAGTAGCAGAAGTTTGGGACAGTTACAACAACGGTCTTATTACAAACAATGAGCGTTACAACCAGATCATTGATATCTGGAGCCGTGTAGATACTAAAGTAACGGAAACGCTTATCCGTGATCTTGCAATTGATAAACAAGGTTTCAACTCTGTTTACATGATGCTTGATAGTGGTGCCCGTGGTTCTAAACAACAGATCAAACAGTTGGGTGGTATGAGGGGATTGATGGCTAAGCCACGTAAATCTGGTTCATCAGGAAGTGAGATTATTGAAAACCCGATCCTTGCAAACTTTAAAGATGGTTTGAGTGTATTGGAATACTTTATCTCTACCCATGGTGCCCGTAAAGGTTTGGCGGATACGGCATTGAAAACAGCGGATGCCGGTTATTTAACAAGAAGGCTTGTAGACGTTGCACAGGATGTTGTTATCAATGAAGAAGATTGCGGAACCCTTCGTGGTATTGCAGCACAGGCTTTAAAAGATAATGAAGATATTATTGAAACATTAAGCGACAGGATTGCTGGTCGTACTTCATTGCATGATGTTACACATCCTGTAACTGATGAATTAATTATTAGAGCAGGTGAAGAAATAAGTGCAGAAGATGCGAAGAAAATTGAAGAGTTAGGAATAGATACCGTTGAGATACGTTCTGTATTGACTTGCGAAAGCAAACGTGGTGTATGTGTTAGATGTTACGGAAAAAATCTGGCATCTGGTTACTTAGCTCAGCGTGGTGATGCAGTTGGTATCATTGCAGCTCAGTCAATTGGTGAGCCTGGTACACAGCTTACTTTACGTACTTTCCACGTGGGTGGAGTGGCAGGTTCTACTTCAGTTGAATCTTCATTGTATGCTAAAAATGATGGTACACTTCAGTTTGATGGTTTACGTACTGTAAATACAGAAGATAATGAAGGCAAAAAACAAATGGTTGTCATTGGCCGTACCGGTGAAATAAGAAATATAGATGTGAAATCTGATCGCTTATTGAACAGTATGCATATCCCTTATGGTTCTGTGTTGAAAGTAAAAGACGGACAGAAAGTTGCAAAAGGTGATATCATCTGTACCTGGGATCCATTCAATAACGTAATCGTTGCGGAAGTAAATGGTAAAATAAGTTTCGATGCTGTATTGGAAGGTATAACCTATCGTGATGAATCAGATGAACAAACAGGTCACAGGGAAAAAGTGGTTATTGAAACAAAAGATAAAACTAAGTTACCTTCTATCATTGTTGAGGGTAAAGAAAAGAAAAGCTATAACCTGCCGGTAGGATCACACATTGTGATAGAAGAAGGAGATACTGTAAGAAGCGGCCAGGTGCTTGTAAAAATTCCAAGGGTATTAAGCAAGTTGAAAGATATCACTGGTGGTCTGCCTCGTGTAACTGAATTGTTTGAGGCACGTAACCCTAGTAACCCTGCAGTAGTTTGTGAAATTGATGGTGTAACTACATTCGGAGCAATCAAGCGTGGTAACAGGGAAATCATTGTAGAAGCTAAAGATGGTGTTGTACGTAAATACTTAGTTCCATTGAGCCGCCAGATCCTGGTGCAGGATGGTGATTTTGTAAAAGCCGGTGCAGCATTGAGTGATGGACAAACAGCTCCTGCGGATATACTTTCTATCAAAGGTCCTTTTGCAGTGCAAGAATATGTTGTAAATGAAATTCAGGAAGTTTATCGTTTACAGGGTGTGAAGATCAATGATAAACACGTGGAAGTTATTGTTCGTCAGATGATGCGTAAAGTAACCATTGAAGATGCAGGTGATACTAAATTCCTTGAAGGAGATACAGAAGACAGGTTAGACTTTAACATGGAGAACGATTACATCTTTGATAAAAAAGTTGTAACCGAGCATGGAGAAAGCAGCAAATTACGTATAGGTCAGATCGTTACCCTTCGTGAAGTAAGAGAAGAAAATTCTATTCTTCGCAGGGCTGATAAAAAACTGGTTGAATTCCGTGACGCAAGTCCTGCAACTTCTTCACCATTGTTGCTTGGTATTACCAAAGCATCATTGGGTACACAAAGCTGGATATCTGCAGCATCGTTCCAGGAAACTACAAAAGTACTGAGCAGTGCAGCTATTAACGGTAAAACCGATTTGATGATGGGCTTGAAAGAGAACGTTATCACCGGTCACCCGATACCAGCAGGTACAGGTTTACGTGAGTTTGAAAATATGATTGTAGGAAGCAAGGAAGAATATGAATTGCTGATGACAACCAAAGAAGCGATGAGCTTTGATGAAGAAGAGTAATTGAATTAGCATGTATAAATGAAAAAGTCCCGATGTAAATTGGGACTTTTTTTATGAAGAAAATTTATAAAAAATTCTGTAATGTTGCCCAATGTTATGCCGATGAAAGGATTGTGACACAACTATGTTGCTATGACAAACTGAAGCTTGTATCTAATCCTTCAACTGTGCACATATCCTGCATCTGGGCTCATAAATATCTTTTTCGCCTAATAATACCTGTGCACCACCTGCTATTTTGCGGTAGCTTATATTGGCAATATTTCCGCATTTTACGCAAATAGCGTGCAGCTTGGTGATGTAATCTGCCTTGGCCAAAAGTCCTGGCATCTGGCCAAAAGGATTTCCAAGGTAATCCATATCGAGCCCTGCAACAATTACTCTCATTCCTTTTAGCGCAAGTTGCTCACATACATTGCCGATCTCTGCGTCAAAGAATTGAGCCTCATCAATGCCCACTACATCTACGTCCTGGGCCAGTAATAATATGGTTTGTGAACTTTCTACGGGTGTGCTTAAAATTGAATTGGTATCGTGACTTACAATTTTTACTTCATCGTACCGGGTATCAATTGCTGGCTTGAATATTTCTACTTTCAGATTCGCAATCTTTACTCTTTTTAAGCGGCGTATCAATTCTTCTGTTTTTCCACTAAACATGCTCCCGCAAATAACTTCAATCCAACCACGCCGGTCACCCCGTAAATTAGGTTCTATAAACATTTAATATTTATTTTAAAATAGTGTTTTGTAACTTTAATCGATTGCTGCAAAGATTACGGTTTCTATTGATTAGGCAAAACAAAATCTTTAGCATTCATTTATTTTTTACCTGCAAATAAAAGTATATGGAACGGGTGCAAACCCTTAGTAATAAATTGCAAGAGCAACTTTCTCAAAGTGCTTCTGCTGATCAGTTGCTCTTGACGGTTCAAATGCTTCATTCGGAGTTGATGCATCTTAAACAAATGCAACCGAATACTCCTGAGCAAAAGGGAGCCAGCATACGTATTGCGCCGTTTTATGAAAATAAAGCAAGCGCAGCGGAAAAAGAAGATGTGCCAGAAGAAAGAACAACAGAAATATTAAAAGTTGATGAGGCGGAAGTAGAGGCGGAGCTTGAAGAAATAAAACGCAATGCTGAAATAAGAAATAATATCAGTTCTCAAAATAAACCTCAATTACTTTTTGATCCGGTAGATGATATACCAACGCTTGCTCACCAGGCACCATTACAGGAAACCAAAGTGGAAGAAAAGCCCAAGCAAAAAAGAGAAGTAAATGAAAATATAACAGCGTCAAATGAAAATTCTGTAAATGATAAACTCAAACAGATAAAAATAGAATTGAGTGATAAATTGCAGGAAGTTTCTATCAAAGATTTGAAAAAAGGTATCGGCGTAAATGACCGGTTCTTATTTATAAAAGAACTCTTCAGAGGAGATGAAGTGATGTATGAAAGAAGCGTTAAAACGATAAACGGCTTTTCTATTTTCCCTGAAGCAGAATATTGGATAAAGCGTGAACTGAAATTAAAACTTGGCTGGAGCGATACCAATGAAGTTGTAAAACAATTCGATCAATTGGTAAGAAGACGTTTCTCCTGAATAAAATTAATGATATTTTTTGTAGCGCCGCAGTTTTCATAAACATATTGTTTTGCCAGTCGGCTGCATTCATCTAAATGATCTTTATCATTCAGAAGTTCATTTAAGATTTTTTCCAATTCCAATGCATTTTCTATACTAAAGGCGGCTCCTTTTTCTATCAATTGCCTTGCTTCTTCTGCACGGTCATATTCCGGCCCAAAAATTACTGGCTTGCCATACACTGCAGCTTCAAGAATATTATGAATGCCACTATCGTTAAACCCGCCACCAACATAGGTTATATCAGCATAGTAGTATAATTTAGAAAGCATACCAATATTATCTATAATCAGCATATGGATATTCTTTTCTAAAATATTTTTGCCTATCAAATCAGAATAAAGCACAGCACCTTCAAATTCTTTTTGAATATCTTTTATATTTTCTTCATCAATTTCGTGCGGAGCAATTATAAATTTTATTTCAGGATGGGCTTTTGTATAATGAATTAAACCGGCTTCATCATCATCCCAGGTACTGCCTGCAACAATCACTTTGCTGTCTTTGCAAAAATCCATTAGTTGTTGAGAGAGTGGCTTAAAAGCTTTAGCAATATCTACAACTCTGTCAAACCGTGTATCTCCATTCACCGTTATGTTTTTTTCAATACCTAGTTGACGGAGTAATGCTTCTGAATGTTGTGTCTGCACAAAAAAATAATAAAAAGCTTCAAGCATTTTTCTCCACATGCCACCATACCATTTAAAAAACGGCTGGCTCTCTCTAAAAATTCCAGACACTAACAAAACAGGAATGTTTTTTTCTTTTAATGCTGTTAAATAATAGAACCAATATTCATACTTCACCCAAATTACAAGGGAGGGGTTTATTGCAGCAATAAAATTTTCTGCATTCTTTTTTCCATCCATTGGTAAATAAAGTACCTCGTCTGCGCCAGCATAATTCTTTCTTATCTCATAACCACTCGGAGAAAAAAAAGTGAGAACTATTTTGTAGAATGGATACATTTTTTTGATGCTTTCAAGCACCGGTCTTCCCTGCTCAAATTCGCCAAGGCTGGCGCAATGCATCCACACGGTTTTAGAGGAAGTGCCGGATATGGGCAACTTTTTCTTTCTCCCTTTTATCCACAATTTTGCTTTACGATTCCATAGTGAAGCAATGCGGATACCCGTTTTGTAAAGCAATAAAAATAAATTATATAATAAAAGATCCAACAGATAAAATTTAGGTCAAAAATAATGGCTATTTGTGGTTAAATCAATTCAAAAGCGGGTGTACTATTTAGCTGGTCAAAATTGTATCTTTGCGCCGCATAAATAGAATGATATGAGGCCGTTACAAATGGTAGATACTAAGACACAGTATCAGAAAATAAAAGCAGAAGTGGATGCAGCAGTTATTGCTGTAATGGAAAGCTCACAATTTATTGGCGGAAAAGTTTTAAATGATTTTGCGGCTAACTTGGCTGCCTATCACCAATCAAAACATGTGATACCATGTGCTAATGGTACAGATGCTTTGCAGATAGCGATGATGGCATTGGGACTTAAAGCCGGCGATGAAGTTATTACTCCATCGTTTACATACATCGCTACAGTAGAAGTTGCAGCGCTGCTGGGTATCAAACCAATTTTTGTAGAAGTAGATCCAAAAACATTTTGTATAGATGTAGCAGCTATTGAAAAAGCGATCACTTCAAAAACAAAAGCAATTGTTCCGGTACATTTATATGGTCATGCTGCAGATATGGAACCAATTATGCAACTGGCAGCTAAACATAATTTATTTGTAATAGAAGATAATGCACAAGGCATTGGAAACGATTATACATTCACCGATGGTAAGGTAAAAAAGACCGGTAATATCGGACATGTCGGATGCACCTCTTTTTATCCAAGTAAAAATTTAGGTGCCTACGGTGATGGAGGTGCAATGTTTACTAATGATGATGCACTTGCAGAAAAATTAAAAATGATTGCTTCACATGGCCAGAGCAAAAGATATTATCATGATGTGATCGGATGCAACTCAAGGCTGGACACTATGCAGGCTGCAATATTAGATATTAAACTTAGACACTTAGATGAATACATAGCAGCCCGCCGCAAAGCTGCCGACTATTATGATGCAGCATTTAAAGGCAATAAAAATATAACTATTCCGTTTAGGGCAGAGAACAACAGGCATGTATTTCACCAATACACTTTATTGTTGCAAAATGTGAACAGGGATGCATTGCATCAGTTTCTTGCAGATAACGCAGTTCCTTCTATGATTTACTACCCGGTGCCGGCGCATCGCCAAAAAATGTTTGATGCTTTTGGCGGAAGCGATTACAACTTACCAGTAACAGACTGGCTTACTGAAAGGGTAATATCACTTCCAATACACACAGAACTTGATGAAGAACAGCAACAATTTATTGTTTCTAAAGTAATAGAATTTATAAACAGATAATTAATAACCAAACAAAAACACTTTATGAAAATTGCAATTATTGGTACCGGCTATGTTGGTCTTGTAACAGGTACTTGTTTTGCTGAAACAGGAAATAATGTGACCTGTGTAGATATTGATAAAAGCAAAATTGATAAACTTTCCTCAGGACAGATCACTATTTATGAGCCTGGCCTGGAGAAACTATTCTTACGCAATCAAAGAGAAATGCGGCTGTCATTTACTACGTCTCTAGAGGATGCTGTAAAAGATGCGGAAATTATATTTCTTGCTTTGCCTACACCACCCGGTGAAGATGGGAGTGCGGATCTTAAATATATTTTAGGTGTTGCAAAAGATCTTGGTAGTTTAATAAAGCCCGGCGATTACAAAGTAATTATTGATAAAAGTACTGTGCCGGTTGGTACTGCCGAAAAAGTAAAAAATGCAATCTTAAATGCAGCTCCTGCAAATGTTTCAATAGCAGATGCTTTTGATGTAGTGAGCAATCCTGAATTCTTACGGGAAGGGGTAGCCGTTGATGATTTTATGAAGCCAGACAGAGTAGTAATAGGAACTACTTCTGAGCGGGCAATAAAAGTAATGAACGATCTGTACATCCCATTTGTAAGGCAGGGAAACCCAATTATTTTTATGGATGAAAAGTCTGCGGAACTTACTAAATATGCAGCAAATTCTTTCCTTGCTGTAAAAATAAGTTTCATGAATGAGATAGCACAGCTTTGTGAAAAGTTGGGTGCTGATGTTGATATGATTCGTCGTGGAATTGGTAGTGATGAAAGAATCGGTAAACGTTTTTTATTTCCTGGTATTGGATATGGAGGAAGTTGTTTCCCTAAAGATGTACAGGCACTTGCCAAATCATCAGAAGATGTAAAATATGAATTCAAAATATTAGATGCTGTAATGGAAGTAAATGAAAAGCAAAAACTTCATTTATTACCAAAAATAAAAGCGCATTTTAATAACGATCTTACCGGAAAGCATTTTGCATTATGGGGTCTTGCATTTAAGCCAAATACGGATGATATCAGGGAGGCACCAGCATTATACATTTCTGATGCACTCATTGAAGCAGGTGCTACTGTAACTGCATTTGATCCTGAAGCGATGAATAATGTTAAACAATTGCCAGGCAATAAAATAGCTTTCGTAGAAAGTCAGTATGAAGCTTTGCACAATGCTGATGCATTAATTATCGCAACAGAATGGAACGAATTTCGTACACCGGATTTTGATAAAATAATTTCACTGCTTAAAAATAAAAGTATTTTTGACGGAAGGAATTTGTTTGACCTGGGACAGATGAAAAAACTAGGGTTTCATTATGAAAGTATTGGAAGAAAAGTGATCACCAATAAATAATTATTAGATGGCAAAAAAAGTATTGATAACTGGTGCTGCAGGTTTTTTAGGTTCACATCTTTGTGACAGGTTTATAAATGAAGGCTTTGATGTTATAGGAATGGATAATCTTATTACAGGTGATCTGAAAAATATAGAACATCTTTTTAAGTTGAAAAATTTTGAATTTTATCATCATGATGTTTCTAAATTTATTCATGTAACAGGTCAGCTTGATTACATTCTACACTTTGCATCTCCAGCAAGCCCTATAGATTATTTAAAAATTCCGATACAAACTTTAAAAGTAAGTTCACTGGGAACACATAATTGCCTTGGACTTGCGAAAGCAAAAAATGCAAGGATATTAGTGGCCAGTACAAGTGAGGTATATGGTGATCCTTTAGTGCATCCACAAAATGAAGAATATTGGGGCAATGTAAACCCTGTTGGTCCTCGTGGCGTATACGATGAGGCGAAACGTTTTCAGGAGGCGATCACAATGGCGTATCATACTTTTCATAACGTTGAAACCAGGATTGTAAGAATATTTAATACTTATGGTCCACGTATGCGACTGAATGATGGACGTGCGCTGCCGGCATTTATCGGGCAGGCATTGCGTGGAGAAGATCTTACCGTATTTGGTGACGGTAGCCAAACAAGAAGTTTTTGTTATGTAGATGATTTGGTAAATGGAATTTATAAATTATTAATGAGCGATTATGCATCACCGGTAAATATTGGCAACCCTGATGAAATTTCATTGAAAGATTTTGCTGAAGAAATTATCAGGCTTACGGGAACCAAACAAAAGATTGTTTACAAAGACCTGCCTGTTGATGATCCCAAACAGCGCCAGCCAGATATTAAAAAAGCAAGAGAATTGTTGAAATGGGAACCTAAGACAAGCAGGGCTGAAGGATTGAAAATAACTTATGAATATTTTAAAAGTTTACCAAAGGAAGAGCTGAATAAGTTACCAAAGGATTTTAAATAAGCTTAGTTATTAATTTATAAAATAAAAAACCTGTAAAGGGTTCAAATAAATATGTACCAGGATCTATTAGACAAAAAGAAAACATTGGCAGTTATTGGGTTAGGCTATGTAGGCTTACCAATAGCATTGGAATTTGCAAAACAAATTAAGGTTATTGGTTTTGATATAAATGCGGCACGTGTAGAGATGATGCGTAATAAAATTGATCCAAGCCAGGAACTGGAAAGTAGTGCATTCAATGGCTGTGATATTGCTTTTACAAATGATCTCGATGTATTACGCACAGCCAATTTTTTCATTGTAGCAGTTCCTACACCGGTAGATGAGCATAATGTGCCTGACCTTAAAGCTTTACTGGGCGCAAGCTCTACCGTAGGTAAGGTTTTGAAAAAAGGAGATTATGTTGTTTTTGAAAGTACTGTTTATCCTGGTTGTACAGAAGAAGATTGCGTACCAATAATGGAAAAATTATCCGGTTTGAAAATGGTGACTGATTATAAAGTTGGTTACTCGCCGGAAAGAATAAACCCGGGAGATAAAGAACATACCATTACTACCATTGTAAAAGTAGTAAGTGGCTGCTGCGCTGAAAGCCTTGATACAATTGCAAAAGTTTATGAACTGGTTGTAAAAGCTGGCGTACACAAAGCCTCTTCCATTAAAGTAGCAGAAGCTGCAAAAATTATTGAAAATACACAGAGAGATCTCAACATTGCTTTAATGAACGAGCTGTCGATCATCTTTGATAGGATGAACATAAATACATTTGAAGTACTGGAAGCTGCGGGGACAAAATGGAATTTTTTAAAGTTTCAACCAGGCCTTGTTGGTGGACATTGTATAGGTGTTGATCCATATTATCTTACTTATAAATCAAAAGAGTTGGGCTATGATAGCCAGGTAATATTGGCCGGCCGTGCGATAAATGATGGCATGGCTAATTATGTTGCGAAAAAAGTTTTGCAACATATTATACAAAACGATGGAAATGTAAAAAATGCCAAAGTGTTGGTAATGGGCGCAACTTTTAAGGAAAATGTTAGTGATATCCGCAATAGTAAAGTAGCAGATGTTATTAAAGAACTAAAATCATTTTCTTTGAATGTAGATGTGGTAGATCCACATGCAGATAGTAATGAGTTAAAACATGAATATGGTTTTGGTTTAACAGAAATTGGTAAGGATTATGATGCTGTTATAGTGACGGTTCCCCACAATAGTTATAAAGGTTTAGATGATGCATATTTTTCTTCGATAACAAAAAATACGGCTCTTATTGCAGACCTAAAAGGCATTTACAGAAATAATATTGAAAGCCGTAGCTACTGGAGTCTTTAATATAAAATAAAAGCAAAATTTAAAATTGCTTGGGTTAATTTTGCGTCTTTAATATTCAAATTTTGATGCAGGAATTTCTTAATGAAAATATAGGAGATAAGAATTTTTTAGTAACGGGCGGTGCTGGATTTATAGGCAGCCATATTGCTGAATACTTATTAAAGAAGGGTGCAGCTAAAGTAAGAGTCCTGGATAATATGTCTAACGGGTTCGAATCTAACCTTGATGTATTAAGAGTTTATCCTCAGTTTGAATTTATAAAAGGCGATATACGTGATTTGGATATTTGTCAACAGGCATGTGCCGGAATGGATTATGTTAGCCACCAGGCAGCAATAGGGTCAGTACCACGTAGCATTAAAGAGCCGATTTATTTTAATGATGTAAATGTAGGCGGCTTTATAAATATGCTGAAAGCAGCCACAGATAATTCCATAAAACATTTTGTATACGCTTCTTCCTCATCAGTATATGGTGATGAACCCACTTTGCCAAAATTGGAAAGCAGGGTAGGGAATTGCTTATCTCCTTATGCTGCTACAAAAAAAACGAATGAGTTGTATGCGCAGATATTTGCTGACGTATATGGTTTGAAAACTACCGGCCTTCGTTACTTTAATATTTTTGGCCCACGCCAGGATCCTGATGGAGCTTATGCTGCCGTAATACCATTATTTGTAAAGGGGATAATGCAAAAAACTCCTGTATTTATTAACGGGGATGGAGAGCAGACAAGGGACTTTACTTTTGTAGATAATGCTGTGCAGATAAATGTAAAGGCAATGCTTACAAAAAATGAAGAAGCTTTAAACAAAGTTTATAATGTTGCAGTGGGCGAAAATTTTTCTGTAAATTATTTATACAATACCTGCGTAGCTAATCTTTGTATAGAGTGGCCTGCAACGTATAGGGAGCCAAGAGCCGGCGATATCAGAAATTCATTAGCAGATATATCTCTGGCTAAAGAATTACTTGACTATAAACCTACAAAACGTTTTGAAGACGGACTTGCAGAAACAATTGCTTATTTTAAAAAACTATATTCTAAATAATATTTTATAAAAGGATCAATGCCATTTAAAAAGACAGATTTCCCCGGACTATTAATTTTTGAGCCAGCTGTATTTGAAGATAGCCGTGGTTATTTTTATGAAAGTTATAATGAAAAGGTCTGTCAAAATGATGGTATTGATATTCATTTTGTACAGGATAACCAGGCGAGATCTTCCTATGGTGTTATAAGGGGATTGCATTACCAACTTGCGCCTTTTGCGCAAACAAAATTTATAAGAGTTTTAAGTGGGTCTATATTAGATGTAGTGGTCGATCTAAGAAAAAGTTCACCAACTTTTGGGAAAACTTTCAGCATGGAACTTTCAGCAGAAAATAAACTTCAGTTATTAATACCTAAAGGGTTTGCTCATGGCTATTCGGTGTTAAGTGAAAGTTGTGAAGTGTTTTATAAATGCGATGAGTTTTATAATAAAACGACAGAAGCTGGTATTATGTTTAATGATGAGCTGCTTGCAATTGATTGGAGAGTACCGACTCAAAAACAATTGATATCAGATAAGGATCTTTTGCATCCTTCTTTTAAGGATTGTAAAAATAATTTCAGCTTTTCTTCTTTATAATATTTTAATGAGCAGCAATAAAAACATACTTGTTACCGGTGCTAATGGCCAACTTGGTATGGAATTCAGGGAGCTGAAAAAAAGGTATCCCAGATTTAATTTTTTGTTTGTAGCCAAAGAAGAATTATCAATTACAGATACAGATTTGTTAGATAAATATTTTAAGCAGAATAATATTTACTGCTGTATTAATTGTGCTGCATATACTGCTGTTGATAAATCTGAAACAGATAAAGAAGCAGCATTGCTGGTAAATGCGGAAGCGCCCGCTGCTCTTTCTTCCCTATGTAAAAAGCATGGCAGTATCTTTTTTCACTTTTCTACTGATTACGTTTTTGATGGTAAAGCCGATACACCTTACCTGGAAACATTCGAGACAAACCCGGTAAATTTTTACGGAGAAACAAAACTTATTGGAGAAAAAAAGGTTCTACAAAATAATCCGGAAGCTTTCATCATGAGAACCTCCTGGGTGTATAGCAGCCACGGAAAAAATTTCGTAAAAACAATGCTTCGTCTTATGTGCGAAAAAGAAAGTATTGGAGTTGTAAATGATCAGTTTGGTTGCCCTACATATGCTGCAGACCTGGCCGATACAGTAATGCAGCTCATTAATAAAAACAATAAGGCCAACGGAGGCATCTACAATTATAGCAATGAAGGAATAATAAGCTGGTATGATTTCGCAATTGAAATAAAGAAATTGATCCACAGCAAATGCATTGTAAATCCAATCAACACATCTGCTTATCCAACGCCTGCAAAGCGCCCGCATTATTCAGCTTTAAATACTGATAAAATACAGAACACTTTTCAGATACAAATTCCACACTGGCAGAAGAGCCTTTCAAAATGTATTGATCTGCTTTCACTTTAATATTATTATACAGAATTTCTTGCGGCATTTATTATTCCAAAAGAGCTACGGATAATTAATTTTTTAAAAACTTCTTTTTCTGTTTCTCCTGCATCCTTCATTTCAATTAGTTTAGTAATTGCATATTGCTGAATAGTGCTTAAAGGCAACACAATACGCTCCCGCATTTGAATTGATAATTTATCTACAGGATAATTTGTCATCAATTCTGTCCGCCCACTCAGTTTAAAAATATATGATTTTGTCAATTCAAATTCTGTGTAAATCATTTGCCATATCTCACCATATATTTCATGGTTTGCCAAATGCATTGTTAAAGGAAAAAAACATTTATTCATTGTCATTTCACAATTATCTACCAGCGTTTTAAAAAACAAAGATTGCTTGTATAAATCCTTTGCTTCGTTAAATCTTTTTTCTTTATTTAATTTTTCCAATGCAGTACCTACGCCATAAAAGCCGGTAACATTTTGTTTCAACTGGCTCCATGCGCCTACATAAGGAATGGCACGCAGATCATTCATAGTAAGTTTGCCTTTTCCTCTTTTTGCAGGCCGGCTTCCAATATTTGTTTCGCTATAAAATTTAAGCGGACTAACATCGTTCAGATATTGCATAAAATGATGATGCTCTTTTAATGCAATATATTTTTCATTACTTGCCGATGCAAGCTGTTGTAATAATGATTCTTCTTCCGGCAGGAGCGTTTTTTCTTTGGTAGAAAAAAGATCATTAGAAATTCCGGCACTGAGTAAGTGTTCTATATTAAATTTTGCAGAATCCACTGTTCCAAAACTTGAGCTTACCGTCTGCCCTTGTACAGTTATCTGTATTTCTTTGTTAGAAATATTTTTACCCATACTTGCATAAAAATTATGTGTTTTACCGCCACCACGGGAGGGAGGACCGCCACGCCCATCAAAAAATACTACATCAATATTATTACTGGTAGATATTTTTGTAAGTGCTTCCTTAGCTTTATAAATACTCCAGTTGGCCATCAGGTATCCACCATCTTTTGTACCATCACTAAAGCCAAGCATAATGGTTTGCTTATTATTTCTTCTTTTTAAATGTTTTTTATACAAATCGTTTTTATACAATTCCTGCATTACCGTTGCTGCATTCTTCAGATCTTCTATTGTTTCAAAAAGGGGGATGATATCAATATTCAAATTTTCTTTTTTCCATCCTGCTAAAATAAAAAGCGCATATACTTCCATCACACTTGTTACTGTTTCGCTGTGGCTGATGATGTAGCGGTCACAACCATCAGCGCCATTATATTCCTGGATAGTTTTTATAGAAGCAATTGTTTCAAGAGTATCTTTTGTAATGCCATCGTATTTAGAAAGATCTGCAGGCTGTTTAATAGAAGTGAGCAATGCTATTTTTTTATCATCATCTAAATCATGATAAGAATGATCATTCAACTTTTCTTTCTTAATAATATCTGCTAAAATATTGGCATGAATAGAACTATCCTGCCGTATATCCAATGTGGCAAAATGCAGTCCAAACACATTCACTTTACTTATAAGATTTGTAACAAGGGGAAGAAATAAACCATTGTGTTCTTTTATAAGCAATGTTTTCATTTTGCTTAGAGAATCCAGTATTTCATCTTTGCTTATAAAAACACGTTGCCCCGGAATAAATATATTATTATATAATTTATTTTCAAGCTCTATAACCATTTCTTCTACACCGCTAAAAGTCAGCCTGCGCCGCATTCTTCTTACATCTAAATAGTAACATTTAATGATAGAGCCACGCAATGCATCTGCAACTTTTATTGTTGTCTCAGCGTTCACAAATGGATTTCCATCTCTGTCACCACCCGGCCAAAAGCCCATTTTAATTAAGGGGTTTTTTGCCGATAATAATCCAGGAAAAGTACTTTCTATTTCTGAAACAATTCGGCCGGCCGCATTATAAAAAACATTTTCCAAATACCATATCAGGCTCACAGCTTCATCATATGGCGTAGGTTTTTGTTTTTTTAAGAATGGCGTTTTACCTAACTGCTGCAGGTAAGTATTAATTTGTTCTACATTATTCTCGATGACAGCCCGGGAAGTATCATTGATAATTCCTAAAACAGGCCCGGGATAAAATTGTGTAGGGTGAGCAGTTAAAACAAGTTGTACGCAGAAATCTTTTAATTTTTTTTCAAGCTCAGCTTCTTTATCTTTTACTGCTACTTCATTTAATAAAAATTTTAATGTGCCAGGCCCAGTCATATCATTGATATTTTTGAAAGCCGCATCTTCCAGGGCATCAAAAAGTACTACCTGTCTTTCTGCAAATTGTATAAAACGAAAAAGCACATCATGTATCTCAGCCCGTGACTTTATAGAAGTTTGTTTGGCAAAAAAGCCTTCTATAATTTGTTCAGGACTTAATTTTTTTTGAAATCCTTCTTCACAAACCGATAGCAACATAGAAAGCAGGATCCCCGTATTTTCTATACGGTGAAAAGGCAGAGAGGTGAAAAGGCCATTATACAATTGAAACTTAATGCCCACCTGAGCCTTAAATTGCTGCAATGATTTGGAATCTTGTTCGTACATAATACTATTTATAAAATTTAAAAAAATGCAGCAATCGAGCTATAAAAATAACTGAAATTTTAATACTCTCCGTCTTCATCAGATTTTTATGCCTTAACTGCATTTTTATATTGAGTATGTTTGCATTCATTATGGATCTATTTGTTAGCAAAAGCCGCATCATTGTTACCTGTAGCAACAGGCTATCGGCTTATCTCCAACAGGAAATTATTGAATTGGGTTTTAAACCTGATAGAGTTTTTAAAACGGGTGTAGAATTATCCGGCACTCTTGCAGATTGTATAAAGCTTAATCTGAATCTGCGTTGCGCCAGCCAGGTTTTATTTTCTTTAAAAGAATTCAGGGCATTTAATGCAGATGATGTTTATAAAACATTACTTGAATTGGAATGGGAAAATATTATACCTGCAGATGGATATTTCTCTATCAGCAGCAATGTAAGTAATGATACTATTACCAATAATCTTTTTGCAAACGTAAAAGTAAAAGATGCGATTGCAGACAGGTTTCGGGAAAAAACAGGCAGCCGTCCGGACTCGGGGCCGGAACTAATCGGCGCTGTAATCCACCTATACTGGAAAGAAGAAAATGCAGAGATTTTCCTGGATACTTCAGGTGACACTTTATCAAAACATGGCTATAGAAAAATACCGGGGAAAGCGCCAATGTTAGAATCGCTGGCTTCTGCAACCATACTCGCAACTCAATGGGACAGGATAAACCCTTTTGTAAATCCGATGTGCGGCTCTGGAACACTGGCCATTGAAGCTGCTCTAATTGCTACCGGGAGAAAGCCCGGCTTATTCCGCCACAATTATGCATTTATGCATTTAAGTGAGTATGATGAAAGTATGTATGAAAAGGAATTTAAAAAGCTGGAAGAAAATGTAAAAGAAATACCCGGACTTAAAATAATTGCAACTGATATCAGTGAAGATGCAATTAGTATCTCTAAAGTAAATGCAGGTATTGCGGGCGTGGAAGAGTTGATAGAATTCGTTGTGTGTGATTTTGCGGATACAGCAATTCCCGAAGAAGGAAAAGGGGTTGTGTATTTTAACCCGGAATACGGTGACAGGCTGGGAGAGGAAGAAGAACTGCAGGGTACTTACAAAAGAATGGGTGATTTTTTAAAACAAAAATGCAAAGGATATTTCGGGTATATTTTTACCGGTAACCTGGAACTTGCAAAAAAGATCGGACTTAAGCCAAAAAGAAGAATTGAATTTTATACCAGTAAAATTGATTGTCGCTTATTTGAATATGAATTATATGCTGGTAGCAGGGAAACCACTAGCATAGAAAACTCTACAACCTGAGTAATATTATTCCTCATTTTCAGTTTCAATCTTTTTTTTGTTTTAGTATTGTTTATTATGCGGCATGTTATTTGAAAATAAATGATTATAATTTTAATCATTAAAACAAATTTTATGTCAAATACATTTTTTTCTGGCAAAAGCTTATCAGCAGCTTTGGTAATGCTTGCAGTTACAACATTCAGTTGTCATAATAATGATACAACTTCAACCACGGACCAATCGCATACTTACGATACATCCATGAGTAGTATGAAGTCCACCGATAGTAATTCGTCATCGATGGATACTTCTAATCATGCTCCTTCGGCCATTGCTACAGATACATCAACAGGAATTGGAACATCTACTATGAATCATTCAACTATGGGCGGTAAAGCAATGCCTAATCCGGCAAAAAAAGGAATGAAAGGAAAAGCAACTGTGATGGGTGCTTTAAAAGGCACCGGCTCTATGGATATGGACAATTCAGGCGTTTATAATAATGTAGAATATATTCCTTCTTTCCCAGGTGGTAATAAAGGATTGCAGAAGTTTTTTGATAATAATTTAAAATATCCTGAAGATGCTACTACAGAAGGAGTAGATGGTACTGTAAAAATTGGTTTTATAGTAGATGAAAATGGTAAACTTACTTCACCACAGGTGATAGGTGACAAATTAGGTTATGGTTTGGATGAAGAAGCTTTACGAGTTGTAAAAGAAATGCCAACCTGGAATCCTGGAAAATTAAAAGGAAAGAATGTAAAAACAAGATATACACTGCCGGTTACATTCCAGCTGTATTAATTTAAAAAAATATTTCGAAAAGAGAAGTCATTTAGCTTCTCTTTTTTTATTTTTTGCACCTAACCATAAGAGTGCATTTATGATAAATTTATTCTGAATATCATTCTGAAAAGTGTAAGAAAGTGTATTATTATTGTGGTGTTCGTAATCAATATCATTGTGCCCCATATTTACATAAACCATTTTGTAATTAATATTTGTCCAGGCGACAGGGTAGTAGCCGCTATGCCATATTTCTTCAGGCCTTGGACCCGTTCCTAAGGGAAAGCTGCTGCTGTCAATGGCTAACAGTATTTTTATAAAAGGATTTTTTCGAAGATCATTTTGCCAACGGTACCATTCATTTGGTTGAGAAAAAAAAGTTTTAGGTAACCCTTTGGTGGAAGTATGTTTATTTTCTACTCTTAAAATGGCAGAAGTTGGCCGCCAGGTATTGCTTACATATTCGCCCGAGCCAAGAAATTGCTGGTGATACCAATCCCAGTTTTGCGGATAATCTGATGGGGTTAATGCGAACGCTGAAAAATGAAATCCCATCCAACCGCCACCATTCTTCATGTATTTTTCAAACGCTACTCTTTGTGGTAAAGAATCCGGGCGTGTATCTAAGAACAGCACTACCTGATATTTCGAAAGAAAGTTGTCATTAAGGTTGTTCCAGTTGTTAGTAGAATCATATTGAAAATTATATTGCTTCGCCATTTTTGGAAACCAGCTATTTGCTTCATGTACAAAACTGATATGTGCCGCATCATTTTTAGCAGTATAAAATGCGATTACCTTAAATTTTGCAGGCTTTGTTTGTGCAATAGTATCAGCAGAATAAATACATGCCAGCGAAACAATTATTACTGAAAGAATATTTTTTAAATGCCGGTAAAATATCATCTTCTATTTTTTATAAATATAGATTTTTAAGTTTATTTTTTAAACGGAATAAGATCGTTCTTCTAAATGCATTAACTTATATATTATTTCTCCTAAATCATTTTATGTTTAGAAAACTATTGATTGCCATTTTGGTGCTTGCACTTATTATTGAACTTATATTAACAGGCGGCATTTTTTTCGCAACTGCTGCAATCATGGAGAAGTTTGGAGTTACACTTAACAATGATACTTCTTTTCTCGCCTTCATCATTGGCTGGACATTACTTTTTGTTTCTATTATATGTTATATGGCGCTGCGACAAGTGATAAAGAATCAAAACTATCATAAACTTTGCTATGTTCTAGGCTTTTGGTGGATCGGCATCGGTATTGGTATTTATCTTGTTTTTAAAAAACCGGATAACTTATTTTTAGATTCTTTAAAAGGTTTGTTGATAATTGTTTTTACAAAATTGAGTAAATAAAAAAAGCATCCTGTTTTTGGCAGAATGCTTATAAATAAAATCGTAAATAAATTAGCTCATTTTCTTTTTTAAATTCTCATCGATCGCATCTAAAAATTCTTCAGTATAAAGAAAATCTTTTCCATGTTCCACTTTGTTACCATGGATACATACTGCAAGGTCTTTAGTCATTTTTCCACTTTCAACAGTTTCTATACAAACTTTTTAGAGTGCATTACAAAAATCTATCAATGGTTGATTGCCATCAAGCTTTCCCCGAAATGCCATACCTCTCGTCCATGCAAAAATAGATGCGATGGGATTTGTGGAGGTAGGCTTTCCTGCCTGGTGTTCCCTGTAATGACGTGTAACTGTGCCATGTGCGGCTTCAGCTTCCATTGTTTTACCATCAGGTGTTATTAAAACGGAAGTCATTAATCCTAAGGAACCAAATCCCTGTGCAACAGTATCACTCTGCACATCGCCATCATAATTCTTACATGCCCAAACAAAATTGCCATGCCATTTTAAAGCGCTGGCAACCATATCATCAATCAGTCGATGTTCGTAAACAATTGCTGCGGCTTCAAAATCTTTTTTAAATTCATTTTCAAAAATCTCCTGAAAAATATCTTTAAACCTGCCATCATATTTTTTAAGTATGGTATTTTTTGTTGAAAGGTATAACGGCCATTTTTT
>JBDSIB010000046.1:0-12106 GCA_039918155.1 Ferruginibacter sp.
TTTTGAACCATTTAAAAAACTGTTCCGCAAAAAGAAAACGCACTGGTTCGACCTGGTGAAAGATATTAATTTCAATTATGTTCCATCACAGATAAGTTTTCGTGCAGATGTAAGCCGGCAGTTTGGCGTCATCAGGCCACGTAGTATCGGTACAGATAAATATAATATTCCGGAAACCTATGATAAGTATTTTACTTTTCAGCGTGACTACATTGTAGCCTGGAATTTAACCCGTGCTTTAAGGTTTGATTATACTGCTACTAACAATTCCCGTGTAGATGAACCCGATGGACGGCTGGATACGAAAGAGAAAAAAGATTCTGTATGGAGAAACTTATTCCGTGGTGGCAGAAATACTTTATTTAACCAGACAGCAAATTTTTCTTATACATTACCAACATCTAAATTACCGTTGATAGACTGGACCACCATCAACCTCAAATACCAGGCTTCTTACCGATGGATTGGAGCAAGCCGCCTTGCAGTAAATTTGGGCAACTTCTTAGAGAACGGGCAGCAGAGTGAAGTAACTGCACAGTTTGATTTTACAAGGCTTTATCAAAAATCAAAATGGCTTCGTCAGCTTGACCTGCCGGCAAATCCTGCCGATAAAGAAAAATGGAAGAACCGTATTACAAAAGTTACCGATAGTGTTACTACAAAAAGTGGTAAGCGTGTATTACGTACCAGAAGAGTTGTTGATCAGACAGCCATGCCTTATGTCGGTGGTATTAGCCGTGCTTTTGGCAAAATAATTACGAGCATCAAGCAGGTTAATTTCTCTTTATCAGAAAATGCAAATACACGATTACCGGGCTATACAGATAGTACACAGTTCATCGGCGAAAATTTCCGCAGTATGGCGCCCGGGCTGGATTTTGTATTAGGGCGACAACCGGATACCACCTGGCTGAATAAGGCTGCTGCCAAAGGATTGATCACTAAAGACTCTACTTTTAATTCACTCTTTCAGCAGAATTATGATCAACGGTTGACGCTGAGTGCAACGCTTGAGCCTGTCAGAGACTTGAACATAACCATAAATCTAAGTAAGACTTTCAATAAAAATTTCAGCGAAACTTTCCGCTTTATTGATACTTCCGGTGGCAATAATCCAAAGTTCATGCACCTTACACCATATACCGGTGGAGGGTTCGATGTGTCTTATATCGCATTCAAAACCTTGTTTGGTAAGTTCGATCCAAACCGTGTTTCTGCCACGTTTGAAACGTTCCAGAACAACAGGCTCATTTTGTCAAGAAGGTTAGGTCAAAAAAATCCTTACACGCAGCAGCAGCCCAATCAGGGTGTAGGTGGAGATGGATACTATTTTGGTTACAGCAAGTATGCCGTAGATGTGTTGATACCATCTTTTATTGCCGCTTATACCGGCCAGGATCCGAATAATGTTTCGCTCATCAAACAGAGTAATGCAAACGTCAAATCAAATCCATTTAAAGCCATATTGCCTAAGCCTAACTGGAAAATAGATTATACCGGTCTCACAAAAGTAAAAGGCCTCGAAAAAATATTCAACAGCTTCACCATCACTCATGGTTACAATGGTGACCTGAGCATGAATGGTTTCACCTCGGCGCTTTTGTACCAGGATGTTTCCCGCTTTGGTTATCCATCTTTTTACGATTCTGTTTCTAATAATTATATACCATATTTCCTGGTGCCCAATGTTACTATTACAGAGCAGTTCGATCCACTAATTGGCCTCGATATGACCTTTACAAATCAGTTCCAGGCTAAGTTTGAATATGCAAAAAGCCGCAGCCTTAGTTTAAGTTTATACGATTATCAATTGAGTGAGCAACGCAGCACCACGTTTGTTATTGGCGCAGGATACCGTAAGCGTGGCCTTAAATTATTGGGCGGTATCACCCTTCCAAAATTCTTAAGCAAAACAGGAAGTAGTAAGTTGGATAATGAAATTAATTTCCGTTTCGATATGAGCATACGGGACAATGTTACCAGCAACAGCAAGCTCGATAATGAAAGTAGTTTCGCCACCGGCGGCAGCAAAGAAATTACGCTGAGTCCGACAATAGATTACACGTTAAACAGCAGAATAAATCTTAAGTTTTATTTTGATCAGCGAAAAGTAATTCCATACATTTCATCAAGTGCACCTACAACTAATACACGTGCAGGCGTTCAGATAAGAATATCACTTTCGCAATAAAATTTTATAAATAGTATTTCATGGCTGCTCTCACGGGCGGCCATTTTTTTGTAAAATATTTTGGCGCTCATCCGCATACAATAGTCAGCATTTGTTCGTGCTGCTACAGGCTCCGCTTTGCTCCGGTCCTGCTACGCATGGCTTCCCTTTCGCATCACGCCGCTCTTCAGCAGTATATCTTTTATCAGCAAAGGAGAAAGTCTTTAAGTAGGTTGATGAATTATTATTGACGAAATCATGAATTCAAATTGAATTGTTGGGTATTAATAATTGTTTATAAATTTGATTGCATGTAATAGCAGCAATGCAAAAATTAAAAATGTAATTTTTCATGAACAGCTCCTTCAAAAGCATGAGAAGGATTACAAGGCTTCATTTATATAAGTAAGAAAAGGGGTAAATTTAAAATTGCAAGTATTATACGGTGCCGTAAGGTTTAGTACAACCTGAACTCTACAAATATTCATTAAAATTAAAACAACCGAAATGGATAATACCCGAGTTTTTAAAATGTCATTTGCGGGAGTCTATCCGCATTATATTGCCAAAGCAGAAAAAAAAGGCCGCACAAAAGAAGAAGTAGATGAAGTGATTCGTTGGCTCACGGGCTATACCCAAAAAGCTTTGCAAAAACTCATTGATGAGAAGAAAAATTTGGAAACCTTTTTTGAAGAAGCTCCGCAACTTAATCCTAATGTTTCAAAAATTACCGGTGTTATTTGCGGCTATCGGGTAGAAGAGATGGAAGACAAACTCATGCAAAAGATCCGCTATTTAGATAAGTTGGTGGATGAATTAGCAAAGGGCAAAGCGATGGGGAAAATATTAAGGAAGTAGTAAGACCAAATTTTTAAAATACATACAAAAAATCAGGACCTATTTCTAAAAAGTAATTTGTAGCTTGGTAAAACATATTGCAGGGTCACTTATTCCAAACTCCATTCATTCTATATTTGTAGCCTAAACTCACTAACCAACTATTGTGAACAAAGTATTGATCATAGATGATGAAGAAAAGATCAGGATACTGCTTTCCAAAATAATCAGCCTGGAAGGCTTTGAAGTATTTCAGGCTGCCGATGCCAAAAGCGGATTGAAGAAAATAGAGACAGGCGATATTGACGTAGTCATCTGCGATGTAAAATTGCCGGATGGTAGCGGAGTAGCATTATCTAAAACTATAAAGGAAAAATACCCGGCCACCGAAATTATTTTATTGACTGCTTATGGAAATATTCCAGACGGAGTGCAGGCCATAAAAAATGGTGCTTTCGATTACATTACTAAAGGAGACGATAATAATAAAATAATTCCTCTGTTGTACAAGGCAGCAGAGAAAGTAACTCTTGCAAAAAGAGTTTTGCAGTTGGAAAATAAGCTGACCCATAAATATTCTTTTGACAGTATCATTGGTAAATCAAAAAATATAAAAGCAGCTATAGAAGCTGCCAAAAAAGTTGCAGATACTGATGCTACCGTTTTACTTACCGGTGAAACAGGTACCGGTAAAGAAGTATTTGCAGCAGCTATACATTATGGTAGTACCCGTAGCCAAAAGAATTTTATTGCCGTGAACTGTGCTGCATTCAGCAAAGAGTTGTTAGAGAATGAATTGTTTGGTCATAAAGCAGGCGCATTTACAGGCGCATTAAAAGATAGCAAAGGCATTTTTGAAGAAGCCCATAACGGCACTGTTTTTTTAGATGAAATAGGTGAGATGCCGCTCGATCTGCAGGCGAAATTACTAAGGGTACTGGAAACGGGTCAATTCTTAAAAGTAGGCGACAGTAAAACTACAAAGATCGATGTCCGCATCATTGCTGCTACCAATCGGGATCTGCAAAAAGAAATTATATCAGGTAATTTCAGGGAAGATCTTTTTTACCGGGTAGCCGTTTTTCAAATTGCGTTACCAGCCTTACGGGAACGGGTAGTTGATATAAAAGAACTGGCAAAATTCTTTTTGAAAATGTTTACCAATAAGACGAACAAAAAAATAACTACTGTTTCCGGTGCATATCTTGATGCATTAAAACAACATCAATGGAAAGGCAACATTCGGGAACTTAAAAATGTAATAGAACGTAGTGTGATCTTAAATGAAACTTCAGAGTTATTGATCGATAGTTTACCTGCAGATTTGCAATATTCAACAAATAATCACTCTAAGGGAAAAATATTGTCTGCCTTTGACCTTGCCAGTGCAGAAAAAATTCACATACAAAAAGTAATGAATTATACCAATGGCAATAAAACCGAAACTGCCCGGCTGCTGAATATTGCTTTAACCACGCTTTACCGCAAGCTGGACGAGTACCAAATAAAATAACCCTTTCAAAACGATAGTCTCAACCCTTTCAAAATGAAAGGGTTTTGTTTTTGTGGGTATCAGGCAAATATTGTATAACTCAATGCAGTAAAGGGTTTTAATCACTTATTCTCAATTTGGTTCGCTGCTTGCCATTCTACCGGCACACAAAATCCTTTTATAATGACAATTATTTTAACTATTTCAGGCATACTGCTTTTCCTGCTTTTCTTTTTATCTATTAAAACATTTGAAAAAATCTAAACCATGATCGTACTATTTATAATAGCCATTGCGGTATTCGTTTACATGTGCTATGTATTGGTAAAACCAGAAAAATTCTAAACAATGAACACAGAAATTTTAGGCGTCGTTTTAATGTATGCGGCGGTCGTTGCCCTGGCAATCCCACTGGGAAGATATATAGGTAAAATATTCAGCAATGAAAAGACATGGCTGGATAAAATTCTCAACCCGGTTGATAAAATCTTTTATAAACTAAGTGGTATTGATCCTGCTAAAGAAATGAACTGGAAACAGCATTTGGTGGCATTACTTTCAATTAATATTATTTGGTTTTTACTTTCCATGTTTGTGCTTTTAAATATGAGTTGGCTGCCGTTAAATCCTGACCACAACCCATCCATGAGTGCTGATCTGGCGTTTAATACTTCGGTAAGCTTTATAACAAATACTAATCTGCAACATTATTCAGGAGAAACCGGGTTATCTTATTTTGGACAACTCATGCTAATGCTCTGGCAGTTTATAAGTGCAGGTTGCGGTATTGCAATTGCAGCTGTACTGTTCTTTGCAATGAAAGAAAAAGCAAGTGACAAACTTGGTAACTTTTACTTCCTTTTTGTAAGGTCTTGCACAAGAATTTTACTTCCTGTTGCATTGGTTGTTTCATTATTACTTGTATTCAACGGTACACCGATGACGTTTGCCGGTAAAGATACTGTGACGAGCCTGCAAGGTGATACGATGCAAGTGAGCCGAGGCCCTGTGGCTGGCTTTGTTGCCATTAAACAAATAGGAACAAATGGTGGCGGATTTTTTGGGTCTAACTCTGCACACCCATTGGAAAATCCGAGTTACTTTACTAACATTATTGAGACTATTTGTATTTTCTTAATACCGATAGCACTAGTGTTTGCCTTCGGTTTTGTGTTAAAAAGAAAAAGACTGGCATGGGTAATTTTTGGCGTGATGACGATTGGCTTCCTGCTGCTGGTAATCCCGACAGTTATCAATGAAATGCACGGCAATCATGCACTCACCAAAATGGGTATTAGTCAGCCAATGGGCAGCATGGAAGGAAAAGAAGTCCGCTTTGGCTCTGCTGCGTCTGCCTACTGGGCTATTAATACAACAGTAACAAGTAACGGTTCTGTAAATGCAATGCACGACAGTCTTACACCGCTTTCCGGTATGAATACATTACTGGCAATGATGGTAAATTGCTTTTATGGTGGCGTGGGTGTAGGCTTCTTAAATTTTTATATTTTCATTATTCTGGCAGTTTTTATAAGTGGTCTAATGGTAGGGCGTACGCCTGAATTTCTCGGCAAAAAAATTGAAGCAAGGGAAATGAAAATCGCCATGATTATTGCACTGCTCCACCCTTTACTTATTCTTGCAGGCACTGCTATAGCGAGTCATTTATATGCAGGCAATCCGACAGCTTGCGCAGGCTGGCTAAACAATCCCGGCGCACATGGCTTTAGTGAAATGCTGTATGAATTCACTTCCAGCAGTGCCAACAATGGTAGTGGTTTTGAAGGCCTGGGAGATAACACGCCCTTCTGGAATATTGCCTGCGGAATTGTAATGCTGCTGGGAAGATTTCTGCCTATTATTGGGCCGGTGGCCATTGCAGGCAGCCTGGCTGCTAAAAAATATACTCCGGAAAGTGCGGGCACTTTGAAAGTAGATACGGCAACCTTTGGCTTGATGGTGTTTGCGGTGATTGTAATTGTTGCAGCGCTCTCTTTCTTTCCGGCTTTGGCGCTTGGTCCTATTTCGGAATATTTTACACTAAATGGCTAAAGGGACTTAAAGGCAATAGTTCAAAATTTGAAGCATATGCTGAATAGGTAAAAAATGTAACCGTTTTTAAATATAATTATAAACAGGATTTAGAATATCTATTTAACAAATTATTCTTTGGTGCTCATTGAACAAAAAGTACAAGAGTGCGACGCAAGGATGACGCCATGAAAAATAACTGCTGGTAACAAAAAATAAATTCATTATGTCAAAAGAAAATAAATTATTCCAAAGCCATCTTATTAAAGAAGCATTGGTACAATCATTTGTAAAATTAAGTCCGGTAAAAATGTTTCGCAACCCGGTGATGTTTACCGTATGGATAGGCACTGTGGTAATGGGAGGCGTGTGTGTTTGGATTGCAACAGGCGAAACAAAACAAGGTAGTCTTGTTTATAATATTGTGGTAACAGCGGTACTGCTTATCACTTTACTTTTTGCAAATTTTGCAGAAGCAATAGCAGAAGCCAGGGGCAAAGCACAGGCTGATAGTTTGCGTAAAACAAGAGAAGATACACCCGCAAAATGGATACAGGTGGTCGGTGATATGTATGTGAACGAAATAAAAATCGTGCCTTCTTCACAATTAAAAAAAGGTGATCTGTTTCTTTGCGAAGCAGGAGATATTATTCCTTCTGATGGTGAGATTGTAAAAGGACTTGCAACGATTGACGAGAGTGCTATCACCGGCGAAAGTGCCCCCGTGATAAGAGAATCAGGCGGTGATAAAAGCAGTGTTACAGGCGGTACAAAAGTACTTAGTGATAGAATAGAAGTGAAAGTAACCACTGAAGCAGGGGAAAGTTTTTTAGATAAAATGATCGCTTTGGTAGAAGGTGCATCAAGGCAAAAAACACCCAACGAAATTGCATTGACGATTTTGCTGGCAGGCTTTACGTTGGTATTTGTGATCGTCACCATTACTTTAAAACCTTTTGGCGATTATGCACAAACGCCAATAACCATTGCTGCATTTATTTCTCTGTTCGTTTGTTTGATTCCTACTACCATCGGCGGTTTACTTTCTGCTATTGGTATAGCAGGAATGAATAGAGCCCTTCGGGCAAATGTGATTACCAAAAGTGGTAAAGCGGTAGAAACAGCAGGAGATATAGATGTATTGCTGCTGGATAAAACAGGAACAATTACCATTGGTAATCGCAAGGCTACAAATTTTTATCCCGCAAATGGTATTGAAGAAAATCATTTTACAAGATCAGTGGTACTGAGTTCTATGTCTGATGAAACACCGGAAGGAAAGTCAATTATTGAATTGGCTGGCCTGGATGTAGCAAGCATAACGGTAGAGCATCCACGATTTATAAAATTTTCAGCAGAAACAAGAAGTTCAGGAATAGACTTTGGTGAAACCAGAATTAGGAAAGGAGCTTCTGATGCAATCAGAAATATCGTGGAAAAAGCCGGCAATATTTTTCCACCGGAGACTGCAGAAAAAGTAAAAATGATTTCGAGTAACGGAGGTACGCCACTGGTATTAGCTGAGAATGATAAAGTGCTTGGTGTAATAGAACTACAGGATATTATAAAACCCGGCATCAGTGAACGTTTTGAACGGTTGCGTAAAATGGGAATTAAAACCGTAATGGTTACCGGCGATAATCCTTTAACTGCAAAATACATTGCAGAAAAAGCGGGTGTAGATGATTTTATTGCCGAAGCTACACCGGAGGATAAAATGAATTACATACGCAAAGAACAAAGTGAAGGCAGGCTTGTAGCAATGATGGGTGATGGTACAAATGATGCGCCTGCATTGGCACAGGCAGATGTAGGTGTTGCTATGAACAGCGGTACACAGGCTGCCAAAGAAGCCGGAAATATGGTGGATCTGGATAACGATCCTACGAAGTTGATTGAGGTGGTGGAAATAGGTAAACAGCTTTTAATGACAAGAGGTACACTCACCACTTTTAGTATTGCCAATGACGTAGCAAAATATTTTGCCATTGTTCCCGCGTTGTTCATTGCTTCTATTCCTGCGCTGCAGGGATTGAATATCATGAATCTTCATTCACCGGAAACAGCCATTTTATCAGCAGTAATATTTAATGCCATCATCATACCAATGCTTATTCCGCTGGCGCTGAAAGGTGTTGCGTATAAGCCAATTGGAGCCAGTGCTTTGCTGAGAAGAAATCTTTTGATCTATGGATTGGGCGGGGTGATCGTTCCGTTCATTGGTATAAAACTAATAGACATTATTGTAACTCAATTCATGTAAAAATTTTAATTATGAAAGAAAATATTTTCCCCGCAATAAGGCTTACGATAGTTTGCTTATTGTTTTTCTCCGGCGTTTATACAGTATCGGTATTGGGTGCGGCACAGCTTGCGCCAAACCATGGTAAAGGAGAAGTAATTACACAGAATGGCAAAGAATATTATTCTAATATCGGGCAGAAATTTACCGACGATAAATATTTTTATTCCCGCCCTTCTGCGGTTGACTACAATGCAGCAGGTTCCGGCGGCAGTAATAAAGGTCCATCTAATCCTGATTATTTAAAAGATGTTCAGGCACGTATTGATACTTTTCTTGTTCATAATCCTGATGTTTCAATTTTGGAAATTCCCTCAGACCTTGTAACAGCAAGTGGCAGCGGATTGGATCCGAATATTTCAGTACAAGCCGCTAAAGTACAGGTTAGGCGCATTGCTAAAATCCGCAAAATTGCAGCAGGAAATCTGGAACAACTGATTGTGTCCAATACAGAAAAACCATTAGCAGGAATGTTTGGGCCCGAAAAAATAAACGTACTCAAATTAAATATTGCATTGGATAATTTAAAATGACCAGACTGTGAAAAACATTTTTCTTTTATTATTTCTTTTTTTGGGAGGCAAATGTTTTGCCCAAACAGACAGTACAAAATCGCCGCTTAGTTTTAGCGGCTATGTAGAGGCATATTATACCTATGATTTTAATAAGCCGGCTGATCATAATCGCCCCAATTTTATTTATGCCTTTAACCGGCACAATGAAATAAGTCTTGACCTTGGTTATGTAAAAGCTGCTTACGAAACAAAAAATGTCAGGGCTAATCTCGCCATTGCCACTGGAACTTACATGAATGCAAATTATGCTGCCGAGCCAGGGGTTCTTAAAAATATTTATGAAGCAGATGCTGGTGTAAAAATTTCCAACACGAAAAATATTTGGGTAGATGCAGGCATCATGCCATCGCATATAGGATTTGAAAGTGCAGTGAGTAAAGATTGTTGGACACTTACCCGTAGCATACTTGCAGATAATACACCTTACTTTGAAACAGGTGCAAAAATTTCTTATACTACCGATAATGGAAAATGGCTATTAAGTGCTTTGGTATTAAATGGCTGGCAGCGCATTCAGCGGGTGGATGGCAACAATACTCCTGCATTTGGGCATCAGCTTACCTATAAACCAAATTCAAAAATAACTTTAAACAGTAGTTCGTTTATTGGTAATGATAAGCCCGATAGTTTACGCCAGATGCGTTATTTCCATAATTTTTATGGCATTTTTCAACTCACTGATAAATTCGCCATAACAACTGGTTTTGATATTGGTGCAGAGCAAAAAGCAAAAGGAAGCAGCAGTTACAACTCCTGGTATTCACCCGTAATAATAGCCCGGATTACTTCCGATGCAAAAAATAGTTTTGCTTTCCGTGCAGAATATTACAGCGATAAAAATGGAGTGATAATAAATTCCTTTACGCCCAACGGTTTTAAAACCTGGGGATATTCTATCAATTATGATTATGCAATTAGGGATAATGCTGTATGGCGCATAGAAGCCCGTGGGTTTTCATCAAAAGACAAAGTATTTGTGAAAGATGGTAATACCGTAAATAATAATTTCTTTGTAACAACCTCTTTAGCAGTATCTTTTTAGCAATGGAAGAATCTAAAAAATCAGCCCTGGAATTTCTGGACCTGATTAAAAAATCAAGGCGGGGAAAATTTAAAATTTACATCGGTATGAGTGCCGGTGTAGGTAAAACCTATCGTATGCTGCAGGAAGCACATGCCTTGCTGCGTAATGGGATTGATGTAAAGATTGGTTATATAGAAACCCATAACCGCAAAGAAACACATGCTTTGTTAGAAGGGTTGCCTTTAATACCAAGGAGGAAATTATTTTATAAAGGAAAAGAATTAGAAGAGCTGGATGTGGCTGCTGTTATCAATCTACGGCCCGAAGTTGTGATTGTAGATGAATTGGCGCATACGAATATTGAAGGCAGTAAAAATGAAAAACGCTGGCAGGATGTAGTAGAAATTTTGGATGCTGGCATTAATGTAATTAGCGCTGTAAATATTCAGCATATAGAAAGCTTAAACGATGAGGTGAAAGCCATCACTGGTGTGGAAGTAAAAGAGCGTATACCCGACAGCGTGATAGCGCAGGCGGATGAAGTGGTTAATATAGATCTCACCGCAGATGAGCTAATTGTACGCCTGAAAGAAGGCAGGATATATGAACCTGCAAAAATAGAAACTGCACTCAACAACTTTTTCAAAGCCGATCATATTTTACAACTGAGGGAACTGGCATTGAAGGAAGTTGCTTCACAGGTGGAAAGAAAAGTAGAAGCTGAGGTGACGAAACAGTACAGTAAAAAACAGGAGCGATTCCTGGCCTGCATTAGTTCTAATGAAACAACCGCCAAAACTGTTATAAGAAAAACAGCCAGGCTGGCCAACTATTACAACAGCAAATGGTATGTATTATATGTGCAAATACCCAAAGAAAGCCCTGATAAAATAGCGCTGGATAAACAACGGCACCTGATCAATCATTTTAAGCTGGCGACAGAATTGGGCGCAGAAATAATAAAAGTACAAAGTAAAAATGTGAGCCGGGAAATTATTGAACAATGCGATGAAAGAAAAATAACGACTGTTTGTATAGGAAAGCCACACCTTAATCTGCTTCGGATCATCCTGGCCACCAATGTTTTTAATGACTTATTGAATAAACTATCTGCAAATGAGATTGACCTCGTAATTTTAAGCTGATGAAAATAAAATCTAAACTGATCCTGGGAATAGGATTTTTATTTGGCCTGATTGCTTTGCTGACAGCATTGAGCACCATTTTTATAAATCGTTTATCAGCAGATACTAAAAATATTTTGGTAGCCAATTACAATACGCTCGACTATTCCCGGCACATGATCATTGCCTTGAATGATGGTATAGCAAATCCTGCCTCAGAAAAATATTTTAAAGAAAACCTGGAAAAACAGCATTTGAATATTACTGAAGTTGGGGAACAGGAGTTGACCGACAACCTGGATGTGGATTATAAACTTTTGCAAAAAAATCCCTCAGACTCCGCAAAATATAAGGATGTTCAAAAAGATATTACAGACGTAATGCTGGTAAATATGCAGGCCATACAACGCAAAAGTAAAGTGGCACAAAGAACCGCAGATTCCTCTATACTTTGGATTACATTAACCGGGACAATTTGTTTTCTTATAGCGTTTACAATGCTCTTCAACTTACCGGGAAATATTGCTAATCCAATTAAAGAACTAACAAGA
>JBDSIB010000047.1:0-53590 GCA_039918155.1 Ferruginibacter sp.
GGAGTAGGAGGTTTATTCTATGAGCATTTACGGCCGATAAATGAAGAAGATGCTGAAAGGTTATTAACCTTTCAAAAAGCTAATGGCTATAGTTTTTTAAATGCTTATTTGCCGATCGTTCAAAAAAGAAAAAATATTCCATATACGCAGAAAGAAATTGATTGGCAGGAAATACGAAGAGGACGTTATGTTGAATTTAATTTGATTCATGACAAAGGCACATTGTTTGGGTTAAAAACAAATGGCAGAACAGAAAGTATTTTAATGAGCCTGCCACCAAGGGCAAAGTGGATGTATGATCATAAGCCAGTTGAAGGAAGTGAAGAAGATAAATTATTACAGGTTTGTTTGCACCCTAAAGATTGGTTAGGCATTAACGTTAGTGATGCAGAAAAAGAGGAATGGGCCAGGCAGTCGAATGCCTGCTAAGCTTCGTTGTGAACCTGTTCTGTTATCCTTTTCTTTCAGTGAAAGAAAAGAGATAATCTCACTTGTACGGGATGCCATTATTCAGCAAAAGCTTTGGAGATTATTGAGTTATAATAGATAAATATTATTATATGTTTTTACAAAGAAGAAACAGAATTTTAAGAACCACGCCTGCGATCCGAAGTATGGTAGCAGAAACCATTCTTACACCCGCAGATTTTATTGCGCCATTATTTATTGAGGAAGGTGAAAATATTTCTACCGAAATAGCATCTATGCCAAATTACTATCGTCGCAGTATTGATATGACTATAAAAGAAGTGCAGGAACTGTGGAGCCTGGGCGTAAAATCAGTTTTACTTTTTATAAAATGTAAAGATGAATTAAAAGATAATACCGGTAAAGAAGCGTGGAATGATAACGGTTTGATGCAACGCAGTATAAAAGCAATTAAAAATGCTGTACCGGAAATGTATGTTATGACGGATGTTGCCCTTGATCCTTTTTCATCTTATGGGCATGATGGAATTGTAAAAGATGGTGAGATTGTAAATGACGAAACTGTTGAAGCTTTGGTAAAGATGAGTGTCAGTCATGCTGCCGCAGGTGCAGACATGGTAGCCCCCAGCGATATGATGGATGGTCGTATTGGCGCAATCCGTGAAGGGCTTGAAAAGAATAATTTTACCAAAACAGGCATCATGGCTTACAGTGCAAAATATGCCTCTTGCTTTTATGGTCCTTTCAGAGATGCGCTGGATAGTGCCCCTGGCTTTGGCGATAAAAAAACTTACCAGATGGATTATTCAAACCGCACCGAGGCTGTAAAAGAAGCAATAATGGATGTGGAAGAAGGGGCTGACATTGTAATGGTAAAACCTGGCCTTCCTTATCTTGATATTGTACGGGAGGTAAAAAATGCTGTGGATGTACCAGTAAGTGTTTATAATATCAGCGGAGAATATGCAATGATAAAAGCAGCAGCACAACGTGGCTGGATAGACGAAAATAAAGCGATTTTAGAAACGCTTACTTCTATTAAAAGAGCAGGCGGCGATTTGATAGCAACGTACTTTGCAAAAGATGCGGCAAAATTACTGGGTTGAAAAGTGAATAGTCAATAGTGAAAATTTTAAAGTGTTTTTTTGTAGTTTTAAGTATATAAAATTTAAATACATTATTTAAACCTTTAAATCCTACTTTATGTTTCTAACACTTAATCACCAAAAATTAGAAGTTTATGCTGCGTCAAAAGCCTTCACATTAGAATGCTATCGTTTTACCAAACAATTACCTGCGGACGAAAAGTTTGGAATGATTTCACAGATTAGAAGAGCTGCACTCTCAGTACATTTGAATATTGCGGAAGGTGCTTCAAGAAAATCTATAGTAGAACGAAAGCGTTATTTTGAAATATCAAGAGGTTCAATTATTGAAATTGATGCAGCATTAGATATTGCTTTTGAACTGAAATATATTTCAAACTATGACACTTCAGCTTTAGAAAAAAAAACAATAAAATGCTTCCGGCTTTTATCAGGGTTAATAGCTTCTTAAAAGAAAGTTTATTTATAATTAGCATAAAAAAAGGATGAGAATTCTATTTTTCACCATTCACCATTCACAATATGAACACAACAAATAGTAATAAACTTTTTGCCCGGGCAAAAAAATCCATTCCCGGCGGCGTAAACTCGCCGGTGCGTGCATTTAAAAGCGTTGGCTGTACACCGGTGTTTATTTCCAAAGCAAAAGGGGCTCATCTTTTTGATGAAGATGGAAATAAATATATTGATTATATCGCAAGCTGGGGCCCAATGATATTAGGGCATGCGCATAAACCTGTAATAAAAGCTATTCAGAAATATGCTGAAAATTCTACTTCTTTTGGTGCGCCAACAGAACTGGAAATAAAAATGGCAGAGTTGATAAAAAGCATGGCGCCAAATGTAGATATGATTCGAATGGTGAGTAGTGGTACAGAAGCCTGTATGAGTGCCTTGCGTTTGGCAAGAGGATACACCGGCAAAAATAAGTTCATAAAATTTGAAGGTAATTATCACGGTCATGCAGATGCATTTTTAGTAAAAGCAGGCAGTGGCATGGCAACATTAAATATTCAAACTGTGCCGGGTATTACTTCAGGCGTAAGCCAGGATACACTTACTGCACCATATAATAATCTTAATGCAGTACATCAATTAATTGCGGAAAATAAAAATGAAATAGCAGCTATTATATTAGAACCTGTTGTGGGAAACATGGGTTGTATTTTACCAGAGTTAGGTTATTTGGAAGGCTTAAGAAAAATATGTGACGATGAAAATATCATTTTGATATTTGATGAAGTAATGACTGGTTTTAGATTGAGCGCTGGCGGGGCGCAGGAAAGGTTAAATATAAATGCAGACCTGGTAACTTATGGTAAAGTAATTGGAGGAGGTATGCCGGTAGGCGCATTTGGTGGCAAACAAAAAATAATGGAACACATTGCGCCACTAGGGAATGTTTACCAGGCGGGCACTTTAAGCGGTAACCCCATTGCAATGATTGCAGGTTATACCACTTTAAAAATCCTTAAAGACAACCCCGAAATTTATTTATCACTGGAAGCCAAAACAACTTACTTACGGGAAGGTATAGATGAAGTGCTAAGTAAAAGTGGAATACCTTATGTTATTAACCAATTAGGCTCAATGATAAGTGTGCATTTTTCTACTAAACCTATTTCTGATTTTAAATCTGCCTCAGAGTGTGATATACCAATGTTTAATAAGCTGTTTCATTTTATGTTGAAGCATGGGGTTTACCTCCCGCCATCTGCTTATGAAAGTTGGTTTTTAAATGATTCACTTTCTTACAAAGACCTTGACAAAACAATTAACTTGTTCAAAAAATTTGTGAAGGGAGAAAAAAAGAAATAATATGGAAAAACGAGAGTTAGGGAAATCAGATTTACAAATAGCACCTGTAACATTGGGAGGGAATGTGTTTGGCTGGACGATAGATGAAAAGACTTCTTTTGAAGTATTGGATGGCTTTGTAAATGCGGGTTTTAATTTTATTGATACAGCAGATGTTTACTCTAGATGGGCACCCGGAAACAAAGGAGGTGAATCAGAAACGATCATTGGAAACTGGATGAAAAAAAGAGGCTATCGAAATAAAGTATTGATCTCTACAAAAGTGGGCAGTGATATGGGGCAGGGCAAAAAAGATAATTCTAAGAAATATATTTTAGCAGCAGTAGAAGAATCGCTGAAAAGACTGCAGACTGATCATATTGATCTTTACCAGAATCATTTTGATGATGAAGTAACGCCGGTGGAAGAAACAATGGAAGCGTTTGATATTTTAGTCAAAGCCGGGAAAGTGAGATGGGTAGGGGCTTCTAACATGAGTGCAGAAAGATTGTTAGCTTCATTAAAAGCAAGTAAGGAAAATAATTTTACTTCTTATCAAAGTTTACAACCATTGTATAATTTGTACGATAGGGAGAAATTTGAAAAAGAATATTTACAGATCTGCCTGGATAAAAATATTGGTGTGATAAATTATTATGCTTTAGCCAGTGGATTTCTTACAGGTAAATACCGAAGTGAAAATGACTTTGGCAAAAGTGCCCGTGGCGGCGGCATGGCAAAATACATGAATAAAAAAGGTGATAAAATTTTAGATACTCTGGATACGATATCTGCAAAATATAATACAACACTTGCAACCATTTCTCTTGCCTGGTTGATGGCACAACCCGGCGTAACATCGCCCATTGCAAGTGCTACAAAAATAAGCCAACTGGAATCTTTTGTAAAAGCAGCAGAACTTCAATTAACAGATGATGATATTCAACTGTTGAACAGCGCAAGCGATTGGAAGTAGTTTTTTACGCTTCGGTAAAAGATGAATACAGATATGCTGTACAAGTGAGTGACACAACGATGATGAGCAATGAACTTATGCCTGGGCAAAACTTGATTTTATTTTTCCCGTCAGATCAGTTTCCATCATGCGGCAGGCAATGCTGATCATATTTTTAAAGGCGTTGTATTGTGAAATGCCATGGCCTATAATTACCGGCTTCGCCACGCCGAGAACGGGAACTCCACCATGTTTTTCTGAATCGAAAAGCTCAAAATACGCATCCATTTTATTCCGGCGTTTTGCAATGTCATACATGCTTTCTGCCATTTTTAAAACAACGTTACCGGTAAAACCTTCGCATACTAATACATCTGCTTTATCTATTAAAATATCACGGCCTTCCAGATTGCCAACAAAATTGATGTGTTTATTTTCTTTCAGTAGTGGATAAGTTGACTGGGTAAGAATATTTCCTTTGCCTTCTTCCTCACCAATATTTACAAGGCCCACTTTTGGATTTGGCACATTTAAAATATGCTCACTAAACAAAGAGCCCAACACTGCAAATTGGTTTAAATTTTCCGGTTTGCAATCTGCGTTTAGACCAACATCTACCAACAATCCAAGCGTGCCATTTTCACGTGGCATATATGCGCCAATAGCCGGTCGCAGCACGCCTTCTATGGCTTTAATACTGAAAAGTGCGCCCACCATCATAGCACCGGTATTTCCTGCACTGATGAAGGCATCAATTTTATTTGTAGCCAATAAATTAAAACCAATGGCGATAGATGATTGAGGTTTTTCTTTCAACGCCTTAGTTGGGTGATCTTCCATTTCTATGACCTGGGCTGCATGTACAACGCTGTAAGTAGAAGGATTCATACTGTTGCCATCCAGGTATAATTTTAATTTTTCTTCATCGCCGATCAATACAAGATGCACCTCTTCTTTATTATAAGCCATAAAAGCTGAAGCGCCTTTTACTGCTTCAAGCGGCGCAAAATCGCCACCCATCATATCAAGACCGATTGTAATCATCTAAAGAAAATTTTAAAATTAAAAATTCCAAAACCAAAGGTTGAAGTTACTCAATCCTTGATTTTGGAATCAAATTCTTTCCGCCAAAAAGTGTTAAGCTTTCAGTGGTGCTTTTTCAGAAACAACCTGGCCTTTGTAATATAATTTCCCTTCGCTTACATGTGCACGGTGGCGTACATGTATTTCGCCGGTAGTAGAGTCTGTACTTAAAGTAGCTTCTACTGCTTTATAATGTGTCCTTCTTTTTGCACTGCGTTGCTGAGAATGGCGCCTTTTTGGATTTGGCATGACTGTATTTTTTTAAAATTAAAATTTGTATTAATGTATATTCAACTTTGAACCTTTGTTCAATTTTCTTTAAACTTATCTAAACCCTTCCACAATGTGTTTGCATTGTTTTCTATTTCTCTCACTTCCATTTGTTTCAGCTTTTCCAGCACTTCATTATTACATTGCGGTCCGCCCATTTCTTCTTTATTACACATCCGCTGCATTGGTACACTCAGCATCACAAATTCATATACCCAATCGCTTACATTTAAATGGCTTTCCGTCCTCGAAATGTAACACACATCCGGGTCTTCTTCCTGCTCATTCATCTCATCCGGATTATCCACCAGCTTTACCAGCATGTTGAATTCGTCCCAGAGATCCATCTTTAAAGGGTTGCCACATCTGTCGCAACTTACAATCGCATTGCCACCTACTTCAAACTTCAGCAACATAAACCCAGTATTCTTTTCAACTGAAAGCTTTACTGTTGTATCGGCATTTGTAAAATCTTCTGCCCCCTTTTCTATAAAGAACTTGTCATCTAACTGGTATTCAAACTCGTGAACGCCAGGCTTTAATCCCACAAAAGCAATCTCAAATGCACGTCTGTTAGCCATTGCGTTCAGTTTAAAGGACGGCGAAGGTAATCAAAAAAAGTGAAATATTGGAAACGTTTTGTTAGTTTTTACGCTAAAAGTGTACAAATAAGCCGGAAGTGCTAATTTTAAGCCCGTATGAAGATAAGCAGAAGGTTGATAAAGGCAGTTGTTTTATTGATAATTTGTATAATAATTCATTTATACAGCGCAAGTGAAAGCAGGGTAGAAGAGGGCTACAGCGTTCATTTTTTCAAAAATATATCGCATTTCCTCCGGTATATTTTCGGGTGGCTGCCATTCAGCGTAGGCGATATTCTCTACGGTATTGCTTTTATATGGATCATAGTAAAACTTATAAAAGCCATCAAATACATTTTTAGCAGAGAAAAGAAAAAAATCATCTGGAAAGATAAACTGGCAAAAGCATTTTTTTTGCTCACTACACTCTATATTATTTTCAATATTTTCTGGGGCATTAATTATAATCGCAAAGGCATTGCCTGGCAATTAGAGCTGAATATGAAGCCTTACACAACCGACGAATTAAAAGATATGAATGCATTGCTGGTACAAAAAGTAAATACCTCAAAAGCCAGCTTAATAAATTTACAACAATCATATCCATCAAATAAGCAACTGTTTTTAATGGTGGAAAATGCCTATAAAAATATAGAAAATCAACCTCCATATCTTCAATACCAACCGCCTTCTATAAAATCATCTTTATGGGGTTGGATTGGTAATTACACTGGCTTTAGTGGTTATTGCAACCCGTTCACCGGCGAAGCGCAGGTGAATACTACTATTCCAAAATTTTCGCAACCTTTTACCGCCTGCCACGAAGTAGCACACCAGTTGGGCTATGCAAAAGAAATGGAAGCAAACTTTGTAGGTTACCTGGCGGCTTCCGCATCAAAGGATACTTTGTTCCAATATTCTGTTTACCTCGACCTGTTTTCTTATGCCAACCGGAATCTTTTTGCAATTGATTCCCTTGCAGCAAAAAAATATTCTAAACAATTAAGCCCGCCGGTTGTTGCAGATATCAGAGAATGGATTGCATTTAGCCGAAGTCACCAAAGTCCTGTAGAGCCCGTGATACGTTGGCTTTATGGAAAATATTTGGAGAGTAACAAACAGCCACAGGGCATTTACAGTTACGATGAGGTTACAGGTTTTATAATAGCCTATTATAAAAAATTTGGCAGGATTTAGGATTAAATAAATGCAAATCATGGCGTGCCCCTTTGGGTCGGGCTATCCGCTGCAAGCTTTTGTTCGTTCCTCACAAAAGGCTTTTCGCTGCTATCCCTCACGCATTCAATTCGATATTTTGTAATTTTTTTTAAATAATTTATGTATGAAGCCTTTTGTAAAATGTATTATTTCCATAGCCATACCTTTAGCAGTAGGTGCAGCTGCTGGTTTTTTCACAACCGAAGGTGTAGCTACCTGGTTTACCACCATCAACAAGCCGTCATTTAATCCGCCCAATTGGCTCTTTGCACCAGTATGGACGGCACTTTATATTATGATGGGAATTGCATTTTTCCTGATATGGAAAAGCAATGCAGCAGCCACATTAAAAAACAAAGCTATCCGCATTTATTTTGTACAACTGGCATTTAATTTTTTGTGGTCTTTTATTTTCTTTTATATGCACCAACCGGGTTGGGCTTTGGTAGATATTCTTTTATTATGGGTTAGTATTATACTCACCATGTTTGCTTTCAAAAAAGTATCAGTAGCAGCTCCATGGTTATTGTTACCATATATATGCTGGGTAAGTTTTGCCACATTATTAAATTACAGCATCTGGAGACTTAATTAAAAGATAAGTATATTGTTATAAAAAAATGGAGACAAGAATTAAAATGGGTGTTGCAGATCCCGGCTCTTATAAAGCCATGCTTGCCATGGATAATTATATCATTACTACCAGCATTAGCAAGTTACACCAGGAGTTTATTAAAATAAGAGCATCTCAAATAAACGGATGTGCTTATTGTGTACACAGTCATACCAATGATGCCCGTAAATTAGGTGAAACAGATGAGCGCATGCACTTGATAAGCGTATGGAAAGAAGCAGGAGATGTATTTACCGAACAGGAAAAATTATTGTTCGCCATTACGGAAGAAGTTACACTTATTCATCAGCATGGATTGAGTAAAAATTTATATGAGAAATCCATTGAATTATTTGGTGAACAACAAACTGCACAAATAATAATGGCTATCATAAATATTAATGGATGGAACAGGATTGGGGTAGCCTTAAGTATGCATCCTCAATTGTAAATGAAAGACTTGGTATAAAATAAAAAGAGGTTGTTATATAACAACCTCTTTTTGCGGAGTGGACGGGACTCGAACCCGCGACCTCTGCCGTGACAGGGCAGCATTCTAACCAACTGAACTACCACTCCAGCTCCCTGCAAATTTTAAAGTTACTGTTACCAGCGCTTTTATTATTTTTAAGGGACGGCAAAGATAAGTAAATTTATATTTTGAAAACAAATGTTTTAAAAAAAATTGTAACAACTATTTTTGCAAACTATCTTACATTTTTTCAGACGGAGAATATTCTAAAATTTATATATGCCACAGTTAAAAAACCGCCAGTTCCTGGATTTTGAAAAACCTATAAAAGATCTGTACGATCAGATCGAGCAGTTAAAGGTTACCCAGGAAAAATCTAAAACAGATATGAGCGGTGCTATAGCTTCCCTTGAAGAGAAAGTACTTGAAACCAAAAGAACACTTACTGAAACACTTACTCCCTGGCAGAAAGTACAATTGAGCCGCCACCCGGACAGGCCATATACTTTAAAATATATCGAAAACATGAGCACCAATTTTATCGAGCTACATGGTGATAGAAATGTAAAAGATGATATGGCAATGGTAGGCGGATTTGCACAATTAGATGGCAAAACTGTAATGCTTATCGGGCAGCAAAAAGGCCACAATACAAAAACAAGGCAGCTTAGAAATTTTGGGATGGCAAACCCTGAAGGATACAGGAAGGCATTGCGGCTTATGCGGCTGGCAGAAAAATTCAATAAACCGATAGTTACCCTGATTGATACACCTGGAGCATACCCAGGCTTGGAAGCAGAAGAAAGAGGCCAGGGCGAAGCTATTGCAAGAAATATTTATGAAATGATAAGCCTGAAAGTGCCGGTGATTTGCGTGATAATTGGTGAGGGTGCCAGCGGCGGAGCTTTAGGAATAGGTGTAGGTGATAAAGTAGTAATGCTTGAAAATACGTGGTACACAGTAATCTCTCCTGAGAATTGTAGTACTATTTTGTGGAGAAGTTGGGCTCAGAAAGAAATTGCGGCTGAGCAACTACGACTAACGGGCAAGGATATGCTCAAATTCGGATTGGTTGATGATGTAGTGCCAGAACCTTTGGGTGGTGCACATTGGGATTATGTACAGGCAGCACAACTTTTAAAAGGTTACCTGATACCAACTATTGCAGCATTGGAAAAAATGAGTGTGCAGGAAAGAATTGATAAGCGGATTGAAAAATTTGGAAAGATGGGCTTTTGGGAAGAAGGAGATCAGTTCCCTGAAACCATACAACATGTTGGAGTACAGGAATAGCTGAAATAAAAACTAAAGAAAACTAGTATGTTAAGAATAGGCGTATTGGGGGTTGGTCACCTTGGAAAATTTCATTTAAATAACTGGAAGGAAATTGAAGACGTTTTCCTGGTAGGTTTTTATGACCCGGATGATACCAACGCCAAAACTGTAGAAGAAAAATATGCTCTCAAGCGCTACATTTCTGCAGAAGAATTGATAGATGCGTCAGATGCAGTCGATATCGTAGCTCCCACTATTTACCATTTTGATCTTTGCTCACTTGCCTTAAGAAAAGGGAAACATGTATTTGTAGAAAAGCCATTGGCAAATACAATGGATGAAGCCAGAACTTTAGTAAAGTTGGCTAAAGAATCAAATGTAAAATTCCAGGTGGGGCATGTGGAGCGGTTTAATCCTGCTTTTTTATCGTTAAAAAATTATACGCTGCAGCCAATGTTCATAGAAGTGCATCGGCTTGCACAATTTAATCCAAGAGGTACAGATGTAAGTGTTATACTGGATCTGATGATACATGATATTGATATTATTCTAAATTTGGTAAAGAGCAATGTAAATTATATTTCTGCAAACGGTGTGGCAGTAATGAGTGATACGCCTGATATTGCAAATGTGAGAATAGAATTTGATAATGGGTGTGTTGCCAATCTTACAAGCAGCCGGATCTCTATGAAAAAAATGCGAAAGATGCGGATTTTTCAAAAAGACGCATACATTGGAATAGATTTTCTTGACAAAAAAACAGAAATTATAAAACTAAATGAGCCCGGTGATAAAAATGTTTTTACGTTTGATATTGACACCAACCATGGTAAAAAAACAATTGCTATTGCAAGCCCGGCTGTAGAAGATGTGAATGCGATAAAAATGGAACTGGAAAGTTTTAGAGATGCGATTGCAAATAATAGTGAAACACCTGTAACTGTTATGGATGGTTTCTGCGCTATGGAAGTAGCTCATAAAATTCTGGAAAAAATTAATACTTCTCAACATTAAAATTTTATATGCGCATATAATGTGTATTTATTTGTGAAACAACCACGCATACATATAAGCCTGTATATTGTTTCAGACCTGCTAATAGCCATATTTACATGGCTATGCTTTTACTACCTGCGCACAAAGATCTATGATTATGATTTTTCAATGCCTTCAGGATTTTATCTCGGCTTAATGCTTTACACAGTAGGTTGGATGATCCTGCACTTTATAAGCGGTACTTATAATTCACTTTACCAAAAATCAAGATGGGGTGAAATACTAAATACGTTTGCCATAAGTATTATAGGTTGTATTTTTCTATTATTCTTTTTTATTTTAAAAAATCCGCTAACTGATAACAGAAGATACTATGTAGAATTTTTGTGTCTTTTAATCCCAATGGTTATATTAACCATCACAGTAAGATTATTTTTTTTAAGTATTGTAAAAAAGCAATTGCTTAATAAAAAAGTGTTTTTTAATACATTATTTATTGGCTCTTCTCAAAAATTGCAAGAGTTCTACTCTGGTGTAAATAGGGTAAATGATGCATCTGGGTTTAATATTATTGGCTTTATCAACACAAATGGTGACAGTGAAAATCCTTTACCTGCAAAGGTGTCGCAGTTTTATGATATTGAAGATCTACCGCAGGTAATAAGAGAAAATAATGTAGAAGAAATAATTATTGCCGTTGAAAAAAGGGAAAGGGATCTTATAAACAGGATTTTGCTGATACTTAGCAATAGGCAGGTAAACATCAAAATTACACCTGACACACTTGATATCGTAAGTGGTGCCCTGCAAACAAATAATGTAATGGGCATTCCTTTGATAGATATTCATTCAGGCTTACTTCCTTTATGGCAACAGAATGTAAAACGATTTATTGATATTTTGATAGTAGTTATTTCAATGGTCATATTATCGCCATTATTTTTATATGCCATTATTCGTGTTAAGTTTTCATCGCCGGGATCATTGTTTTTTTTACAGGAAAGAATTGGATACAAAGGCAAGCCTTTTATGATGTACAAATTAAGATCTATGTACGTAGATGCAGAAAAAAATGGTCCACAACTCAGCACTGAAGATGATGAGCGCATAACAAAATGGGGAAAAATAATGCGTAAATGGAGACTAGATGAATTGCCACAACTATGGAATATTTTAAAAGGTGAAATGAGCCTCGTCGGGCCAAGACCTGAAAGGAAATTTTATATAGATCAATTAATCGCTTTACAGCCTGAATACAAATACCTTTTTAAAGTAAAACCGGGCCTTACAAGCTGGGGAATGGTTCAATTTGGTTATGCTTCGACCATTGACGAAATGCTTGAACGCATGCCGTTTGATCTCCTCTATATTGAAAATGTTTCTCTTTCTCTTGATTTTAAGATCATGTTTCATACAATACGAATAATAATGGCTGGAAAAGGAAAATAATTTTCAGCCAAACCGAAACTTTATATTCGTTATTTTTGGTTAAACACTTTTGTTTTGAAAAAACTATTACTGCTGATACTTTCATGTTTCTTTTTCTCAGTTGCGTTTTGCCAGTCTAACGGATATTGGCAACAACAGGTCAATTATAAAATTCAGGCGACGCTGAATGATGCAGATAATACACTCGATGGGTTTATACAAATGCAGTATCAAAATAATTCCCCAGACACATTAAATTTTATCTGGATCCATTTATGGCCAAATGCTTATAAAAATGATCGTACTGCCTTTAGTGATCAGCTTCTTGAAAACGGAAGAACAGATTTCTATTTTAGTGATGAAAAAGATAGAGGTTACATAAACCGATTAAATTTTAAAGTAGATAATATTCCTGCCGGGCTGGAAGATCATCCAGAACACCAGGATATAGTTAAATTGCTGTTGCCCACTCCTCTTGTACCTGGAAATAAAATTGACATTGAAACAGCTTTTCATGTAAAGTTGCCTTATAATTTTTCCCGTGGTGGTCATGTTGATAATTCTTACCAGCTTACACAATGGTATCCTAAGCCGGCAGTATATGATAAAAAAGGCTGGCACGAAATGCCTTACCTTGACCAAGGGGAATTTTACAGCGAATTAGGAAACTATTCTGTTTCTGTTACTATGCCTGCAGGTTATATTGTAGCAGCAACAGGTAACCTTCAAAAAGAAACAAAGAATGGCAATACAAAAATTTTAGAATTCTATCAATCAAATGTGCATGACTTTGCCTGGTTTGCAGATAAAGATTTTATTGTAAAGCAGGATACTATGCAACTACCGGGAAAGGTTGTCCGCATAAACGTTTTTCACTTTGCAGATGAAAAAGGGATATGGAATAATAGTATAAATGATGTAAAGAACAGCATCCGTACAAAAGATAAATGGATTGGTGAATATCCATACGACGTAATAAGTGTGGTTGAAAATTCCGCTAAAACAACGGGTGGCATGGAGTATCCTACCATTACAGTATTGAAGTCCGGCGGCTCTGCTGCAGGGCTTGAAAGAGTGATCAATCATGAAGTTGGGCATAACTGGTTTTGCGAAGCCTTGGCAACAAATGAAAGGCAATTTCCGTGGATGGATGAAGGAATGAATACTTATTATGACAGGCGATATGCAGCCGCATTTTATGATGCAAAAGCCGGAAGTATGTTTATGCCAAAAGAGAAATTTCTGAACGATAGATTTCCGGCTTATCCTGAAAAAATGGTATTACAAACAATGATTGCCATTCAAAAAGATCAACCAATAAATACTTCTTCTGAAAAATTTTCAAAGTTAAATTATGGGCTTGTGGCTTATGAAAAAACAGGTGAATGGATGAAGATGCTGGAAGACAAACTTGGTAAGGAAACATTTGATAAAGTAATGCAGACTTATTACGATCGCTGGAAATTTAAACATCCATATCCTGAAGATTTTAAAGCAACTGCTGAAGAAGTAAGTGGCCAAAATTTAAATGAAGCGTTTGCATTGCTGAATAAAAAAGGTGATGTTGAAAAACCTCAACATAAAAGCCTGAAGCTTGCTTCTTTCTTCAATTTTAAAGAAACTGACAAGTACAATTATATTTCGGTAGCACCCGCAATCGGAGTTAATTATTATGATAAATTAATGCTGGGTGTATTTATTCATAACTACAGCCTTCCGCCAACTAAATTTCAATTTTTTGCAGCTCCTTTATATGCAACTGGCTCTAAAGAATTAAATGGAATTGGCAGAGTAGGTTATACGTTTTATCCCGGAAATAATGGACAAAAATTTGAGCTTGCTTTAGCCGGAGAAAAATTTACTACTGATTCTTATACAGACTCTACGGGCAAAATAAATTACATGCCTTTTAATAAGATCACTCCTTCTCTAAAATATACTTTTGCAAATAAGGACCCACGAAGCAGTGTTACAAAATACATACAATGGAAAACCTTTTTTATAAATGAAACTTCTTTATTATTTACAACTGATACGGTACAACATATTGATGTGATCACTTATCCTGTCAAACATCGATATGTAAATCAATTGCGTTTTGTTTTGGATAATGACCGTGTGCTATACCCTTACAATGCTGCATTGCAGTTAGAGCAAGGAAAGGGTTTTGCAAGAGCAGCGTTTACCGGCAATTACTATTTTAATTATCCAAAAGCCGGCGGATTGAATGTTAGAGTATTTGCCGGAAAATTCTTTTATCTCGGCGATAAAACATTTGTGAAGCAGTTTGAAACAGATGCTTATCATTTGAATATGAGTGGGCCAAAAGGTTATGAAGATTATACTTACAGTAATTATTTTGTTGGCAGGAATGAGTTTGATGGTTTCTCTTCACAACAGATAATGATAAGAGACGGTGCGTTTAAAGTGCACACTGATTTTTTAAATAATAAAATTGGTAAGACAGACGACTGGTTAACTGCAGTAAACTTTACAAGCGATATTCCAAAGCAAATAAATCCGCTGGCATTGCTGCCTTTTAAATTACCACTAAAAGTATTCGCAGATTTTGGAACATATTCTGAACCCTGGAAACTAAATCCACCTACCGGTAAATTATTGTACGATGCCGGTGTACAGTTATCTTTATTTGATAACGTACTTAATATTTATGTTCCAATATTTTACAGTAAAGTGTATGATAATTATTTCAAGTCTGTCATTACCGAGAAAAGATTTTTGAAAAATATTACTTTCAGTATTGATGTTCAGAACATTTCTTTCAAAAAATTAGTTACTCAAATTGGTTTATAAACTTGGCTGTTGAATACATACGATATAAAGATATTGATAAAGTAAAATGGGACGCTTGTGTAAGGTCAGCTGAAAACTCTTCATTATACTCTTTGTCATTTTTCCTTGATTGTATGGCTGCAAACTGGGATGGGCTTGTGTTGAACGATTACGAAGCCGTTATGCCACTTACCTGGAAAAAAAAATGGGCCATTAAATATTTATATCAACCGACCTTTATACAACAAGGAGGTATTTATTTTTGCGGCAGACTTACCAAAAATATTTTTAAAGAATTTTTTATTCAGCTTGAAAAGCATTTCAGGTTTGCTGAAATTGCTTTAAGCCATGCCAACATGCAAATGGCCGCTACGCTTGATTGTCAGAAAAAAGAAAAAGTAAATTTTATTGTTCCGCTTAAGAAAAACTACGAAGCTCTTCACAAAAGTTACCTGCCCAATTTCACTAAAAGTTTACGAAGAATAAAAAAATTCAATTTACAATATTCCACTTCTCAGGATTATACTTCTGCAATAGAAATGTATAAAGAATATTATTTTAAAAAACTAGGTTCTGCGACTGACAAAGATTTTAAAGGCCTGATCAAAGTTTGTAAAACATTTAATAATGAAAACAAACTGGTTATGCGCCAGGTATTTTCAGTTGATGAAAATTTACTGGCAGTAGTAATTTTATTAAAAGAAGCTGGTCGTTTGTATAATATAATTTCCTGCATTACTGAAAAAGGTAAAAAATTAGAAGCCAATTATTTTTTATACGATAAAATAATAGAAGAATTTGCTGGCCAGCAATTAATACTGGATATGGAAGGCTCAGATAAAAAAGGAATCGCAGATTTTTATGAAAAATTGAATCCCTTAAACGAAAATTATTTACAGATAAAGATCAATAACCTACCCGCAGTTATTAAAAAGCTTAAACCCTAGCAGGTTTTGTTATTTTAAAAAAAACTTCTCCTGGCTGAAAAGAGGTTTCAGCAATACCGCCAATTTCTTTCCCTGATAAAGTGTCGACATGGAAGCCTGTTTGTTCTAATCGTTTTATGTAATCTTTTAATGCGTAGATACGCACATGGTCTTTCTGTCCAAACATTTCTGACTGTTTTTTTTCATCATGGATGAAAGGATCTTCAATTGTAGCAGAAAGTGTTGAGGAATATGGAACTTGTAAAATAGCTTTACCAATGGGTTTCAGCACCCTGAGAATTTCTTTCATTGCCATTTTATCATCCGGTATATGTTCCAGAATATGATTGGCAATAACTATGTCAAAGCTATTGTCTGCAAAACTTAAAATGGTTGCATCCTCGTGCTGAATTGTTCTATCAACTGACTTATAGAAGCCGGGCAAAAGATCAGCTGTAACTACCGTTGCATTTTGTTTTAGGAAATTATAAATATTATTTTCCGGTGAAAGATGAAGAATTTTCTTATCCGAAATGTCAATATACTTTTTTAAATATGCTATCACCAATCTTTCTCTTGCAGATGAAAAGCAATTAGGGCAATAGACGTTTTCTCCATAGCCCGCAATAACATTATTTTTTTCTAAAGCATTTTTATTAACTGCAGCAGCATATTCAGGAACAAATTTTTGATAGTTTTTTCCACAGACATTGCATGTATAACCGGCGCCTTCATACTTTTTGTAAGCAGTGCGGCTTTTTGCTAAACGTATTTTAAATATTGTATTACGGTAAAATGACTGAAGCGGATGATATAAATTTAATTGCTTTAATATGTCCTTTATACTTTCCTTCATTTTTAAAAATCTCTTATTCTGATATGATCCCGGATGAATCGTCAATAAACTTTTCTGCTAATTCCAGATCAAACGGATTTGTGATCTTAATATTATTTTCTTCGCCTGCAACCAAATGCACGGTAAGCCCGAAAGCTTCTACCACGGTTGCTTCATCGGTAAATTTATCTTTGTAATCAATATTAAAAGCGGGCAATAAAATTTTGCTGTGAAAGCATTGCGGCGTTTGAACCAGCTTTACTTTGTTTCTTTCCAGTGCTTCATTTCCATTTTCGGTAAGTAAGCGGATGCTGTCTTTGCAGTCAATAACAGGAATGGCAGAACCAAATTCCAATACGGCATCGTTGCACCTTTTTATCAATGCATCTGTTAATAAACATCTTACTGCATCGTGAACATATATGATGCTTTCTTCCTCTATCAATTTTAAACCATTTTGTACAGAATGAAAACGGGTACGACCACCAATGGTAATTTTTATACGACTGTAGTCAAAAAACGCATCAATAACTTCCTGTCCGCTGGCAATATATTCTTCCGGTAGTACAAGAATTACCTGGATATCATCATATGCATCTAAAAATGCTTTGATGCTGTAATACAATACCGGCTTGCCTTTTAGTAAAAGAAACTGTTTAGGAACACTGCTTCCCATGCGGGTGCCACTGCCACCTGCTACTATAACCACAAATTTTTTCATGAAACAAAAATAATAAATTGAAGCGGAGCTGAAATTAATTTTAATATTAAATACAAATAAATAAAAGAAGATGGAGCGTTATAAACCTCGTGCTGATTTTTGCACTGCTGTACAAGTGAGTGACACAACGATGCTGAATAATGAGCAAATGCTGGTTAAAAAAATAAAATTAATCTTTATAAATACCAATATAATGTTCTCCAGCACTATTCTGCATGGCACGGTACATTCCGGCGCTATTAAATATCATTGAAATATTTCCTTTTGCATCCACGCCTATCATACCACCTTCGCCATCCATAGCAAGTAATTTTACATTTACTACTTCGTTCATTGCTTCCTGAAGCGTCATGCCTTTGTATTCCATCAGGCAGCTTACGTCATGGGCTGCTACGGCTCTTATAAATGGTTCGCCATGGCCGGTGCAACTGATGGCGCAGGTTTTATTATTTGCATAAGTGCCGGCACCAATCAGCGGGCTGTCGCCGATGCGGCCATATTTTTTATTCGTCATGCCGCCGGTACTTGTTGCGGCTGCAATATTTCCAAAAGCATCGCAGGCTGCGGCACCTACGGTTCCGAATTTTTTATCTTTCATTAATTCTTCCAGTCCCTGGTGTGTATGATCTAAAGAATAGTTGTCGCTGTCACGAAGCTGCTTCCACTGATCGTACCGAAATTGGGAGAAAAAATATTCATCGGGTTCTAATTTGATACCTTGTTTTATTGCAAAATCGTTGGCGCCTTTTCCACTTAAAAAAACATGATTGCTGTTATTCATTACTTCTTCTGCCAATTCTATCGGGTTGCGTACATTGCGTATACCCGCTACAGATCCGGCATTCAGGGTTTTACCATCCATAATGGCGGCATCCATTTCCTGTACGCCTTTTTTTGTGAAGACAGAACCACGGCCTGCATTGAACAATAAATTATCTTCTAAAATAACGATGGCAGCTTTGACGGCATGTGCCGCTGTGCCATCCTGTTCTAAAACTGCATAGCCCGCTTTAAGCGCTGCATCAAGGCCTTTGATGTAAGCTGCTTCAAGTTCCGGTGTCATATCTTCTTTTAAAATAGTACCGGCGCCGCCGTGTATAACTAGTGAGATTGGTTGCATGATTGTATAATAATTGAGGGAACAAAAATATTTAATTTACCGGGAAATGGCGTCGAAGATTTTGAGCACTTGTTTGAAAGTCTGTTAAAGATTTAAGAGATTCTTTTAATAGTTGCAAATTGGGAGAAAATATTCGCTGTAATAAATATTGAAAAGGATTACCTGTTAGCAGCAGTTTTATTTACAGGTTGATGTTTTTTCATATAGTCTGCAATTAATTGCTCATTTGAGTCACTGCTTATAGATAATGTATCAATGATCTTTTGCTTTTCTGTCTCTGTTCGGTTTTGGCTTAATTTTTTCTTTGCTTGCAAATCATTTATAATAATTTCAAAAGCTACAATTCCGTTCAGCAATTTCAATTTGTATTCTGCGGGGAATCCGTTCCATTGCTGCTTATATGAAATTTCGTAGTTGTCAATTGTCTTTTCTAATACTTTAAAAACTTTCTCAGATTCTGTAATTAGTTTTCCTTGCCCGTAAGCATGAATAGAGATATAATTCCAGGTTGGAACATTTAGGTCTTTATCATAATGTTTTGGAGAAATATAAGCATGTGGTTCACTAAAAATTACAAGAATATTATTATTCTCAATATCCTTCCATTGCTCATTTGCTTTCGCAAAATGTGAGACCAGAACTATATTGTCATCTTTGATAGAAACAAGAAATGGTAAATGTGTTGCAATGGGTGTATTGTTTTTTGATGTAACAATTGTAGCAAAACTAAATTGTTTCATAAAAGAAATTATTTCCTCTCTGTCTGTTGCCAAATTTATTTTTGGGATATACATTGTTCCGTTTTGTATCTGAAGTTTATTTTCTAAAAATTCCTTATTACACTTGCATTGCTGCAAATTGCAATAAGGAATTCAATTATTTAAACAGCCATTAAAGATATTAAACTCGTTTTCTGCTGGCTACCGCAATATAATATAAAGGAATCCCTGCCAATACAATTGCCAAGCCCCAACCTGCATAAGTTGGCTTATAATAAATCAACAAAATACAAAATGCTAACGCCATTAAAATATAAATAGCAGGTAAAACCGGGTAACCGAAAGCTTTGTAAGGTCTTTCTATATCTGGCCTTTTTTTACGTAAAATGAAAATACCAATAATAGTAAGTGCATAAAACATTACTACCACAAAAGAGATCATGTCCAGCAGATCGCCGTATTTGCCGCTAAGACAAAGTCCAGAAGCTACCAGGCATTGTATCCACAAAGCAAACTCCGGCACTTCATGTTTATTAAGTGTGCCTGTTTTCTTAAAGAATAAACCATCTTTTGCCATGGTGTAGTAAACTCTTGCGCCGGCAAGTATAAGGCCGTTGTTGCAACCAAAAGTGGAGATCATAATCATTACTGCAATTACATACGCACCAATATTGCCGAATATTTGTGTACTTGCGGTAACGGCTACACGATCCTGCGCTGCAGATGCAATATCCTGCATAGGCAGAATGCTTATGTACATGATATTTACCGTAACATAAATTAGTGTTACGATCATGGTTCCAAAAAAGAGCGCAAGACCAATATTACGTTTCGGATTTCTAACTTCACCTGCAATAAAAGTTACATTGTTCCAGGCATCGCTACTAAAAATGGAGCCAACCATAGAGGCTGCAATAGCGCCCAGTATTGCACTTCCGGCAACGCCACCAATTACAGTACCATCTGCTCCACGCTCTTTCATAGCCCAGGCATCCGTCCAGTTTGCATGCCATATTTCTGATTTTGCTGCAAGCAGAAAGCCAAATAATATTAATCCAAAAAGTGATAATAATTTTATAACGGTAAAAGTTGTCTGTATCATTTTACCGCCTTTGATTCCCTTTGTATTAATGTAGGTGAGAAAAGCGATAAGGGCTATAGAGACGAGCTGTGCCGGATAAATGTTTATGGAACCGATGTGGACTAAGATATTTGCATCATTTAATTCGAGGGCCGGAATAAAATAGCCGGCGAATTTTGAAAATGCTACACCGACTGCGGCAATTGTTGCAGTTTGTATAACTGCAAAAAAACTCCAGCCATATAAAAAGCCTGCAAGCGGATTAAAAGCTTCTTTTAAATATACATATTGGCCGCCGGCTTTTGGATACATAGCGCTGAGCTCCCCATAACTAAGGGCTGCAGTCAACGTCATAAAACCAGTGATCAACCAAACTGCAATGAGCCAACCGGCACTTCCAACATGGCGTGTAATATCGGCACTTACTATAAAAATACCAGATCCTATCATAGATCCGGCAACAATCATAGTGGCATCTAGTAAACCTAACGATGGCTTAAATGTTTGTGTAGTATCGCTCATAAGCAAATATGTTTTTAAAAAAAGTAGTAAAAAAAATCCCGGTCTGTGGAGACCGGGTATCAAGATAAATAATTCTGTTTAAATTATCAGTTGTCTTTTTGTTTCATTTTTTCATTCATACCTTTTACTACATCAGCGGTAATATTAAGTGTTGAATCTTTATATACCATATAATCAAGGCCGGTGCCGGTTGTAAGGATGTACATATAATTATGCGATTTGTTATAATCGGCTAAAAAATCTTTTAATTTTTTCTGAATATCGTCCATGAACTTATAACTCTTCTCATTAAGCTTTTGGGTAAGAGCCTGTTTTTTACCATCTACCTGCTGCTGCTGTTGTAATAATTGGTTTTGAAATTTTTCTGCTTCTTCCTGTGTAATGGACGAACCTCTTTTAAGAAATTGGTTTTTCTGATTTTCTAACCCACGATAACTGTTCTGCCAATCGCTTTCTATGCTTTTTTGCTCCCCTTCCAGTTCTTTACGTTTATCTTTTATATAAGTTATTTTATCATTCAGTGAGTCTAACTCTACATAGGCTATTGGCGCATGGCTGGTATTGCCGGCAGTTATCATTGAAACCTGGTTTGGTTTTTCAGTTTTGTTGGTTTCTTTATGTTCGTTGTAGACATGATAATATAAAAATCCTACTGCCAGTATTAATACAATATTTAAAATAATGGATAAATTCTTCATCTATGCGATAATTTGTTAGGGTGGCAAGATAATAACAAAGCGCTATTTGGCAATAAGATGATGCGAACTTTTAGGAAAGGCTTAACTGTAGAACGCAAGTTCATTGTTTATGGCAGATAATTTATGGTTATAGTCATTGGTCAATTGTCATTTGTCATTGTAAATGGTTAAAAAAGATTTGCGCTGTAGATGCTTATATGAAAACGTATTGCGGTTTTTTTTGCCCTGACCAACCTAACGGGCAGATAAGTATCCGGCCACTACGGCCCCGGCATTTGCAGGGAGTAGTGGCGGATAGCAGGACTAATGTTGATTGATAAAGTTTGTTGAGCTTCTGAAAAATCATAGAGAGCTACATAAGGGATACCTGTTCGTTTTTTGGTTTGCGGTGCGAACGTCGATACAATAATTCTACAATGAGCGGAAAAATGAGCAAGGTTAAAATGGTGGAACTGATAAGGCCGCCGATAACGACAATGGCTAAAGGCTTTTGTGTTTCGCTGCCGATGCCGGTGGAAACTGCGGCTGGCATAAGACCGATTGCAGCCATTAGAGCCGTCATGATAACCGGTCGAATGCGTGAATGGACGCCTTGTTTTACGGCTTGCACCAGCGGTATTTTTTGATGAAGATTTTGTTTGAAAACAGAAACAAGAATAACACCATTCTGAATACAGATACCAAATAATGCGATAAAACCAATGCCGGCTGAAATGCTGAAAACTGTACCTGTGGCGTGCAGTGCAAGGATGCCGCCCATAATGGCGAAAGGTACATTTATTAATACAAGCCCTGCATCGAGGCCATTTCCAAAACTTATAAAAAGTAAAATAAAGATCATTATAATAACAATGGGAACCACCTGCGCTAATTTTGCCTGTGCTCTTACCTGGTTCTCAAATTCGCCTGCCCACTCCATGCTGTAGCTTTTTCCTAATTGTATTTTACTATTTACTTTTTGCTGCGCTTCTGCAATGGTGCTACCAAGATCTCTTTCTCTTACAGAAAATTTTACAGCTATGAACCGTGTATTTTTATCACGGTAAATAAATGCCGGCCCGGTAAGTGTTTTAATCGTTGCGATTTCTTTCAATGGAACTTTAGAGCCGTGAATAGTCGGCACCATTAAATTTCCGATGGCATCTTCCGTATTTCGATAAGGCTCGGGATAGCGTAGGCGGATATCAAATTTTCTTTCCTGCTGGTAAAAAGTGGAAGCGGATTTGCCGCCGATAGCCATCTCCACCACAGAGTTTGCATCGGAAGTGGTAATGCCATACATCGCCATTTTCTGTTCATCAAAAATTACGCTCATCTCCGGCTGGCCAAGGTTTCTCATGACGCCTAAATCTTTTACACCCCTCACAGTCCCTAGTATTTGCTGCACACTATCTGCCAGCTTATCTAATTTATCCATATCATCGCCGTAAATTTTTACAGCAAGATCTGCGTTGATACCGGCTATGGCTTCCTCTACATTATCAATAATAGGTTGCGAATAATTATAAACAATGCCTGGATATTGTTTTAATTTTTTGTCCATTTCATCTATTAACTGTTCTTTAGTGATGTGCCGTTTCCATTCTTTTTCCGGCTTAAGATTTACCTGGCACTGTACATAATAAAAACCTGATGGATCAGTGCCGTCATTACTTCTACCAGTTTGCGAAAGCACACCATTCACTTCATCAAAGCTGTTAAGAATTTTACGGAAATGGCTGCAAAATTTTACTGTTTCTGTAAGAGAAGTACTCATGGGCAATTCCGCTTCTACCCACAAAGCACCTTCATTGAGCTCTGGTAAAAATTCACTGCCTAAAAATTTAAAGGAGAAAAATGTAATTGCCATAACTGCAAAAGCTACTGACAGACTTAATTTTTTATTAGCCATTGTAAAATTCAATCCACGTATTACAATACGATTAAAGAAATTGACGAACGGATTATTTCTTTCTCTTGCATTTTTGCGCAGCAAAATACTGCCGAGTACCGGTACTAATGTTAGCGTAAATAATAATGCGCCGAGTAATGCGAAGCTCAACGTCCATGCAAGTGGAGAGAACATTTTACCTTCGACTTTTTCAAAAGCAAAAATGGGAATAAGACTTGTGATGATAATGACTTTAGAAAAGAAAATTGCCTTTGCCAAGCCACTACCGGTTTTACGGATCATGCTAAGCTTGGCCATTTTATTATACTTCTCCATACTCACTTCATGTGCCTTTAAAGCAAGTAGTACAAACAGCCCTTCTACCATTACTACAGCGCCATCAATAATGATCCCGAAGTCTATAGCGCCCATGGATAGAAGGTTTGCCGTCATCCCCTTTAACTTAAGGCAGATAAATGCAAATAATAAGGCCAACGGAATAATGATAGAAACAATTACGGTTGTACGCCAATCGAACATGAAAATAAATACGATAAGCGTTACCAGTAAAATACCTTCTACTAAATTGTGTGCAATGGTATCGGTACAAAAATCCATCAGGTTATCACGGTCATAAAAAGTTACTATTTTTACATCCGATGGTAAAATTTTATCATTTAGTTCTTTCACTTTTGCTTTGATGAGTGAGAGAACGGCCCGTGGATTTTCTCCTTTCCGCATTACAACAATTCCTTCCACAACATCATCATTTCCGTTCAGGCCTGCCTGACCAACTCTTGGTACATGGCTGGGAGAAACCGTGGCAACATTTTTTACAAGAATGGGTGTGCCATTAATATTATCTACAATAATATTTTCTATATCGTGAATATTATCCAGCAAACCAATGCCACGAACAACATAAGCCTGTCCGTTTTTTTCTATTACATCACCGCCTACATTTATATTGCTTTTTGAAACGGCTGTATAAACTTCCAATGGTGTAATGTCATAACGGGCAAGCATAACCGGATCTACAGTAATTTCATAAGTTCTTTCTGCACCACCAAAAACGGTGAGATCCGCTACACCGGGAATACTTCTCAGTTGGCGGTCTATTACCCAATTCTGTATGGTGTTTAAATCCACCGAATTTTTATTTTTTGATTGCAAGGTGTAACGGAATATTTCACCGGTTGGCCCCACAGGTGGCTGCACATCTGGTTGTACACCTTCAGGGAGACTGATGCCCTGCAGGAGATTATTAACCTGTTGCCTGGCAAAAAAATCTTCTACTCCATCATCAAAAATAATTTTGGTAACAGATAAGCCAAACATCGAAATGGAACGAAGATTTACTTTTTTCTGCACAGAATTCATAGCAACCTCTATAGGTACTGTTACAAACCGTTCTACCTCTTCAGCACTTCGGCCGTTCCATTGTGTTACAATTATTATTTGTGTATTGGTTACATCCGGAAATGCTTCCAGCGGTGTATTTATAAAACTCCAAATGCCTGCAATAATGATAAGGAGCGTCAAAAAAAATATGAAGAACCTGTTCTTTAAAGAAAAGGTTACTATGCCCGAGATAAATTTATTCATAATGAATGCGTTTTATTCCAATTATTAACAGGAACTGAACAAGTATTTTTTAATGATTAAAAGCTTCTTTCAGCAATTAAACTGTGTTGAACTTTTCATCAATCATTCAGTGCATTGTAAATAAGGAGCTGGTAATGAGTAATGATCTTCTCCCCTTCCTTTAATCCGCCGGAGAGATAAGTTGTGTTACCGATCGTTTGTCCTGGTTCTATCTCTCTCGTTTCGATATTGCATGTATCATGATACACCATTACGTAATTTTTATTCTTATCAAAAATTACAGCAGATGCAGGGATAGCCTGCATTTTATCAGTTCCATCATCATACTTAATATTTATCTGTGCAAACATTTCGGGCTTAAGCAAATTATCTTTATTGGGTATTTTAATTCTTACTTTCATTACCCTGCTTTGTGGATCAAGAATTGAAAAAATGCGGTCTATTTTTCCTGTAAAAACTTTATCGGCGTATGCGATCACTTTTATATCTGCATCATAACCAACCTTCACTTTCGCAATATCACTTTCAAAAACATTAGCTATCACCCATACATCATCAAGGTTTGCAATGGTGAAAAAAGGCTGGCTACCATCAACCCTGAACTGCATATTGTCGGTTACATTTTTTTCAATAATATACCCGGATACGGGTGCAGTTATTACCTGCATTGCTTTCCCTTTAGCTCCGTAAACAGAAGTGGTCTCATGTATCCGTTCCAGATCTGCTTTTGCTTTATCTACATCACTTTGGGCAGACACAACATCTTTATCAGTAGTCAAACCTGACTTATACATTTCTTTTGTTGATTGTAAATTTTTATATGCAACTTTTAAATTAGCATCAGCATACGATGACTGCCCCTGATAATCTGCAATTTCACTGCTATGTATTATGGCAAGCGTTTGTCCTTTAGTAACATAATCGCCTAATTGCACTTTCATTTGCTCTACAGTACCGCCCACAACTGGATAAACTTTTACCCATTTATCCTCATCTGCTTCAATTTTACCCGACAGTGAAATAACGTTTTTAACGGTTTCATTTTTTACTGTATCAATTCCAATTTTTTGCCGCATAGTATCTGTAAGGCAAAATTGTTTTTTTGCGTCATCATCATCTTTTACTTTTTCTTTACAACTGAATATTGAAAATACAAGGGAGGCTACAGCTAAACATATTTTTAAGGTTCTCATCTTTAATAAATTAATTGGTGAATAAGGGTTTGCCGATAGCGAAGCCGAGCGATTCCAATGCCTGCATTCTATCATTTTGCAGATTATTGAACTGAACAATATTGTCTTTATAAGATTCGTAGAAATCTGTGAAGTCAATAAGGCTTATATTTTTTTTCTCAAAATTTTCAGTAACTCCGCCGAGTAATTTCTCAAACTTATTTTGGAAAGAAGTGTCAATTGATTCTAAAAGTTTGTTACTGTTCAGCAATTTCGAATAAGCCCTATACACATCATTCTGCACAGTTTGCTGTTCTTGTTTAAATGCTATTTGGCTTTGATCAATTGTAATTTTTGCAGCTTTTATATTTCCCTGGTTACGGTTAAAAAATGGAAGATCCATGGCAACCGTTAAAAAATTGGCATTGTTTATATAGCTTCCATTTTTATCAAAAGATGCGCCCACAGTGAGGTCTGGCACTGCCAATGCTTTTTGATACGTATAATTCTGCTGACTGTATAAAATATCATTTGCTGAGAGTTTGAGATCATATCGGTTTGCGTAAGCTGTATCGGTAAGCTGTTGCAGGTTAAGCTTTTTGATATTTTCTGTTAGGCTTTCCCTATCTCCTGCATCAGGGAAAAAATAAGTGCCGTTACTTTGTAGCAATATCTGCATATCTGCTTCCAGATCATTAATACTATTTTGTAAGGTTGATTGATCTGCTTTTAAAGAGTAGAATAGCGATTTTATCCGCACAGCATCTTTTAAAGTAACCACACCTTTTTCCTGTAGTGTTTCATAAGCTGTAGTCAATCTTTGCAATGAATCTATTTCTACCTGGTAACTGCGTACAGATTGTTGCAGATAATACACCTGGTAAAATGTACTTCGTAAAGAATACTTCAATGTTCTTAACAGGTCGTAGAAACTATTCTCACTCATTGTTGTACTTGTTTCTACAAGCTTTATCTGCTTGTTTCGTTTACCTGCAAGCATAAGCAACTGCTGAATATTTATTGCGTATTCTCCCTGGTTGCCAACATCAAAAATTTTATTATTAGTGTGGTTATAGACTGCACCGGTAAGGCTGATATTAGGATTGTGATATAGTTTTGCCTGCAATACATTTGCTCTTGCTATATCAATATTATATTTCTGCGCAAGCAGAGAAAGATTTTTTTCAGAAAGTTTCTGTTCTGCCTGCGACAGGGTAATATGCAATGTATCCTGCGCCTCCAAAGTATTTGAAGCACCAAATATCAGCGACCCTGCAAAGCATAGCAGCTTTGCTGAATTGTATTTCATAAAAATAATTTTATGTGGGTAAATGCCAGGCATACCTAAATAAGCTAACGGCAAAAAAAATGGGTTAGTAAAAAGTAAGAGTCTTTAAGAAATATCTGGCGGAGGAGTAATGATCTCTGGTGAAATATTAATCATACAGCCCATTTTATATTCCGGGAAGTGCTTTTTAATATTTTCGTTAGTAGAATCTTTATTATTGATCTCACAAAAAACAGGTTGAAAATAATTATCGACCACTTTTACCATGTGAAAATTCTGGCCGGTATCATCATCTTCATCATCGGCAGTTTTATCTACGCCGGCTTTCACCAGCACAAATTCAACCACACTGTTTATATCGTCCAGTTGATGGCCGTTCGCATCATACTGGTCATCTTCAGGTACCTGCGGTAAAAACATTGAGGTATTCATGTGAGAGATGATGAGAATAAATGCGATTAGTTTTTTCATAAACTTTTCAAATGTACATAGGACATTTTCTTAAAGAAAGGATTAATGGTTCTTTTACATCTCATTAGCAATTGATATAGTTTGGCTATCTTTTTTTATTAAAAATTAAATGCCGAATTTGCATAAAAAAATTGTTAATGAAATTCAGGGATGCGAAACAAGAAGACTTGCCAGCAATAGTAGCCATCTACAACTCAACAATTGCAGGGCGTATGGTTACTGCAGATATAAATCCTGTTACTGTAGCTGATAAACTAGATTGGTTTAAAGAGCATACTAAAGAGAGGAGACCTTTATGGATGGTTGAAAACTATGAAAACGAAGTCATCGGTTGGGTAAGTTTTCGGGATTTTTATGGCAGGCCGGCATATAATGGTACTGCAGAGATTAGTATTTATCTTGATGAAAAATTCAGAGGTGAAGGCTTTGGTAAAAAAATACTGGAATATGCCTTTACAAATTGTAGTTCTCTTAACATCGATACTCTCCTGGGATTTATTTTTGCTCACAATGCAGCCAGCATAAAAATGTTTACTGGCCTTGGTTTTGTAGAGTGGGGTAATTTGAAAGACATTGCAACCATGGATAACAATTCTTACAGTCTGAAAATTTTGGGTAAAAAAATAATTTAATTTTTAAGAGGAAAAAAATGCAACATTATAATTTCAATCCTTTTCCTGAAATGCGTACTGAACGATTACTTCTGCGTAGCCTTACAATGGAAGATGCACCTGCATTATTTTATTTAAAATCTAATAAAGAAATCCTAAAATATCTTGATAGGGCTCCACAAAAAAATATTACGGAATCTGAGATATTTTTAAAAGATCTTTTTGAGCAACAGGCTGCGAATACTGCTGTTTTATGGGCTATTGCATTAAAAGAAAAACCTGCAGAAATGATTGGGAATATTGGCTATTGGCGCTTGATAAAAGAGCATCACAGGGCAGAGATAGGTTATTCGCTAAATAATAGTTTTTGGAAAATGGGAATAATGGATGAAGCTTTAAAGGCAGTTATTGCATACGGACTTAAAAAAATGAAATTGCACAGTATTGAAGCAAACATAAATCCTGACAATCTTTCATCTCAATTACTGCTTGAAAGAAATGAGTTTCTAAGGGAAGGATACTTTAAAGAAAATTATTATTATGACGGAGCATTTACTGATTCAGCAATTTATTCTCTTTTAAATAAAAAATAAAGGTCCTGCAATATTGCAAGACCTTCATATTAAAATCAAATCCCACTTTTTACATTTTAGGAGTAACTACATGATCTATTACATGTATAACGCCATTGCTTTGGTTTACATCTTTAATAGTGATCATTGCTTTCCCGCCATTTTCATCTGTAAGAATAATATTCTTACCTTTCATCGATGCGGTTAGTGTTCCACCCTGCACGGTTGTTAAGGTTGCTTTACCATTACCATCTTTTATCATTTTCATAAGGTCTGCAGATGATACTTTACCTGATACTACATGATAAGTCAAAATTGAAGTAAGTGTTTTTTTGTTCTCAGGTTTTACAAGGTTGTCAACGGTGCCAGCTGGTAATAAATTAAAGGCTTCATTGGTAGGGGCAAAAACGGTGAAAGGGCCTGCGCTTTGAAGGGTTTCTACAAGGCCGGCAGCTTTTACTGCAGCAACTAATGTAGTATGGTCTTTACTGTTAACAGCATTTTCAACAATATTTTTAGATGGATACATTGCAGCGCCACCAACCATTACTGTTTTTTCCATTTGTGCAAATGATGCATTTGCAAACATTGATACCATCGCTACCAATGCAAATTTTTTAATCTTATTCATGTTGTTTTTTTTAATTTTTAAAAATGTTTTTTGTTTGAATGATCTACGTCAACACAAATATTTTGGTTTTATTTTTTGCAAAAAACATATCTCACTTGTAAAAGCAACTTAAAAAAAGTTATCCAATTAAGTAAACTAATTTGTAATAATAAATGTATTCTTCAAAAAAAGCAGCAAATTTATTTGCTGCTTAATAATTTAATAATCGTTCCCGGTTTTGGGTTTTGGCTTTGGAGCCGGAATTTTATTATCAGCAGGCTTTATAGCAGCTGGTGGAGTAGTTGCAGGCTTATTGTCCTTTTTATCTTCTTTTTTAGAATTTTTTGCAGTGTCAATTGCCTTATTTTCAACATCGGTTTCATCCTGGAAAAAATCTCCTGCATCGCCGTTTCCATTATCTCCCGCAAGTGAATCGCCACTGTTAACAGCAGCGTTAAAACGGGTATCTGCAAATATTGGATCATTCCTCAATTCTGCAGGCACTGTAAATTCTTTTTGCGTTGTATAATCCGACAGGCTTTTATCGCCGTATACTTTACTCATAAAAATACCCCATTTTGGCGAAGCTGTTTCAGCACCACCGCTATTATTATAAATTGGGATAAAAGGATCTTCGCAACCAACCCAGGTTCCAGCCAATATCTGCGGCGTATAGCCGATAAACCAGCCATCAGTATGGCTATTGGTAGTACCTGTTTTTCCAGCCTTTTGAACAGGAATATTATAACTGTTAATCCGGCGTGCAGTTCCCGATGCAATTACTCCCTGCATCATTTTTACCATCGTATATGCATCCGCCTCACCAATTACCTGCTTGCTCTGTGATACGGGAAATTCATGTAATACATTTCCATCTTTATCTTCAATTCTGTTTACATAAACCGGTGCAGTATTGTAACCCCTGTTTGGAAACATAGTGTAGGACTGCAACATCTGTATCAGCGGAATATCCGCTGCTCCAAGTGCAATAGATGGATAATTAGGAATATCTGTTTTAATGCCACATTGGTGAGCAAATTCAACAGTTCGTTTAGGGCCAATAACCGCCATTAAATGCCAGGCAGCACCATTCAAAGACTTGGCAAGGCAATAAGCCATTGTGCCACCGCCGGTGCTGATTGTTTTCCCATTCAACGTAAGTGGACCACCTGGAATCTGTGTTTCTGGTGTATAGCCTGCATCTGTTACGGCCAAAGTATATAACAATGGTTTAAAAGTAGAGCCTACCTGCCTGTTTGCTAAAACGTGATCGTACTTAAACCACCTATAATTGATGCCACCAACCCAACATTTTATTTCACCTGTACGTGGGTCTATTGCGGCAAATGATGTTTGTAATAATTGCTTATGATATTTTATAGAATCAATAGGCGTCATAATTGTATCCTTCTCATGCTTCTCATTTCCTGACCATGAAAATATTTTCATTTTTACCGGAATAGTAAATGATTTTCTTATATCCGCTTCGCTGATCTCAAGGTCTTTCATCGTTTTCCAGCGTTCTGTAAACTTTATTGCATTTTCTATTATGTTCTCGTGGCCATTCCATAATTTATTTCCTTTAGGCTTTAAAAAACGATCCAATTGTTTTTGCAAAACAGGCATATGCTGCTCTACAGATTCTTCTGCATATTTCTGCATTCTGGAATCAATAGGTGTATATATTTTAAGACCATCACGGTAAAGGTCATACGCTTCTCCGGTTTTAGGGTTTATATTATTTTTACACCATTCTTTCAGAACACCGATCAATACTCTTCTGTAATAAGGAGCAATACCAATATTTTCATCAATTGATTTGTAATTTGTAATAAGTGGTTTTGCTTTTAAAGTGCTTGCTTCGCCAGCAGTGAGATAATGCTGCTTGCAATCAACCATTCTGTCTATAACAGTATTGCGCCTGTTTAATGAACCTCGGGGATTACCGATAGGATTATAAACAAAGCCTTTCAACATGCCAACTAATACTGCTCCCTCCTGAATATTAAGATTTGCTGGTTCTTTTTGAAAATAAGTACGGCTCGCATTTCGTATGCCATAAACATTGCCCCATGGAGCTCTATTCAGGTAAAGTGTAATGATCTCTTCTTTAGTAAAATTTCTTTCCAGTTTTACCGCAATGATCCATTCTTTCAATTTGTCAAGACCACGAACCAATACATTTCCTTTTCCTTGTCCTAAGATCATTTTAGCCAACTGTTGCGTAATAGGGCTACCGCCGCCATCTGTTCCTAATTTGAGTACAACCCTTGCCACAGCCCTTGCATCAATTCCTGAGTGCTCATAAAAATTCTGATCTTCTGTAGCTATTAACGCGTGAATGACATTGGGGGAAATTTCGTTATAACGCACTTCACTCCTGTTTTCTGCATAAAATTTACCCATTAGTACTCCATCGCTGCTTATTATCTCACTTGCAAGATCGGCTTCAGGGTTTTCTAATTCTTTTATGGAAGGCATCTTACCAAATACACCATAATTAGCACATAAAAACATGATCACTACCAGGGCTAAGCCCCCGAAAAAAATGCTCCACAATATTTTTACAGAACGGGTCATAATGAGTATCCGGTTTAAAGAAAGGTATTAAAATTTATTATCGAAATTGGTGTTTAAAAGCTTTTTATAACCCTGCAGATCTTTATTTGTTTTTAAAAGCTGCAGATTACTATCAGAGATTATCAGAAAAGAATATTTAGCTGCAGGTAACCATGAGATTTCTGAGGATGCTGCCTTTTTTATTTTATCATAATATTTAATTGCCGCTGCCACATCTTCAAAAGGGGAGAAGAGCAATAGTACTTTATCTGCATCTATTGCATCCCTGTTTATTTTTATGCTTTGCGTATAATAACTTTCGGAGTTAAATCTATTGAATGCATTTTTAGCTTCATTGATGTAAACACCATCTACTTTGTCTAAAATCATTACTACATATTGTGGCTTTTCAGGTTCTAAAGTAAAAGCTCCATTTTTAAAAGTTGGTAATGCAGCTATGGCTGAATCTTTTATTTGACGAACAACCACAGGTTTCTCTATCGGTTTTGTAACAACTGTCGCCTCTACTTTTTTTGTAACAACCGGAGCACTTTCATCAGCCACAATAATTTTATCATCTTCTGCTCTGGTTATCTGAAGATTGGTCAGATAATTTTCTATTTCCTTTCTTCTTCCCAACACATCAATTAACGTTACAGCTTTTTCTTTAAGGGGAGATGTTGGATATAAAGTTTCCAGGTTTTTTAAAACAGCAATCGCATCACTATCATTTTGCTTTTTTATATCATGTATGGCTTCAATGTAAAGTAATTGCGGGGTCCAGTAATTTTTGCCATAAACACTGTCAGCATTTTTCTTTGCAACCATTGCTTCATCAAACTTACCTTCTATAAACATATTGTAAATGCTTTCATAGCGTGCAGTTACAGCCGGATTGATTTTGTTCGGCTCCAATGTTTCAGGGTGCTGTAACATTCCACTATAGAGGCTCCCTGGATATTTATTTATTACTATATTTTTATAATACATCGCCCTGTTAACATCACTTAGTTTTGTATAACAATAATAAAGATTTGTATAAACTTCTGCAACACCTTCAGGCACTGGAAAACGTCGCAAATATTCCTCGTAAGTATTTATAGCCTGTTGATAATCGAGCAATTCATTTTGAAATATTTTTGCAGCACTCAAAAGATTTGTACCTATAATTCTATTACTTGTAGCAAGTTTTTCTGTTGTTAAAGGAAGATTTCCCATCAAACCCTCGTAAGACGAATCAGCAATTTTTGCGCTTCCAACGCCTGTTGTACTTGTTAGTGCTGAAGCAGGATCGTTAGGGTCACCACCTACACTCAGGCCTGCACCTGGTTGTCCACCTTTGCCAGGCAAAAGACTGCCAGCAGCTTTTCTTCTCCAATTGTCTACGTTTTCCCGCTTTCCCCATTTTGCTCTAAAATCGGAATATCCACGGGATTTAAGGCTTGTATTATAAAAATACCAGTCTCCTTTTGTAGGTGAATTAAAAAGATCGATGGGAGTTGAACCATTGTTATCAAACGTTATCAATGTGTTGTCTGAAAAATCCCGATCTTCTTCTTTTAATCCATTTTGTTTGCGGTATTGTTTGGCCAATTTTTTTACAAAAGTCTGTCTTTCTGCCTCAGGCATTGCAGCAATGCGTTGTAAACTATCTTCCCGGTCAATAGCGTCAATTTTTTCAACAAGGGTTGCCAGTACCTGCCTTCTTTCTGAAGTAGCAGCAGAGTCAAATTCAAAATGCGGTTCAGTGAGATCCAGACTGTCATAAAAGCTATGCGCATCTTTATAGCGGTGTTGATTATACGAAATGTCAGCTAACTGAAAATAAGATTTATTGCGGTACGGGATATTTTCAAGGTTATATTTTGCGCTTTTGCTATAGTTTGTAATGCCTTTAATGGTATCTGGTTTCTGCATTTCAAGTTGAGCAGCAGAGTAGTAAATGATATCACGGTAATTTTCATACTTGTCTTTGTGAGCCATTTGCAAAAGATGATCAATACTGTTTTGCATCTCTTTATAATCACCGTTATTTCTCATCATTGTGGCATTATTCAGCCTGGCATATATGTCCATGACAGGATCTGTAGTCTGTTTTGATGCGTTATCATAAAATAAAGATGCCTTATCGAAATTCTTTGTTTTTTCATACATCTGCGCCAATAAAAATTCCCACCGGCTTTTATCTTCTTTAGAATCTGCGTTGCTTAATGCCTTCTCCAGATGATAAGCAGAACTGTCCAGATTCCCCTGTTTAAAAAACCAATAAGAGGTTACTTCTTCCAGATCATTTTTAAGTCTTTTTGGCAAATTAGGATCGTGTTCAAGAATATTGATCATACCGGCAGCATCACCATAAGCATCCTGGTCAGTAAAAGTTCTTATAAGCCATATCAAAGCATCATTGCGGCTGGGCGGCAGCGTTAGTATTTTCTGTACTACGTTTCTTTTTTCTTTATTGGCAATAGAAATTGTTCCGGCATTAGATGCATCATTTGTACCTACTATACGATCATCATCCTCATGTTTCTTCCGGGGAAAAAGATTATAATTTATAAACTGGAATGTAAATGCCGCAGAATCAAATTTTTTCTGCAAGTAATAGGATTTTCCAATGAGCAGGTACATATTGTCCACCCAATCCGTTCTAAGATCATGTAACAGAATACCACCAGTAGCTTTATAGATTACGGAATCTAATTCAGTTTTTTGAGCAGAAGTATTCTCTAATGAGTATGGGTAAAAAGAAAGCATTGTAGAATAATCATCCTTTTGGGCCAACTTTGCTCTTTCTATTACTGCATTAAGTTTATTGTTTGCATTAAAATAGAAATTATAATGCGTTGTTGTATTCTGAACAAATTTTCTGAACCTGGTTAATTTTTTATCTGACTTTTCCGATGCTAAGATTTTGTCTTCATATTGTACTGGCTTTTTTTCTTTTCCAAACGGGTCTATGGTCCAATTTGGCTGCGCATATAAACGGCCAACAAAGGAGGATAAAAAGAAAATCAAAAGGAAAAAAATCAACTTTGGTTTCAACATGAAAATGAGTAGTTATAAAATACGGCTAAATATCGGTTTTTTTTTGCAAACCTGCTGTCAAAAATACATTTACAGCAATGAATATTAAAGGATTAAACCGTTTATTTATGTTAAAAATAAAACGCAGATTTAAGTTAAATGTTATATATGGGGGAATATGATTAATTTAGTTATCCGTTTTAAATTTCATTCCTCAATTAATTTGTATGCCCAAGCTTGATCCTAACAGTACATTAAAAAGACTCCGTAATCATTACAGGCTGGTGATTATGAATGAAGATACGTATGAGGAAGTTGCAAAATTTAAGCTGAACAGGCTAAGTGTGTATATTGCTCTCAGTACTTTATTTGTCTTGATGGTAGGATTAACCGCTGCTTTGATTATATTTACTCCCCTTAAATACTATTTGCCGGGAGTTGGATACGGAAATGCGAAACAAGTAAGAGAATACCGGGAACTTAAAATAAGAACCGATTCTATGGAACAGGCGCTTCAATATCAGCACCGCTATTATGATGATCTTCAGAAAGTATTAAAAGGAAATATATCTAAGCTGGATACCAACAAGTTAGCTTTGCCAAAAGTAGAAAATAGTGATGATTAAGAATAAATTGATAAATGCGTGCGTTTATTAAAAAGTAATATCTTATAACCAAAACAACCTCTACGATTATGTTTACCTCAAAGAACAGATCTTCAAATGAAGAAGCAGCCCTGTCTGCGTCAAGCAGCATTATTGGAGCCGGAACCACAATTACAGGCAATATTGAAACCACTGGTGATCTTAGAATAGATGGTACTTTAAAAGGAAATATACACAGTAAAGCAAAGTTAGTTGTAGGCGCAGGCGGTTGCATAGAAGGAAATGTATATTGCCGCCAGGCAGATATTATGGGCCAGGTAACAGGTAATCTAACCACTACAGATCTACTTCAATTAAAAGGAAAAGCTGCAGTGGCCGGGGACATACAGGCTGCTAAATTACTGATTGAAAGTACAGTAAACTACAATGGAAAATGCCAGATGGGTGCCAATGTAGTTGAGCTCAAGCATGAAGTTGGAATGGTAGTGAACGAGTAATCACTCTCATTTACATATTCTGAATACTGATTACTTTTTGTTTTATAAAAGTAATGTGTGATCATATTTAATTGATCTAAACAATTCATTTACCCAATTGCTTATAAGTTATTGCTGCATAACTTTGCAAAAAAATCTTAATGTTATATTCTGCACGCCCGGTAGCACCGTTAATTATTGTTTTTCTTTTGATAAGCATAATAATAGGCATAAGCTGGGATTTTTCTCTTGCGCATCATATTGATAATTTTGTTTTGCTTAGCGCCAATATTATTTTCCTTTTAATTTTTCTTTTGGCATTTTTTATTCAAAATAAAGCTTTGAAGAATGGGAACCCAAATGTTTTTATACGGAGTGTAATGGGCGGAATGATGATAAAAATGTTTATGTGCATTATCGCTGTAATGGCCTATGTGCTGGCATCGGGGAAAAATGTAAATAAAATTTCTATTTTTATAGCCATGTTCTTTTATCTCATTTACCTTGCTGTAGAGGTAATGATTTTAATGAAGATGAATAAACAAAAAAATGCCTAAGCAACAGGTTTCATTTTCTGCATTGATACCTTACCTTCCCGACGGTAGTTTTGAAAGTGTATTGCACTATATACAACTTTATAAAGTACAGCTAACGGTTACACGTCAACGTCAAACCATCCTCGGGGATTACCGGCATGCATACAATGGTATTGGTCATCGTATCAGCGTCAATGGCAATCTTAATAAGTATTCATTTTTAATAACGCTGCTGCATGAGTTGGCTCATTTGTTTACTTATGAGCGATATAGCCATAGAGTACAATCTCATGGCAAAGAATGGAAAAATGAATTCAGTAAAATATTAGCAGAGTTTCTTGCAAAAAAAATATTCCCGGCAGATATTGAAGCGACGCTGGTTGCTACATTAAAAAATCCTGCTGCAAGCAGTTGTGGTGATGAAAAATTGCTCAGGGTTTTAAAAAATTATGATCCTGCCAAGCCAGGTCACTATTTTATTGAACAGATACCTGTTGGAACTAAATTTAAAATTAAAGGCGATCGTATTTTTATAAAGGGAGAGAAAATAAGAACCCGTTATAAATGCCAGGAAGTTGCAACCTGGAAATGGTATTTATTTAGTGGGGTTTATGAAGCGGAATCTGTATGATTTATAATTTTTTCAGCATCCATATATCGCAGCCACCATGACCGGTATTTCCCAAAGGAGAAGGAAGATATTTATAACCCATCTTTTCATAAAGAGGAACTGCAATAGCAAGTTCTGGCATTGTTTCAAGATACACCTTTTTGTAACCTAGCTTCTTGGCTTCTTCTTCGCATTGTTTCATTAATATTTTCCCCAGGCCTTTACCTCTTGCTTTAGGATCCAGGTAAAGTTTTACAAGTTCGCAGGTTTCTGCTGGCAAGTTATGTGTAGGAAATATCCCGGCGCCACCCACAATTTCCCCATCTTGAAGTACAACAAAATATTTACTTCCATTCATCTTAAAAAGATCTGAGAGAGTGTCCGTTGTCTTATCAAAAAAAACAGTACCTGGCTTTCCTGCTTTAAATTCAATTAAACAAGCTCTTATTATAGCTGCAAGCGTTTTATTATCTGAAGAAATTATAGGCCTGATTTCCATGTTTAGATTAGCTTTTAAATTTTTCGTTTTTCCTGTTTTACAAATTTAGATTTTGGATAATGATTTGTAATAAAGATGCTGATAAAGTGCATTTTATGTAAAATTCGCTTATTTTCGATAAAATATTAATTCAGAGTATCTTTTGCAGCAAAATTTAAAATACAGTGAGGAAGAGCTAGTTGTACTATTACAAAGGCAGGATCAAACTGCTTTTTCTTATTTGTATGATAACTATTCTGCGGCCTTAAATGGTATTATTTATAGGATGGTGGAAGAACATCATCTTGCCGAAGATATTTTACAAGAGGCTTTCCTGAAGATCTGGAATAATTTCAATCAGTACGATAGTAGCAAAGGCAGGTTGTTTACCTGGATGATAAATATTACACGTAATCTCACGATTGATACATTAAGGAGTAAAGGTTATAAAAAGCAACAGAAAATCTCTCAGGATGAAAATTCCGTAAGTAATTATCATGATAAGACTTTAAATTCTGACAGGTTTGATACAATAGGATTAAGGAAACAACTAGTAAATTTAAAGCCCGATCAAAAAATAATAATTGACTTAGCATATTTTAGTGGATACACCCAGGAGGAGATCTCAAAGGAGATCGGTATACCTTTGGGCACAGTGAAAACACGAATGCGAAGTGCAATAATGGAATTAAGAAAAATTTTGCAATAAGAAGTGGAAATAAAAGACATCATATCATCTGGCCTTTTGGAGGCATACACAATGGGGCTTACTTCTCCTGAAGAGACTTCCAATGTACAAGCATGGATAAAACAATATCCGGAAGTTGCTACAGAGTTGAAGAGTATTGAGCAGGCGATGGAGAGTTATGCTATGGCTTATGCTGTTGAACCAGGAAAAGATATTAAGGATAAGATTTTCTCAAAAATAGAAATAAACCATAGTGTAGAGAACTATGGTACTGCTAAGGTGTATTCAATAAATCCATTGTGGAAATGGGCAGCAGCAGCATCTATTATTTTATTGATAGGGAGTTCTATTTTAAACTATGTTTATTACAATAGATATACAACTATAAACACAGCTTACCTGCAAAATCAGAAGCAAATTGAAGATCAGAACAACCAGATAGCTCAGATGAGCAGTGATTTGAATGCTGTCAATAATGACATGAGTGTGGTACAGAGTAAATATAGTGAGCCTGTAGCTTTACATGGTTTGGATGCCGCACCCGATGCCGCAGCCAAAATTTTCTGGATGAAGAATACAGGAGATGTTTACATTGATCCCTCTAATCTTCCTGAAGCACCAGCCGGTAAGCAATACCAGTTGTGGGCTATTGTAGATGGTAAACCAGTAGATGGCGGAATGATAGTAAAAACTAAAAAAGGTGATAAATACCAGATTCAGAAAATGAAATCTTTTGGTAAAGCACAGGCTTTTGCAGTAACGCTTGAAAACGAGGGTGGAAATCCTACACCAAAAGGTACAATGTATGTAATGGGTAAAATGTAACCTTCAGAGATATATTTTAGATTTAAGCCTTCAGTAAAATGAAGGCTTTTTTATTTTGTAACCGCTTCGAAATTTCCACCTAATAATAAATGTTGGACATAAAAAAGCCTCAACAATTTATTTGCTGAGGCTTTGTACCCGGGAACGGAATTGAACCGTCACTCGCATTACTGCGAACAGGATTTTAAGTCCTGCGTGTCTACCAGTTCCACCACCCGGGTGACACTTACTTTAGAAAAAAAATCCCGACAATGTCGGGACAATTGCTGAGCGGAAGACCGGGCTCGAACCGGCCACCCCGACCTTGGCAAGGTCGTGCTCTACCAAATGAGCTACTTCCGCATTATAATAAAGAACTATTTTTTTTGGACTGCAAAAATAAGGGTTACAACCTAACTACAAAATTTTTTATTTGTATTTCGGATTATAAAGTGTGTTTCCCGGAACATTCACTTCAGGATGTCCCTTATAACGATGTGTATAAAGATTATAGCAACCGCCTAAAACAAGAGCCACTACTAAAAATACCTGGCAAAGCCATATAAAACGGGAAGATGATATCCAGTTATGAGAAAAATCTTTGTCTTTATTGTCTATTATTTCCTGTTGCATTTGCATTGATTTTCGACTGCAAAAATAAGGCCTTCCGCTTAAAAAAAATTATTTGTTGCCAACAATTTCAAAAAACGTTTTTTTCTTCTTTATAAAATAGTCCCACACTATATTACCTTTATACATTGCTGTGAGATCATTTTTTTTATTATTAACAAACAGGGATTCTTTTCTATGAAAAAATATCCAGCTTATAAAATGTAAATGAGCTTTCATAACTGCTACAAAATAAGCTGCATCACCAGCAAACAAACTCTTTAAAGCAGCGAGTTTATTCAGCATGATCCTGTAGGGGATCATCCATATTTTTTTATCCCACGCCGTGTTCTTGTACAGCATGATCATGTTGTTACGATAATTCAAATAAGTTTTTTTACTGTTCCCTTTAGGCAAAGTGCCGCCACCAACATGATAAACTACCGAGGATGGTTGTGCGTATATTTTGTAACCGCTCAATTGTGCCCGCCAGCAAAAATCAATTTCTTCCTGGTGAGCAAAAAAATATTCATCCAATCCTTTTAACTCATTATAAACAGAGGCTTTTACAAACATTGCTGCGCCACTTGCCCAAAAGCATTGAATTGGATTATCATATTGCCCTGTATCTGTTTCGCAATCTTCAAATATTCTGCCTCTGGCAAAAGGATAGCCAAGATGATCTATCCAACCGCCGGAAGCACCGGCATATTCAAATTTCGTTTTATCGTGGTATGATAAAATCTTAGGTTGGCAAACTGCAATTGCTGCATTCTCTTCCATTAATGAAATTACTGGCTCAATCCAGCCTGGAGTTACTTCTACATCACTGTTCAGTAAAATGTAATAATCACTCTCTACCTTTTTTAATGCAGTATTGTAGCCTTTTGCAAATCCTTCGTTTGATGGGTTTTCAATTATTTCAACAGTGGGAAAGTTTTGCTTTAGAAGAGAAACTGAATCATCTGCAGAAGCATTATCAGCAATAATAATTTTTTTATTGGGATAAGTACTTGCAACGACGGAGGGTAAAAACTTTTGTAGAAAATCTTTGCCATTCCAGTTAAGTATAACTATAGCCACCAATGGGTTTAAAGTGCCTGTAAAATGCATTGGCTCGGTCATTAAAAATTATTTGCGCAAACATACATTGATTTTTTAAAACTGATTACCATTTGCTTATTACCACAAACCATTTTTAATCATTATTTTTAATTATGTTTTCTCAACTACTCAGCTGGCGCAGCAGCCTTGCACTAATTGCTATTACCATTGTTACGGCAAGTATCTTTTACTCTAATTTTTTGGCGAAAAAAATTGCGGTAGATGAAAAGCAAAAAATTGAGCAATGGGTAGAAGCAGTGAATGAAACGAATAATGTCAATACAAGTTCTACTATTTTATCTAGTAAGGTTTTAACTGAGAATAATAAAGACATACCAATGATCGTTGTTACTGAAAAAGACAGCATACTGGATCATTACAATCTTGATAGCTTTAAAATAGCTGAAAATAAAAATTACCTGAATGAAAAATTAAAAGAATATAAAACTTCCAACGCACCCATTATCTGGAAAAACCCCTACGACGTTAAGCAGAATAACCTGGTATATTATGGCGAATCATCATTGCTGAAGCAGATACGCTATTTTCCTATTGTACAATTGATCGTAGTAGCATTATTCATTATAATAACATTGATATCAATAAGTACCCGCAATAAAAGTACTCAAAACCAGGTATGGGCCGGAATGGCAAAGGAAACAGCACATCAGTTGGGAACACCATTATCATCTTTACAAGGCTGGGTAGAAATTCTAAAAGAAAAAGAGGGCAATGAAAAGATAGGGACAGAAATGAGCAAGGATGTTGAAAGGTTAAAACTCGTAAGCGATCGTTTTGGAAAAATAGGAAGTACGCCACAACTGGAAGAAAAAGATTTATTACTGCAGGTTGAAGATATGATGGCATACATAAAAAGAAGGGCGCCGGAAAGAGTAATTTTTACGATAAATACCAATGGGCAAACAGAAATACCTGCTATGATAAATGCGCCTCTTTTTGATTGGGTGATAGAAAATCTTTTAAAAAATGCATTGGATGCAATGGATGGGCAAGGTGCCATCAGTATCGATATTAAAAATGAAACAACACAGGTTTTAATTGATGTAAAAGATACCGGCAAAGGTATTAGCAGGAAAAATATCGCCAATGTTTTTAAACCTGGTTTTACAACTAAAAAAAGAGGTTGGGGTTTAGGTTTATCGCTCAGTAAACGAATTATCGATCAGTATCACAAAGGTGAATTGTTTGTAAAACAGAGTGAACCGGGCAAGGGTACAACATTCCGGATTGTGTTGAATAAATAAATTACTTTTTCTCTTATCAACTTATCAGTTAAATTTGCCACTCCAATTTTTTGCGGCGATGGCGAAATTGGTAGACGCACTACCTTGAGGTGGTAGCGCCCACACAACGGGCGTGTCAGTTCGAATCTGATTCGCCGCACTTTTTAAACCTTTCCAAACTGGAAAGGTTTTTTATTTTTAATTATCTTGTAAAAAATTAAAAGATGGCAACCGATATAAAATGCCCAAGCTGCGGGCACCAGTTTGAACCTAATGAAGCAATAAGAGATGAAGTGCAGAAAGAACTTCGCATGAAAATGCAGGATTGGCAGAAGAAAAAAGATGAAGAATTTGCCATAAGACTGGATGAAGAGAAAAAGCAACTCAAAGGTAATATTGAAGAAAATATTCGCAAATCTGTGTCTGCTGATTTTGAAAATCAGTTACAGTTATTAAAATCGAACAATGCGGAGAACGAAGAAAAATTAAAAACAGCGAGGCAAAAGGAACTGGAATTTTTGAAGAAAGTACAGGAGTTAAAAAATAAAGAAGAAGAGCTGGAGCTGGAAGTGCAAAAGAAACTGCAACAGGAAAGAGTACAGGTAACAGAACAGATTCGCAAACAGGAAGCCGAAAAAAATTCATTGAAAGAAAATGAGTATAACCTGAAACAAAAAGAATTAGAGAAACAATTAGAAGATCAGAAAAAATTAGTGGACGAGATGAAACGCAAGGCAGAACAGGGCTCTATGCAGTTGCAGGGGGAAGTACAGGAGCTTGCCCTGGAAGAACTATTGAGAACTGCTTTCCCTTTTGACATGATTAGCGAAGTCGGCAAAGGTGTTCGTGGTGCAGACTGCGTACAAACGGTACGGAATAATATTGGAATTGAGTGCGGTAAAATAATTTATGAAAGTAAGCGTACGGGAAGTTTTACTGCAGACTGGATAGAAAAATTAAAAACCGATATGCTGAGCCAGGGTGCAGATATAGCAGTGATTGTAACCAAAGCAATGCCGAAAGATATGGTGCAGTTTGGCGAAAAAAATGGCGTTTACATCTGCAACTTCACCGAAGTAAAAAGCCTTGCCTCCGTTTTAAGAAATGCAATTTTAAAGATCAGTGAATCAAAAAAGAGCCAGGAAAATAAAGGCGAGAAAATGGTGGCTTTGTATAACTATCTTACGGGCCAGGAATTTGTTGGCAACTGGAATGCCATGAGGGAAGGCTTTCGTCATTTGAGGAGCATGATGCAAAAAGAAAAGGAGGACTTTGAGAAAAACTGGAAGAAAAAAGAAAAGCAAATTGAACTGATCATTCAGAATTCATTACATATTTCCGGTTCTATGGAAGGCATAGCAGGCCAGGATTCTATCAACATGCATTTACAGGATAATGACGAGGAGCATTTGCTTGAAAATTAATATTAATGCCACAGGATACAACCATAATCTTACCCACTGCAGACTCCAATTATATTTCTCAACAATTTATTGATTCGCTTAGCAATGCTATAACAAATACCAGCACTGGTTACGGTAAAACTGATTTTCAAACGGAATCGGAGAGTTACTCTCAGTGGGCGTTACCGGGTTCTGTTTTTTTACTGTTGGGGCTGTGGGTTATTATTAAAAAATCAGGTAAAAATGATAATAGTTATGTAGAGATCGGCACAGGTGCAGATGATAATGCTGCAGCCCAAACCTATACAGTAAGTCAGGATTATTTACGTTATGATGGAAGGAGTTTAAATTTCTCTGATGAATTATTAACCACAGTACTGGTAAAACACTTTCCATATTTTAATTCATTGTCGCAGCAAAATCAGGGTAAATTTTTATACCGGCTTAAGAAATTTATTGCCGCAAAAATATTCCTCATACACGATACTTCTGGTTTTAAAGAAATGCCGATCCTCATTAGTGCAGCTGCTATTCAGCTAAGTTTTTGCCTGGAAAAATACATACTGCCCAATTTTACTTTCATTCATATTTATCCTCAAGATTTTTTGGGCACTTTCCCAACTATTCGCTTTTTAGAAGGAAATGTTTCTGGCAGAAGTATCAATATTTCATGGAAGCATTTTTTGTTAGGGTTTCAGTTTTCATCTAATGGAGATAATGTTGGTCTGCATGAAATGGCCCATGCTTATTATTTTCAAAATTTTGAATGTTCTCAATATATTGATAGCAATTTTGTAAAGGCTTTTCCGGATTTTAATAACTGGGGCAATAAAGTTTTTGAAAGAGAACATCAACCCGGCATCGATTTCTATTCAGAATATGCGCTTAAAAATTTCCAGGAGTTTTGGGCAGAAAGCATAGAAATATTTTTTGAGAAACCGATGCAGATGAAAACCATTTATCCCGATCTGTACAAAGCGATCAGTACCTTATTAAATCAGGATCCGAATAATCCGGGTGTTGAAATAAATACCTTAGCTGACTAACCAAACAAGACTATTACCATTAAAAATAGTTCCTCTCACAGGTAATGATATTTTACCATCTTTTTCCAGCAGGCAATGTGCTATAAAAAATTCATAGTCTTTTTCAATGCTGATAATGTTCAGATGTTTTTTAAAATCGACCTCACCTGCGCCATACCATTTAAACAAAGCTTCTTTTATACTCCAGCCGATTGTCAGACCTTCCATCTCATTTTGATGAAATGATTTTAATAATGCAATTTCTCTTTCTGTGATGAATTTTTGCTTTATCCTTTCAATTTTTTGCTGCGGTATTTCTATATCTATGCCAACCCGGCTGGTTTTGCTGGCAATAGCAGCCGCATAGTTGCCACAATGAGAAATAGAAAAATGAAATGCTTCATCGGCCAGAAATGGCTTACGGGTATCGGCAATTTTTATAAGTTGTAAGGGAAAATCAGTGAACAATTCTTTCAGTAGATATCGGCCAGCAAGGTGTTGCAGCCGTTTATGAGGATGTGTAATTTCATTTTGCAACATCACTTTTTGTAGGAAAAAATCCTCCGTTTCAGTGATATTCCAAACGCCCAGTTTTGTATCAGCGTTAATATTTTGTTGATAAACCAATGGCATAGTACCCAGACATATTTGAGATTGTTGATTGCAAAAAGATAGATTTGCTTTTTTAGAACTTTTCAATAAAGGTATGCAGTAAAAGAGTGTCCCGAAACAAGTAGGGATAAACTGTGCAATTATGCCGTACTTGCACTGCAGCCGTTAACCAAAAAATAAAAAATGATCTTAAGTGACTCCCGCATTTTAGAGGAAATAGAAAAAGGAACCATTAAAATAGAACCTTACACCCGGGATTGCCTCGGCAGCAACAGTTATGATGTACATCTTGGTAAAACGCTTGCAACTTATGAGCATGCAGAGCTTGATGCAAAAAAACACAACACGATTAAACATTTTGAAATACCTGATGATGGCATTTTATTATTGCCGCATATGTTTTATTTAGGTGTTACAGATGAGTATACAGAAACCCATGCACATGTTCCTTTTTTAGAAGGCAAATCTTCTACAGGGCGCCTTGGTATTGACATACACGCCACCGCCGGAAAAGGCGATGTTGGTTTTTGCGGCAACTGGACATTAGAAATTTCTGTAAAACAATCGGTGAGAGTTTATAAAGGAATGCCGATCGGGCAACTAATTTATTTTCCGGTAGAGGGAGAAATAATGGTAAAATACAACGAGAAGAAAAATGCTAAATACAGCGGGCAGCCAAATATGCCGGTTGAGAGTATGATGTGGAAGAATAAATTTTAATTTTTTTGAACGAGCATTTGTTCATTGTTCAACATTGTTGTGTCACTCTGTTGTACAGTTGAAGCAATGATGAACATTTATCAAAGCGTAGAATAAAACGTAACAACATGAAAAAATTATTAGTATTTATTGCGGTTGGTTTCTTTTGCCTGCAAACGCAGGCACAAAGCAATGCTGATTCTCTTTTAAATTTTATTGCAAAAAATAAAGACCGGTCATCTATATACCTTGTGCAGAATGATACTGTACTGGCACACCTGAACGAAAATGTTTTAATGCCGCTTGCAAGCACTGTAAAAATAATGGTAGCTATTGAGTTTGCAAAGCAGGCTGCTGCCGGTGTTATAAGTGAAAATAAAAATGTTGCACTTAGCGAATTAAATAAGTATTATTTACCCAATACTGATGGAGGTGCCCATCCAAACTGGATTGCTTATGAAAAATCTTTAGGACATATCCAAAATGACAGTATCAAACTTATTAATGTAGCAAGAGGAATGATCATGTTCAGCAGCAATGCAAATACGGAATACCTGATGGATTTGTTGGGTCTTGATAATGTGAAAAATAATATCCAGTTATTTGGTTTAAAACAGCATACTACTATTTATCCTTTGGTCGCATCTTTATTTATGTATCAAAATCCGAAACATAAAAGTGAAGAAAGTATTTTAAAAGGGATTTCAAGATTATCAAGCGAGCAATACTGCCGGTTTATTTATGATATGCACAATGCACTTAAATATGATACGGTTTTGAAAGCAAGTTTTCGTCCACAGGATCTGACTTTAAAAATGCAGAAAGCCTGGAGTGATCGTTTACCTGCCGGCACTACAAAAGAATATGTGCGTATCTGCGAAATACTGAATGAAAGAAAATATTTTGATGCAAATACTTACCGTATCCTTTCAGAGGCTCTGGAAAGTATAATGGAAAACCCCGCCAATCGACAATGGCTCAAACACGCCGGAATGAAAGGCGGCAGCACAAACTGGATATTGACAAAAGCTTTATACGCCACTACAAACGACGATACAAAAATTGAGATGGCTTATTTCTTTAATAACCTTTCCCCGGCTGAAAATACCCGCCTTCAGCGTTGGATGAATGATTTTGAGTTGGAGCTGTTGCGTAATTATTCATTTAGACAAAAAGTTGCGAAATATTTGTAGAGCAAACCTTCTCTGATAACATGTTAGTCATTTTTTATATTTTTCCAAAAAAATATTATTGGCTATCAGTGATTTGTGTCCTTTTGTTAAAGGCAAATCCAGATACTTTAACACTAAGCAGTACTCAAAAAAGGGTATTAAATGTACATTTGCACCCTGTTTCTGAAACAGCTAACCCCATCTCTCATAAAAATACTTTTGTATAAGCACAACATCTACTCTTTAAATTTCGTTTTTAGTTTCTTAAAATCTTATTCAGGTATGATAAACTTCAAAATGAAGAGGGTAAACCTTTTGTTTGTTACAGTACTTATTTTCATGTTGCATCTTCCATTTGCCTTTTCCAGGTCAAATGAATTTCCTAAGAGTACTTTGCCGGCAGTAAGTTCAGCAAGGTCAAATTCGGCAATACTTGTATTGTATGACAGCCTTCATTTAGAACTAAAAGGGCTATCTGAAAGTGCATTTACTAATGCGGTAAAAGGCTTTGAATATCTTAAAGCAAAGGGTAAAATAAGCAATGAGAATGTTTTGTCTATTGTGGATTTTACAAAGTCATCTTCTCAAAAAAGACTTTTTGTTATAGACCTTGCAAATAAGAAAGTTTTATTTAATACTTATGTTGCGCACGGACAAAATAGCGGTCAGGAATATGCTAATCGTTTTTCTAATAAGCCTGAAAGCTTTGAAAGCAGCCTTGGCTTTTATGTTACAGAAGATACGTATGTCGGCAAAAATGGATATTCATTGCATTTAAGTGGTCTTGAAAATGGCATTAATGACAGGGCAGATGAAAGAGCCATTGTAATGCACGGCGCTCCTTATGTAAGCGAAAACTTTATAAGGTCAAAAGGTTATTTAGGCAGAAGTTGGGGTTGCCCGGCAGTTCCTGAAAATTTAAACAGGCCGATAATTGAAAAAATAAAAAATGGATCTTGCTTATTTATTTACTCACAAAATAAAAAATACCTAAATTACTCTAAAATATTGAACAGCTAGATTTCTATGATCTTAAGAAAAGGCCAGTCCTTCCACGAGCAATCCTGGAGGGACATTTTATTTAAATACTGTTTTGTATTCATTGGCTTTTTATAACTTCACAAAAATTTATATAGATATGAGCCTTAGAGGTATTTTAGGTGGAACAGGGGTAGCGATCATTACGCCCTTTACGAAAGATGATAAAGTAGATTATGATGCACTTGGCAAGTTGCTGGATTTTATGATAAATAAAGGTGTGGAGTATATTGTTACGATGGGTACTACGGGCGAAACGCCGGTATTGTCAAAAACAGAAAAAAAAGAAATAATTGAATTTACATATGCACATATTAATAAGCGTGTACCCGTAGTAGTTGGGATAGGTGGTAATGATACAAGATCTGTTCTGGAAGATTTAGAATATTTTCCACTGGATGAAGCAGTAGCAATCTTGAGCGCCAGTCCTTATTATAATAAGCCTAGCCAGGAAGGATTGTTTCAACATTATAAATTAATTGCTGAGCATTCACCTAAGCCAGTTATTTTATACAATGTACCTGGTCGTACAGGTAAGAACATGGATGCACACACTACCATCAGGCTTGCAAGAGAGGTAAGGAATATTGGAGGTATAAAAGAAGCCAGTAGTGATATGCAGCAGTGCATGGAAATATTAAGGCAGAGACCAGACAATTTTTTAGTAGTTAGCGGCGATGATGCATTGGCAATGCCGCAACTTGCATGTGGTATGGACGGTGTGATCAGTGTAGCTGCAAATGCTTTACCACAGGAGTTTTCAGATATGGTAAGGGCGGGATTAAAGAATGATTTTGCAAATGCAAAAAAAATAAATGATGGGTTGATAGATGCTTACAATTTAATGTTTGCAGAAAACAATCCAGCAGGCGTAAAAGCGTTTTTGTATGAAATGGGTATTATTGAAAATGAAGTAAGATTGCCTGTAGTTCCTTTAAGCGAAGCATTACATAAAAAAGTAAAAGAGTATTTAAACAAATAATTCTTTCACCAAAAAACCAGCCTGTTGAATAAATTAATTCAAAGATCACTTTATACCGGGCTTTTGTTTTTGATCTCTTCATTTACTTTTGCACAGCATTATATTAATTTTAATGTAAAAAATACTGATCCTAAACATTTCAAGGATAGTGTTTTTGTTGCCGGCAATTTCAACAATTGGTCCCCCGATAAAACGCCTCTCACTTTTTCTGCCAGTGATAATACGTGGAAACTGCAACTGCACAATTTAAAGGATGATGTGTATCAATTTAAATTTACACGGGGCAGCTGGAATAGCGTGGAAGCTACAGTTAACGGAATAGATGTAACCAATCATTCTATCACATTATCTTCTGATACTATTTTTAACTATTCTATTGCAGCGTGGAAAGATGATTTTGCAACAACTGCTAAGCAGCATACTGCGTCTTCAAACGTATCTGTAATAGATACTGCTTTTTATATGCCTCAATTGGATCGGAAAAGAAGAATATGGATTTACCTGCCTGCTGGTTATTCAGATTCTAAAAAGCATTACCCTGTAATGTATATGCATGATGGGCAAAATCTTTTTGATGAATTTACTTCCGGCTTTGGTGAGTGGGGTGTAGATGAATGCCTCGATAGTTTACAACAACAAACTAAAAATGCATGCATTGTAGTGGGGATTGATAATGGGCCTAAAAGATTAAATGAATATAGCCCTTACGATAATGACCGCTTTGGTAAAGGTGAAGGAAAAGAATATGTAAATTTTCTTGTAAAAACTTTGAAACCTTTTATTGATAAGCATTACAGAACGATTTCATCTGCCCAGAATACTATTATTGCAGGCAGCTCAATGGGCGGACTTATTTCTTATTATGCAGCAATTGTTTACCCGGATGTATTTGGGAAAGCCGGGATTTTTTCTCCATCATTCTGGATAGCGCCGCAAATGCTGCAACTTACAGATAGCATTGGAAAAAATTTAAAAGGGAAATACTTTTTTTACATTGGTGAAAAAGAAGGAGAAAAGGAAGTGCAGGATATGAAAGATATTACTGATAAGCTTGGTGAGGTATCGGATGGGCTAGTTTACTCACAAACAGACCCTGATGGAAGCCACAATGAACAGGCCTGGCGTAAATGGTTTGCACAATTTTATAAATGGATAATGAGTGATTGGACAAACTATATTATTAAGCAGGGAGATTAAATTATAAAGCAACTGCCTTCCAGTGCCAGCTCTGTATTCTCAAATACCTCTTTTGCTTCGCTTAAAAATTCATCCAGCAACTCATATTTGGAAGAAAAGTGACCTATCAGTAATTTTTTTGCACCAGCTTTTTTTGCGATAGCTGCTGCCTGAATGGTAGTGGAGTGAAACCGTGCTGCAGCTCTCTCATGAAGATCTTTTAAATAAGTGGTTTCATGATAAAGCAGGTCAACTCCTTTTACTTTTGGTGCAATGGTTTCATCATAAATAGTATCTGCGCAAAATGCATAACTCTTTGCTGCAGGTGCGGCTGTGGTAACTTCTTCATTAGGAATAATAGTTCCTTTCTTCGTTGTATAATCGTTTCCTCTTTGTAACTCCTCATAATAAGCTGCTGGTATTTCATAAGCTTTCACTCTTTCAGCATCAATGCTTCTTGGTTTCTTCTTTTCTCTGAATAAAAAACCCCAACAGTCAATCCTGTGCTGCACTCTGAAGCATTCTACCCAAATTCTTTTATCATTTGAAATAGGACCCTCTTCTGTTAGTGGGTGAAAATAAAGTGTGTATGGAAGTGTTGCATTAGCTGCATCAAATTGCAGTTGTATTATTTTTTCCAATAGAGGTGGAGCAAACAAATGCAGGTCCGCTGTTCTGCCTAAAAGCCCCAAACTATTTAGTAAACCTGGCAAGCCAAAATAATGATCGCCATGCAGGTGGGAAATAAAAATATGATTTATTTTACTTCTCTTTATTTTGTACAGCGTCATCTGCTGTTGCGTGCCTTCTCCACAATCTATCAGGTAGGCTGTATCACTTGTTTGAAGTACCTGCGCAGTAGGGTTGCGCCCATAGGCTGGTATTGCAGAATTATTTCCTAATATAGTTAATGCCAGCAAAAAATAGCTTTTTAGGGTTAAATATCAGCTGTCTTTATAAACGCTGCATTTGCAAATTTAATTATCTTCTTCATCAAAGCCATCCATTAGCTCTCTTTCAATTTCTTCCATCTGCACAATATCCCACGCTTCACTTTCTGTTGGGGTAACATTCATCTCTTCCAATAGTTCGATCTTTTCAAAGATATCTTCTACCGGCTGCTGCACTTCACAAACTATGAATGAACAATTTTTTTCATAAAACTGCTGTTGTATGTATGCTATTTTCTCAGCAACAATATCATCTATGGATGAAACGTTTTTTAGATCAAGAATGATATGTGGTGTTTCCTTTTTTATATACGAAAGCAACAGATTATGCAGTTCTTCTGTCATATTAGCAGAAATAACAGACTCATCCGGCGTAATTACCGTGAATTTTTCTTTGGTATCTATTTTGACATTCATTGTTATAACTTTAATACGGTGGATGTAAAATAAAGTAATTTTTGAATGTGTTGCTTTTTTTAAAAATTGAACTTTTCAACATATCAACATTTACAGATTCTTTACAACTTATCGCATTAAATATTCGTTATTATTGTATTAATTAAAACTATCAGAATGGATAATAATTTTTCCACCCAGGTAAAAGAAATAATCGCTTATAGCAGGGAAGAAGCGTTGAGACTGAATAATGATTTTATCGGTACTGAACATTTGGTTTTAGGATTAATTAGAGATGGTGAAAATACCGCTATAAAAATTTTAAAATCGCTGAGCGTAGATCTGTATGAACTGCGTAAAGAAATAGAAATGGCAGTAAAAGATAAAACCGGTAAAAATATTGCTAACATCAATTCACTTCCACTCACTAAGCAGGCAGAAAAAGTGATAAGGATCACGGTACTGGAAGCAAAATCTTTAAAGAGTGCTTATGTAGAAAGTGAGCATTTGATGCTTTCTATTTTAAAGAACAAAGAAAATATTGCTACACAAATATTAAATCAATTTGACGTGGATTATGATGTATTTAAAAGTGAGTTAGGATTTGTTACAAGCAATCCGCCACAGGCAGAATTTAATGAAGAAGATGATTTTGATGAAGAGAAAAAACAATATGGTCAGCAACGTTCTCAAAAAGCAGGAAGTGCTAATCAGCCAAAAACAAAAACTCCAGTGTTGGATAATTTTGGAAGAGATATTACCCGTCTTGCAGAATCAGGATCATTGGATCCGATAGTTGGACGTGAAAATGAAATAGAAAGAGTATCACAGATTTTGTCTCGTCGTAAAAAGAATAACCCGATTTTAATTGGTGAACCGGGTGTGGGTAAAACTGCTATTGTTGAAGGTCTTGCACTGCGTATTGTTCAACGCAAAGTGAGCCGTGTGCTATTTGATAAAAGAGTTGTAAGTCTTGACCTTGCTGCATTGGTAGCAGGTACAAAATACCGTGGTCAGTTTGAAGAAAGAATGAAAGCCATCATGAATGAGTTGGAAAAAAATCGTGATGTAATTTTATTTATTGATGAGATACATACTATTGTTGGTGCAGGTGGTGCAAGTGGATCACTGGATGCTTCTAATATTTTTAAACCAGCTTTAGCCCGTGGCGAACTGCAATGTATAGGCGCTTCTACCTTAGATGAATACCGCATGCATATTGAAAAAGATGGTGCATTGGACAGGCGTTTTCAAAAAGTATTGATAGAGCAACCTTCGGTAGAAGAAGCGATTGAAATACTGACTAATATTAAAAGCAAATACGAAGATTACCACAATGTAACTTATAGTGCTGAAGCAATTGAAGCATGTGTAAAACTGAGCGATAGATATATGACAGATCGTTTGTTGCCGGATAAAGCAATAGATGTACTGGATGAAGTAGGCGCAAGAAAGCATATTAAGAATATCAATGTGCCGGAAAATATTATTGAACTCGAAAAGAAAATAGAAGATATAAAGCTTGAAAAAAATAAGGTTGTAAAGAGCCAGAAATTTGAAGAA
>JBDSIB010000048.1:0-14249 GCA_039918155.1 Ferruginibacter sp.
ATAAAAGTTTCTACCAATTCTAAGCTAACAAAAAGGATGGGCGATATTATTGACATTGATACCGGACCGGTGATAGAAGGAGAGAAAACAATTACAGAAATGGGCGAAGAGATTTTAGAGTATTGTATAAAAGCTGCCAGTGGCGAAATAATTCCGAAAGCAGTTTTATTAAACCAGGATGACTTTATTCCATGGAAACGTGGCGTAAGTTTGTGATAATTATTAGGGAGTATTAAAACAGGATAAAAGATGAAGAATTTTCTGGATGAACATTTTTTGCTGGAGACGAAAACAGCACAGGTTTTATATCATGATTTTGCAAAGCAAATGCCGGTGATAGATTATCATTGTCATTTACCCCCAGCCAATATTGCTGAAGACACAAAGTTTGAAAACCTAACGCAGGTATGGCTTTACGGCGATCATTACAAATGGCGGGCAATGCGTGCCAATGGAATTCCCGAAGAATATATAACAGGTAACAGATCTGATAAAGAGAAGTTTTTAATGTGGGCAGAAACAGTTCCTTATACTTTACGAAATCCATTGTACCACTGGACACATTTGGAATTGCAACGTTATTTTGATGTACATGAAATTTTAAATAAAGATTCTGCAGAAAAAATTTATGAAGAGTGTTCTGCTAAACTGCGTACACCGGAGTATTCTGTAAAAAGCCTTTTACGTAAGATGAATGTAAAAGCTATTTGCACCACCGATGATCCGGTAGACACATTGGAACATCATAAAAAGTTAGTGGCTGATGGTTTTGAAATACCGGTGTTACCAGCATACAGGCCAGACCTGGCAATGGAAGTTTCAAATGCGGCTGCATTTAATAATTATGTTGCAAAAGTTGAAAAAGCTGCCAACACAACCGCAGCTAATTTTAATAATTATTTAGATGCATTAAAAAAACTCCACGATTTCTTTAATGATAATGGTTGCAAGGTTTCTGACCATGGCCTGGAAGAAATGTATGCAGATGATTATACAGATGCAGAAATAGAAACGATCTTTAATAAAATAAGAACTGGTAAAGAACTGGATCTGGCTGAAGTACGCAAATTTAAATCTGCAATGCTTGTTTATTTTGCAGAACTGGATCATGCAAAAGGTTGGGTACAGCAATATCATTTGGGAGCCATAAGAAATAATAACAGCCGCATGTACAATGCACTTGGTGCCGATACTGGTTGGGATTCTATCGGTGATTTTTCTCATGCAAAGTCATTGGCTAAATTTTTAAACCGGTTGGATAAAAATGATAAACTGGCTAAAACGATTCTGTATAACTTAAATCCTTCCGATAATGAAGTAATGGCAACGATGATCGGGAATTTTAATGATGGTTCATCTGCCGGAAAAATTCAATGGGGTTCTGCCTGGTGGTTTTTAGACCAGAAAGACGGAATGACAAAACAGATCAATGCCTTATCCAATATGGGTTTGCTGAGCAGGTTCATTGGCATGCTTACAGATTCAAGAAGTTTTCTTTCTTATCCAAGGCATGAATATTTCCGTAGACTTCTATGCAATTTATTTGGGAAGGAAATAGAAAATGGCGAATTACCGGCAGACCTTGAGTGGACCGGAAAGATCATAGAAGACATTTGCTATAACAATGCAAAAAGATATTTTTCGCTTTAGAATATGTTCGAGGTAATGAAGGTTTACCAGGTTGCCTAAATAAAGATGACCAATGGTATGCCGTATAAGTGAGTGACACAAGAATGATGACATAAAAAACGAATGCTGGTATTAAAAAAAATAATCTTTAAAATTATTAGTCAATAAATTAAAAAACAACGATTTGCCCGATTTAAATAAAACAATTTGTTGCTTTGGAGAATTACTTTTCCGCTTTTCGCCGCAGATGCAGGGCGTATTTATCAATGAAGCATTTATGCCGGTGTATGTTGGTGGCGCAGAATTAAATGTAGCAACAGCGCTTGCAAAATGGAACTTACCCGTAAAATATTTTACTGCAATCCCGGATAATTATTTATCAAAAGAAATTACAGCTTCTCTTTCACAAAAAAATATTGATACTTCAGGTATTTTGTTTTGCGGCGAAAGGATCGGTATTTATTATTTACCGCAAGGTGCTGACCTGAAACACAATGCGGTTATTTACGACCGCAATTATTCTTCTTTTGCCTCCTTATTGCCAGGGCAAATTAATTGGGATGATGTATTTGAAAATGTTTCCTGGTTACACCTAAGCGCTATAAGCCCTGCGCTGAATGCCAATGCAGCAGCGGTTTGTGTAGAAGCAGTGAAAGCCGCATCTAAAAAAAATATTACTATATCAATAGATCTTAATTACCGGGCTAAGCTTTGGCAATATGGTAAAACGCCTGTTGAAATAATGCCGGCTATTGCAGAACATTGCGATCTGATAATGGGCAATGTTTGGTCAGCAGAAAGTTTATTAGGAATAAAAGTAGCAGCTGATTTTTCACATGACGGTGCTACGCAACAAACTTATTTACAGCAGGCTGATAAAACTGCTACAGCAATAATGCAGCGTTTTCCTAAATGTAAAACCGTGGCCAACACATTTCGTTTTGATGAAGGCACAGGCATTCGATACTTCGCTACATTAAAAAATGAAACAGGTATTTTTACTTCTGCTGTTTACAACACACAAAATATTGTAGATAAAGTTGGCAGCGGCGATTGCTTTATGGGTGGCCTTATTTATGGCATCTATAATAATAATGCGGCGCAGGATATTATAGATTACGCAGCCGCAGCGGCTTTCAGTAAATTAAATATTAAAGGCGATGCTACCAGTAGTAGTGTTGAAGACATAAAAAAAATAATTATTCCCCATGGATAAAAGAGATGCGATCATACTAAAATTAAAAGAGCAGCGATTGATGCCTTTGTATTTTCATGCAGATGAAACAGTAAGCATTGAGGTGATGAAAGCACTGTATGATTCCGGCGTAAGGCTGATTGAATATACCAACCGTGGAGAAGCTGCGTTAAAAAATTTTACTGCAATGAAAGTTGTTGCAGAAAAAAACTATCCCGATCTTTTTTTAGGAGCAGGTACTATTAAAGATGAAAAAGCCGCCGAACAATTTATAGAAGCAGGCGCAGATTTTTTAATAAGCCCGGCATTGGCAGAAGATGTGTATGATATTGCTTACAGCAATAAAATACTATGGATACCGGGTTGTATGACGCCAACAGAAATTTTAAAAGCAGAACAATTCGGTTTAGCATTGGTAAAATTATTTCCCGGAAATATTTTAGGTCCGGGTTATGTACAGGCCATTAAAGATCTTTTTCCGGCAATGAGTTTTATGCCAACGGGTGGGGTAGATACAACAGAGGAGAATTTAAAAGAATGGTTTGCAGCCGGCGTTTGTGCGGTAGGGATGGGTAGTAAACTCATCAGCAAAGAAATAATGCAACAAAAAAATTATATAGAAATAACCACACAGGCTGCTCAAATTTTGAATAAAATAAAAGCAATTGTGTAATAAGAAATAATAAAAAATCAATTTTTTAAAATCAGCTGAATGCAACAAACCATAGGAAAATATCGGTGGACGATCTGTTCTCTACTCTTCCTGGCAACGACGATCAACTACCTGGATAGGGCAGTGATCTCTTTGCTGAAACCCTATATTGCTGCGGCTTTTCATTGGAACCCGGTTGATGAGATAAAGAACTATGCTGACATTGAAATTGTTTTTAAAATAGCTTATAGTGTCGGCATGTTGGGTGCCGGCAGATTAATAGACCGCATTGGTACCAAGATCGGTTATGCATTGTCTACGTTTATGTGGAGCATTGCGGCAGTTGCACATGCGCTGGCAACCGGCACCATTGGTTTCGGCATTGCCCGTGGCTTTCTCGGTGTTTTTGAAGCAGGTAATTTTCCGGCGGCCATAAAAGCAACTGCAGAATGGTTTCCTAAAAAGGAGCGTGCATTTGCAACCGGTTTTTTTAATTCAGGTTCCAGCATCGGTGCTATTATAGCGCCCATATCTGTTCCATGGATAGCGATTCATCTTGGCTGGCAATGGGCATTTATTATTACAGGTGCCATTGGTTTTTTCTGGTTGATACTTTGGTTTATTTATTATGAAATTCCGTCAAAGCAAGCCAGGCTTGCCAAAGCGGAGTTTGATTATATACACAGTGATAAAGATGAAGAACCCTTACCTGATATCATTAAAGAAGAAAAAGTATCCTGGGGTAAACTGTTGAGTTATAAACAAACCTGGGCTTTTGCATTGGGTAAATTTATTACAGATCCTATCTGGTGGTTCTATCTTTTCTGGCTGCCCGATTTTTTAAATAAACAATACGGTCTTGTTGGTACCCAGGTTTCTTTACCGGTAGCAGTTGTTTATATAATGGCGATGTTCGGGAGTATATTTGGCGGTTACCTCCCAATGTATTTTATAAATAAAGGCTGGCCGGTTTTTAAAGCAAGAAAAACGTCGATGCTGATCTATGCGTTCTGTGTATTCCCGATTGTATTTGCACAGTTGGCCGGAAGCGTAAATATGTGGGGCGCTGTTTTTGTAATTGGTATTGCTGCGGCGGCACACCAGGCATGGAGTGCAAATATTTTTACCACCGTTAGTGATATGTTTCCAAAGAAAGCAATTGCTGTTGTTACCGGTATTGGCGGCATGGCCGGCGGTGTTGGTGGTATTGTATTAACCTGGGCTGTTCAAAAAAATATGTTTGTCTATTATGAAAAGTTAGGTAAGATCGACACCGGTTATTATATCATGTTCTTCATCTGCGGCTTTGCTTATGTAATTGGCTGGTTGGTGATGCATTTTCTTGCACCAAAAATGAAGCGGATAGATATTTGATGATGTTTGTAAATTATAGAATGATAATAAATGAGCCGGGAGTTTTTCCGGCTTTTTTGTGGTTTGGATTGGTGGGATAGGAAGTAAATTGAATTTCTTGTTGGTGTGCCAAGCGGGGCACTGGGATTATTTTGTACCGCAAGATTTTTATTTGGAGATGTGGGAGGTTTCGGCTAATATCGTGTTGGCTGTAATAGCGTGACCATACTATGAATAGAACAATAATTATATTAAATATCGCATTAGGAATAATTCTAAGTTCCTGCAAAGAAAATAATCCATTAGTGGGGACATGGAAATTTGCCGCAGACCAAGAAATAGATAGTTTACAAAATGTTATTAGGCAGGATACTAATGTAAGTGGATTACTCATATATACGCCAAATGGAAAAATGTCTGCTCAACTTCTTTGGAATGAAAGACGAAATTCAATCCTAAATGACTCCATAATGAAAAATGATGGAAATTCAGTTGCAGTTGGACTTGGAACAAATTCTTGGACAAGTGAACAAAACAGAATATTTATTGATACATATGATTCTTATTTCGGAAATTATACCATCGATTGGGAAAATAATATTGTCATCCACAGAATAAATGGGAATTTAAGACCTGAGAAAAATCTGACAGAATATAAAAGGCATTTTCAACTAAATGGAGACACTTTGTATTTAAGAAGTTCTGACCCGAAACAAAAATGGCGTGTTGTATGGACAAAGATTAACTAAATAAAACTACTGCAGCCAACACGAACTGTGCATAAAACCAAATTATTTAAGCAATTTTTGCATAATAATTTCTGTCGAACAAACATTCATTTTTTACCACACCAAATACCTGTTTTAAAAGTTTATTTGCTACTGCAATAACTGCCAGTTTTTTATTTTTTCCTTTTGCAACCAACCCATCGCCAAGCCTCAACGTTAGCGGCAATTTCCCTACCCACTACAGGCTACCTGATACTTTATTCTAAAAAAAATTTGCGAAGCTGATTAGTTGCACATATATTTGCAACCAATCGGCTTCTTAAATAAACATGACGTATGCGACGAGACATTTTTCAAGCAATAGCAGACCCTACGAGACGAGCTATAATTATATTAATTGCTTTGCAGGCAATGACCCCAAATGCTATTGCTCAAAATTTTGACATTACAAGACAATCTGTTTCAAAACATTTAAGAATATTAACCGAATGTGAACTGGTAAAACAAGAATTTCAGGGAAGAGAAATCTACTATTCTCTTGAAATTGATAAAATGAAAGAAATAGAAAACTGGTTAGAACAATTTAAAAACATTTGGAAAGGCAGATTTAATCAACTGGACAACTTATTAATAAAAATAAAAAAATAGAAATGAACACTAACCTGCAATTTGACTTCCTGGCAAACAAAGAAAAAAACACCCTGACAATCAGAAGGGAATTTAATGGCAACCGTAAATTGGTGTGGGATTGCTATACCAAAAGCGAATTACTCGACCAATGGTTTGCACCGTCAGGACTTACAACCAAAACCAAATCAATGGATTTTAGAGAAGGCGGGCATTGGCATTATGCACTGGTGGAGCCAAATGGGAATGCGTTTTGGAATTATACTGAGTATGTAACTATTAAGCCAATTGAGAATTACACATCATTAGATGCCTTTAGCAACGAAGCAGGTGAAATAAACAAAGACATGCCCCGTGCTCACTGGTTAGTTTCATTCTTTGAAAAAGGAGAAAATGCTATTGTAGAAACAATCGTAACCTACAATTCTGTTGCAGACCTGGAAGCCGTTATTCAAATGGGCGTAAAAGAAGGCTTAACCTCTACGCTTGAAAGATTAGACTCTTTATTACTGACTTTCAACAAATAAAATCGGCTAAAATCAGGTAACCATGAAAGACTATTATATATACAACAAAGGTTGTTGTATGAATAGTGGTTTATTTTTAACAATTCAATCATCTAACCAAACTCATCGTGAACAAGAAAACAATCAACGTTATTTACTGGATTACAACCGCACTTATACTGGCTATGATGCTTTTTTCGGCTGCTTCAAGTTACATAGAAAATCCTGAAGGCACTAAAATGATGGAGGCTATTGGATATAGACCTTATGTATTACATTTTTTAGCTTTAGCCAAAATATTGGGCATAATAGCTATCCTCACACCGGGTTTTCCGAGGCTTAAAGAATGGGCTTATGCGGGGTTTACGTTTGACCTAATCGGGGCAACCTATTCTTTTTACGCTTCAGGCTTTGCTTTTAAAGATTGGGCATTTATGGCGGTGTTAATTGCCATATTGGTTTGCTCGTATATTTTATATCACAAACGCTTACAGCTAAAAAACACAGTAGCAAATAGCATTGTGTAAAACCATATCATTCAAAATGTGTACACCATAAATTACTCAAATGAATATTGTAATCACAATTCTATCCATAGTTGCAGGCATCGTTGCCTTGCTTCTAATTGTTGCCTTTTTTATGAAGAAAGGGTATAATACCCACCAGGAAATTATCATACATGAACCCCTGCAAAAAGTCTTTGATTATCTAATGCAAATCAGAAACCAAGACAATTTTAATAAGTGGATAATGGTTGACCCTGATATGAAAAGAGAATATAAAGGGACCGATGGAACGGTTGGATTTATCTACGCATGGAACGGTAATAAAGAAGCTGGCGAAGGCGAACAGGAAATCAAAACAATTGATAAAGGAAAAAAAATTGAAATGGAGCTTCGTTTTGTAAGACCTTTTTCAGGAGTAGCCCATGCAAAAATGACCACAGAGTCTTTATCGGCTAGTCAAACAAAAGTAATCTGGAATACTAATAGCAATATGAAATATCCAATAAACCTTATGCTACCACTGATAGTAAAAATGCTGGAAAAAGATATGGGTACTAGTTTGACAACTTTGAAGAAAATTCTTGAAAAATAATCGTGTAGTGCATCTGCATCATTAGATTTGCCAAGAGCCAAATGGGCTGTAACATTCACAGATAAGGGAGAAAACACAATAGTTGAAACTGTTGTGACTTATGCCTCATTAAACGATTTAGAAACTGTCATCAATATGGGTATGCAAACAGGGATGACTTCAACATTAGAAAAATTGGATGAATTATTATTAACATTTAAACAATATACAGACTCTAAATAGTTTCAAAATGAAAAGTTATAATAAAGAAGTAACCGCTTACATTGCAAAAATGGAAAACTTTGCAAAACCAATTCTTACTCATTTGAGAGAAATAGTGCACAGCACTTGTCCTGATGTAGAAGAAAATATTAAATGGGGCATTCCTCATTATTCATACAAAGGTGACCATTTAGTTATGATGGCAGGGTTTAAAAAACATTGCTCTTTCAATTTATATAAGGCTGAACTAATGAAGGACGAAGCTATTCAAGACAGTGTAAAAGAAGGTAAGAAATTTGGGTATATGGACAAGATAAAAGACATATCCGAACTGCCAAATAAGAAAACTTTAATTGCTTACATTAAAGAAGCAATGGAATTAAATGCAACCGGAACGGCTAAGCCAAAACCAGTAAAAGAAAAATCAACTGTTGAAGTTGTTGCACCAAAAGAATTTCTTGGCGCACTAAAAAAAGACAAAAAAGCAAGTGAAATATTTGAAAGCAAATCACCTTCATTCCGTAAGAACTATATCATTTGGATTGCAGACGCAAAAACAGACGAAACACGACAAAAGAGAATTGACCAGTCTTTAGAATGGATAGCTGAAGGCAAAGACAGATTTTGGCAATTAAAAAAGTAAAACGTTGGACATGAGAACAACGAACGGCTAACTGACTCGTCCTGTAAAAGATTTACACAGTATGTACTTACAAAACTTTCTAAAACCACTATAATAAATCATGACAAGATTAGACCCCATAATTGCAGTGAAAGATGTTGAAGCCAGTTCAAAGTGGTATCAAAAAATATTAGAGTTCAAAAAAAATCACGGCGGTGACAATTTTTCTGTTTTAGTTTCTGGCGACAACGAGATCATTCTTTGCCTTCACAAATGGGAGGAACATAACCATCCGACAATGACAAATCCAAGTATCACACCGGGAAATGGACTATTGCTTTATTTTAGAACTGAAAATATGATTAAAATCTACCAAAATGCTATGAATGCAGGTTGCGTAATAGAAGAGGATATTCACTTAAATCCAAATTCTTTGAAAAAGGAGTTTTCATTTCGAGACCTTGACGGCTATTTTTTGACAGTTACTGAATTTCACAAGTATGACGGGTAACCAAATGAATAAACTAATCAATAAAGTTTTCTGTATAAACTTGTAATAAACTGAACAGTGGTGCAAAACAACGAACGCACAACACGTATTGAGCTGCAAGTGTGGATGGACGTTGTTATCTGCGGCTTTAGTTCGCTATCGGCAGCGGTTCCAGCAGACGGGATCCTGTTGGACTTTTAGTTCTAATCTTGTACTTTTAAATCTTTAATGGGAAGCAGTTCCGGGCAGGACTAGCAATGAATTCCAGCCCTGCAGCAAGCCCTGTCCGCAAGCAGTTATCACAACCAAAATTTTCAAAACGAAAAATGACAAAACTTCTGACTTCCTTTTTATTTTGCTTCTTTTTATTTGGACTTTTTTCTTGTAGCTCGACAAAAAATATTGCTGGTAAATATGGAACAAACTTCGCTGACATGGGATTTTTTGGAACAACAATAAAATTAAAACAAGATAGTACATTAGAATACATCTTTGGTGGCGACATGATTCATCACAACGTAACAGGACATTACAAAATTTATGACCATAAAATTTACATGGTATTTGACAAAGAAAAATTAGATTCAAATTTTGCTACAAGTCCTCTGTTTGCAGACACTTTATATAAAACTGTTTATAAAGGAGACACAATAGTTTATCAAAGGTTTTTATATGTCGGACACAACAAACTTTTTTTTACTCATGTACAGACTGGCAAGAAAGTCACCAAAGCAAGGCGTTATAATAAGCGGAAGAAGTATTTACTTTTCGGTAGTCACTATTATAAACAAAGATGGTTTTTAAAACGCAGAGATTAATATGCCTGCCACCAACAGGCGCATTGGTAATATCTGGGCTGACGTGCATTTCATCAACTTTTTGTTCGCTATTGGGCTGTAGTTCCGAGCTTAAAATTCTTTGATGAGCTATCAATCAAAATCTCAACTATTTGTTCGTTTACTGTACTTTTGTTCCGGCTGAAAATTCATTGAATGCCCAGCCAATCGCCAATGCGTAAACGTTAGCGTCAAGTAAATGACGACTCTGTAGACACAAAACTTATAATGATAAAAATAGCTTTCCCAACTGAATTACATAGACAAGCAACCGACCTTGTAAAAGATTTTTTTCATCGCCAGCAGAATGTTGACACTATTTTATTAGTAAACTCACTTGCAAGAGGAAAATCAACATCAGAAAGCGACATAGATATTGCTGTATTACTTACGGAGACAACAAATAATTCGGAAATTATAAGGCTTGAAAATATTTGGCAGAACTTCTTAAATTCTGACCCAACTCTAATCCAATATAAAAACTCACATAGATTTGCTCAGATACATTTGGACATTATTGATGGTGTTTTTGAACCTGCAATTTGGGAAGATGGTGGAGGCATTGACTTTTTTGAGGTTGAAATTGGAAATAGGTTATTGTATTCTTTCCCATTATCAGGCGAAGGCGAACATTTCAAAAAGTTGAAATTAGAGTGGTTACCTTACTATGACATAGCACTTCAAGCTCAAAGACTAAAATTATCAAAAGAGGCTTGCCTTTATGATTTAGACCATATTCCACTTTTTATTAAAAGAGGGTTACATTTTCAAGCGTTTGACAGATTATATATAGCCTTTCAAAAATTTCTACAAACGCTATTCATTAAACATAAAACTTATCCAATTGCATACAATAAATGGATAAAAGACCAGTTTGTTGAAATTTTAAAACTACCTGAATTATACAAAGAACTGCCAAATATTATTTCAGTAAATAATGTTGAAAGCAATGAACTTAATCACAAAGCAAAAGCTTTAAATAAACTTTTAGACCAATATTGTTAGCCAACTTGACAAGTGGGAAGAAAATGCCAGCCGCTAACAAAAATATTGCTGCAAGTGTGGCTTGACAATCAAACTTCAGCTAAATACAAAATCAGGTAAGAATGGTTATATCATAGCTATGCTGGAACATTATGGAAATAATCGCAACAACAACGAGTTGGAGAACACAACAGAAAATCTCATAGCCCGAGATGAATAATAATATTCTTCCGGTGAGTTACACAAACCTGCCTTAACCGGATTGTAATGCCCGCCTGATCGTACGGACAGGAATGTATTCAATCTTTTGTGAAAATACTTCAGGCGAACGCAATTTGATAGGCAATGAATTACGTTACCAAAGGTTTTAATTGTTTTTAGTCTGGCTGAAGGCTCATCCTGATCCACTAAAAAGATTTTTTTGTTAATTTATTCTCCCAAAATTGCGCTATTAACTAATAGTGCACTAAATTTATAGACTATCATTCATTCATAAATAAATTTGTTATGTCTACGCAGTTACATTTTGACACTTTGCAGGTACACGCCGGCTATTCGCCAGACCCTACCACCCATGCAGTACAGGTACCTATTTATCAAACCAGTTCATACAGTTTTGATAGCTCGGAGCATGCTGCCAATCTTTTTGGCTTAAAGGAATTCGGGAATATCTACACCCGTATTATGAACCCAACAACGGATGTGTTTGAAAAACGAATTGCGGCACTGGAAGGCGGTGTGGGCGCCGTGGCTACAGGTTCCGGCATGTCTGCCCAGTTTCTGGCTTTGCACAACCTGCTGTTGCCGGGCGATAATTTTGTTTCCTCCTCGTTTTTATATGGCGGAAGTTATAACCAGTTTAAAGTTTCTTTTAAACGCATCGGCGTGGAAGTTCGCTTTGCCGAAGGCGACAGTGCAGAAAGTATTGCTTCAAAGATTGATGAAAAAACAAAAGCAATTTTTTTGGAAACAATTGGTAACCCTGGGTTTAGTATTCCTGATTTTGAAGCCATAGCGGCAGTGGCAAAAGCCAATAATATTCCCTTGGTGGTGGATAATACTTTTGGTGCTGCCGGTTATCTTTTCAGGCCGTTTGATTATGGCGCTAATATAATTGTAGAGGCAGCAACCAAGTGGATTGGAGGGCATGGCAGCAGTATAGGCGGTGTGGTAGTAGATGGTGGAAATTTTGATTGGGGCAATGGCAAGTTTCCACAGTTTACAGAGCCGGACGACGCATATCATGGAATGAAGTTTTGGGAGATATTTGGAGCCAACAGCCCTTTCGGAAATATTGCTTACATCATTCGCTTAAGGGTAGGCGGGCTGCGTACCTGGGGACCGGCATTGAGCCCCTTCAACTCTTTTCTTTTTCTGCAGGGGTTGGAGACATTGTCGTTGAGGGTGGATCGTACGGTACAAAATGCACTGGCGCTGGCTACCTGGCTGGAAGCGCATCCACAGGTTGAATATGTAAATTATCCCGGATTGGCTAGTAGCAAATATCATGCGTTAGCCAGCAAGTATTTAAAGCGGGGCTTTGGTGGAGTTTTGTCTTTTAAAATGAAAGCCGGTAAAAAAGTGGCAGATTCTTTTGTGAATGAACTAAAACTAATAACGCACCTGGCAAATGTGGGCGATTGTAAAACGCTTATCATTCACCCGGCTACTACTACGCATGAGCAATTAAGTGAAGCCGAACAAATAAGCGCTGGTGTAGAGCCCGGCTTGCTGCGTATTTCATTGGGCATAGAACATATTGATGACATTAAAAATGATTTGGAAAATGCCTTTGGTATTGTGAAGGGATAATATTGATCAATTGATTACAGGCCGTAGCTTATGTAAGTAAGCTGCGGTTTTTTTTGCGCCAGCGTCAATGCTAATAAATAAGGTTCTAATTAAATAAAAATTCAGGCGACGTGAGCATTATGATTTTTTAACAGAATAATAAAATAATTTTGAGGGTTAATAAAAAAAACAAGTATGAAGAAAATCTTTTTTTTGGCAGTAGTCCTTTGCACATCATTTAGTTTATTTGCGCAGCTACAGAATCCTGTGCACTGGTCTTTTACTTCTAAAAAATTAAATATAGGCACCTATGAAATTCACTTAACAGCAACATTAGATAAAGGCTGGCATACTTATTCTCAAACCACTCCTGATGGAGGGCCGCTTCCTACTACTGTAACATTTGCTAAAAATCCGTTGGTAAAAATGGATGGAACAACAAAAGAAATTGGCAAACTGGAGGAATACCATGAACCCTTATTTGGAGTAGATGTAAAACAGTTTTCTGACAAAGTTGATTTTGTGCAAATAGTAAAAGTAAAAGGCAATATAAAAACAGTTGTTGCCGGCAATATCGACTTTTTGGTATGTAATAAGCAGTGCTTGCCACCGGCAACAAAATCATTCTCTATCTCTCTTAAATAAAATTATTTTAGCCGCTGTTGATGTTTTAAAAAAACTTACGAACCGTCCCAGTCCAGGCTTTCAGACCAACAGCACCCCGACGCATAGCTACCAGTAATGTAAAAGCATTTCAATACTTACCGGAGTTTTCATATTCCGGACTTACAAAAAATATATTATTTTTAGTTCGCTCATCCCCGTTGGTCTAAGCCCAAACGTGGGAGGCAATTTTTTAATTATTGAAGGAGCACCTGCAGCGGCGAAAAAACAGCATAAATAATTTGGTGTTCCGTCGCCCAGGCTCGTGTCCCCACGAGACTTTCGCTAAGATAATTTTTTTTCATTGCTTTGCTGAATGGAAAAGATTGAAAGAAAATCTCACACAGCATTAAATAAAATATATTTCTGGACTGCCACTATAAACAAATGGCAACCCTTGTTTCACAATGATCTGCAGAAGCAAACTATTATTCAATCGCTAAAAACACTTAGCGATAAAAAACTAATTACAATTTATGGATTTGTTATTATGCCAAACCATATTCATTTGGTATGGCAGCAAAATGATAGAAATGGAAAAGAGAATCCAAAAGGAAGTTTCATGAAATTTACCGCACATGAGTTTAAAAAGTATTTAAAAGTACATGGTGGGTTGGAAGATTATAAAGTGAGTGCAGCAAATAAGTCTTATGAATTCTGGCAAAGAGATTCATTGGGTATTGAAATATGGAGTAGGGAAGTTGCACAGCAAAAGCTGGATTACATTCCTGTCCGTCCGGCCAGGCGGGCATAGAAACCCTGTTTCAGGTAAATGGACTTTGGCTAAAGATGATGTATCTTATTTTTATTCTTCAGCAAGGTTTTATGAATATGGAATTGATGAGTTTGGATTTTTAAATAATTTGTATAAAGT
>JBDSIB010000049.1:0-15212 GCA_039918155.1 Ferruginibacter sp.
CAGATCTCTCCCTGCACAAAGGGCAAAATATTTACCGAGTCGCTATCTATTTAAGCAATGGAAAAGTTATTTACAGCGACTTAGACAGTGTACTATATTTTAAAGATGATACCGTTATCATATACCCTAACCCTGTAGTAAACGGCAGTTCCATCTTTATAGAATTAAAAGATCTAAATAACCAGGTGATTACCTTAGCCGATATAACCGGAAGAGTAGTGTTTCAAAAAATATCCAGCTCCACAGAATTTATTTTGCCTGCAAATTTTGTAAAAGGATTATATATACTTACCGTTTACGATGCTGTAAACAAAACCCGGAATGCTTTTAAAGTAATAGTGTTATAGTAAAAATACTGAAAGAACTTTTCTACTGCTTTGGTGCAAAACTAAATTATTATAATATGAAAAATGTTAACTAAATTTTCAGTGTTAATTTTTTATTAAAAACCAAAAGCATTCTTTTATGAAAAAAATCATTCTTTATTCCATGATCACCTTTTCCTTTTTTTCCTGTAAGAAGTCTTCTACCAGTGACTTGCAGGTAGATCCAATTTCTGCAGATACAAAGGCGAAAATTTCTGCTCTGGGTTTTGGAACATCTGATATTCACAAAACTGACGACGGTTACTTAGTAGAAGGAGATATCCTGCTGACTGATGAGTTGCTAAACAGTACTCCTGATCAACTCCTTCTCCGGGTAGGTGACGAAGAACAATACCGCACAACTAACCTGGTTAAAAATTTACCAAGAGTAGTTAAAGTAAAAGTGACCAATCTTGGTACTGCATTTATTTCGGGAACAGATCTGGCAATAAGCCGCTACAATGCTTTGGGCTTAAAACTCACTTTTCAACGTATTACTTCTGGTACTGCAAATATCACTATCCAGGGTTTTAACCAAGGACCAAGTGGTGGTTACATTACTTTAGGTTCTTCAGGTTTCCCAACAAGAAAAGGCGAGCCATACAGCACTATACAGATGAATACAAATACACAGGCTTACGGTGCTAATCCTGATGTAAATTATGTAGGAAGTGTTATTCAACATGAAATGGGCCATTGCATTGGTATGCGCCATACAGATTATTACAATAGGGCTATCAGTTGTGGTGGAGCTGTTTCAAACGAAGGTGCTTCAAATATCGGAGCCATCTTAATTCCGGGCACACCATCTACTGCTACTAATGCTGCAGGCTCCTGGATGCTTGCCTGCTCAAATGGCGGCAACCGTACATTTAACTCTGCTGATATTACAGGATTGAATTACCTGTACAAATAAAATATTTTTCTTTTATAAAAAAGCCCTGGCTCAGCCGGGGCTTTTTTATGCTTAATTTTTTTAGAGCACCCACTCCACTTCGCCAAAGTCAAATTCATTATCAATAATATCGGTTGTGAGTAGTTTTCCTTTTTCGTTTACGCCTTTGATGCAGGTAGAAAAATTTATTCCCTCTTTTATCAATTCTACATCCATATCTTTTTTATACAAATGCTGATTGTACTCTTTCAACATTTCAAAAAAATCAACCTCTTTTAAATCATTTACCCTGGTCATTATTTTTTGATACAGCGTTTTTGCAAGCGCTACCGTATCATGATCTTTTCGGGTAATATCTTTTAAAGAAACAGGGTTTTTCATTGCGGCATCAAACTGCACCTGGTTTATGTTGATGCCTATTCCGGCGACGGTGTATTTCCAGCTTTTGCCCTGCAATACATTTTCTATCAAAATCCCCCCTGCCTTTCTGTCACGCCAGTAAATATCATTGGGCCATTTTATAAAAACATTGTCGCCGCACAAAGCATTAAAAAAATCGAAACAACCTAAAGAAACAGCTACCGAAACCCGGAACTGCTGCGACACCTTTAACCCATCAGGCACTAATACTATACTTAATGCTATGTTTTCCCCTTTGCCGGTTTGCCATTTTTTACCCCGTTGGCCTTTTCCGGCAGTTTGCTCGTGTGCAAACCATGCCATTCCATGCTTCGCCAAACCTGCATGAACCTTTCCCATGGCATAGTTGTTGGTACTATCGACGCTATCTAAAATGCTAAATAATTCGCTTTCAGCCATAATCATATTAACAGGTAAAAAAGAAGTATTACTTTTGGTAAATGATGCAAGCTACAATTTTTACTATTGCGTTTGCATGGCACACAGCATGTAATTTTTTTTTAATAAAATGAACATAATTTGAATAATTTGACCGCTTTGGAAAGCCGCAAAAAAAGTACCATTAACAGGCTAACCCGCAATAGTAAGATCTTCAAGACAATCATTAATGCTATCCACGAAAAAAAGGGCGAAAACGTCGTTAGCCTTGACCTTCGTAAAATACCGGAAGCGGTATCAGATTTTTTTATCATCTGCCAGGCAAGTAATAGTAACCAGTTGAAGGCTATTGCTGATTATATTGAGTTTGATGTAAAACAAAAGTGCGACGAGAACGTCTACAAGCATGAAGGACGGCAGGGCGAGCAATGGATACTAATAGATTATGTAAACGTTGTAGTGCATGTAATGCTTCCTGAACCAAGAAAATTTTACCGGCTGGAAGAAATGTGGAGCGATGGGCCGGCCCTGGAACATTTAGATCACTAATATTTAATAAAAACTACCCTAGAACTTTAGATAATGGCAATACCAGAAATAAACAAGCAAAGCAAAAGAAAGATCTCCCCGGACAATACAACACCTAACGGTGACCCAAAGCCAAAAGCAAAATTCAATATATATTGGATATATGCACTATTGTTTATCGGGATCATCGTATTTAATTTTTACCGTGGTGTAAACCCTGCCGGTGTAGAAACTGACCAGCAGAAGTTTTATGAAATGGTAAAACAGGGAGACGTTGAAAAAATAAAAACGATCCGCAATAAAAAGATCGTTCGTGTTTTTGTAAACAAAGACAGTCTTAAAAATAAAGCAGGCCTTTACCGCCAGTTACTTAACACCAAAGATGATGATAAGAAATATGATGCTGCTGTAAAATCAGAACAGCCGCAGCTTTCTTTTTCAATAATAGATGATCAAACATTTGCAAAGCAGATGGAGACTTTCTATACATCTAACCCAACGGTAAAGCAGGTTGCAGACAGCCCGGACAATGAAGGCGAAGCATTTGGACAGATCATTAATCTTATCTTGCCATTTTTACTGATCGGATTTGTGATTGTAATGATGATGCGTAAAATGGGTGGCCCAGGTGGTGGCGGTGGCCCGGGTGGTATCTTTAATATCGGTAAATCGAAGGCTACTTTGTTTGACAAAGGCACAAGGGTAAACATCAACTTTGGTGATGTTGCAGGTCTGGATGAAGCAAAAGTAGAAGTGATGGAGATCGTTGACTTCTTAAAAAATCCTAAAAAATATACAGCACTTGGTGGTAAAATACCAAAAGGAGCTTTATTGGTTGGCCCTCCGGGTACCGGTAAAACATTGCTTGCAAAAGCAGTAGCAGGTGAAGCGCAGGTTCCTTTCTTCAGCCTTAGTGGTAGTGACTTTGTGGAGATGTTTGTAGGTGTGGGTGCAAGCCGTGTAAGAGATCTGTTTAAGCAGGCAAGAGAAAAAGCGCCTTGTATAATATTTATTGATGAGATAGATGCGATAGGACGTGCAAGAGGTAAGAACGTGATGATGAGCAATGATGAAAGAGAAAACACTTTGAACCAATTGCTGGTAGAAATGGATGGTTTTGGAACTGACCTCGGTATCATTATACTTGCGGCTACCAACAGGCCGGATGTATTGGATAATGCATTGCTTCGCCCGGGCCGTTTCGATAGGCAGATCACTATTGACCGCCCTGATCTGGTGGGAAGAGAAGCAATCTTTAAAGTGCATCTTTTGCCAATTAAAATTTCTGAAAAACTGGATATACATAAACTTGCAGAACAAACACCAGGCTTTGCCGGTGCAGATATTGCAAACGTTTGTAACGAAGCTGCTTTGATAGCGGCCAGGAAAAATAAGAATGCGGTGGACATGAGCGACTTCCAGGATGCCATTGACAGAGTTATTGGTGGGCTGGAAAAGAAGAATAAGATCATTTCTCCGGAAGAAAAAGAAATAATTGCATACCATGAAGCTGGCCATGCCATTTGCGGCTGGTACCTGGAGCATGCTTACCCGTTATTGAAAGTAACTGTAGTACCAAGAGGCTCTGCAGCATTGGGCTACGCACAATACACACCAAAAGAACAATACCTGTACAATACTGACCAGTTGATGGACCAGATATGTATGACGCTGGGCGGAAGAGCAAGTGAAGATATTTTCTTTGGTAAAATAAGTACCGGTGCAAGCAATGATCTGCAGCAGATCACAAAGATAGCTTACAGCATGATCACCATGTATGGTATGAATGATAAAGTAGGTAATGTAAGTTTTTACGATCCCAACCAGGAGAATATGTTCACCAAACCTTTCAGTGAAGAAACAGGGAAGATCATTGATGAAGAAGTGAGAAAACTGATAGATGGTGCTTATGTAAAAACAAAAGAATTACTTTCTGAAAAAAGAGGCGATGTAGAGTTGCTTGCAAAAGAATTGCTGAAGAAAGAAGTGTTATTTAAAAGTGATGTAGAAGCTTTGATAGGCAAACGCCCTTTTGAAGAAAAGAAATTGCTGGATGTGGAACCTGAAGATATTGTAAGCGAAACACCGTCAACAGAACTTCCGGAAGAATTAATAAATCCTCCACAAATTTAACCAGCATGGCAACTACACCAGCTAAGGAAAATATTTTAAAAAAAATAAGGCAGGCACTGAGCAATCCGGTGCCTTTGCCATTTCCGGAAAGCGAAGGTGTGGAATCTGTATATAAAAGTGCAGAAGAAGATGAAGCGATCATTTTTGCCGAAGAGTTTACAAAGCTGCAGGGCAAATTTGCTTTTTGTGCAGACGAGGCAGATCTTTATACACAACTGCATCTACTGATAAAAGAAAGAGGCTGGGTAAATATTTATTGCCAGGATGATAAGTTCATTCCTTTTTTAACCAATGCGGAAATCACGCCTTATCCAAATCTTTCTACCTGCGATGTATCTATAACAGGGTGCGAATATTTAATTGCCCGTACAGGCACTATGGTATTAAGTGCAGCACAGCAAAGTGGCCGTACTACCAGCGTATATGCACCTGTGCATATCTGCATTGCATATAGTAGCCAGATGCTGTATGATATTAAAGAGGCATTGGTTTTTTTAAAAGAAAAATACAGTAACAATTTCCCTTCCTTTATAACATTTGCTAGCGGCCCAAGTCGTACTGCCGATATTGAAAAAACATTGGTTACCGGAGTACATGGCCCAAAAGAAGTATATTGTTTTTTGATTGAAGCATAATTTTCTAATTCCCTTAAACAAGTAAACATGTCAGCACCAATATACAAGCTGTTCGTATACGGCTCTTTAAGAAGCGGCTTTCGCAACCCGGCGTATCAATACCTAACGCAATACTTTCATTTGCTTGGCGAAGCCATTGTAAAAGGAAGATTTTTTGATAATGGAACCACCCCGGTTGCAGTACCGACTTCCGATGATCATTTTATACATGGTGAATTGTACGAAATAAATACGCCTGAAGAATTTAGTTGGGCTGTTAACCAATTAGATGATTATGAAGGATTAAATGTAGAAGTGGGGGAAACGCCTTTGTACCGAAGAGAGATGGCAGAAGCTTTCCTAAATGGCAATAGCGTACCTGCATGGATATATTGGTACAATGGTGCTGTAGATGGCATGGCGCATATAGAAACAGGCGATGTAATGAAGTATTTGCAGGAGAAGGATAAGCCCTGAATAACGGAGTAGATATTTCCCTTCCTGATTCTTTATTTGATACTGAATGAATTCAACCTCAAAAAATATATATTTCCTTTCTGATTTTCACCTGGGAGCGCCAGATGCAAGTACCAGCCTGGTACGTGAAAAAAGGATTATACAATTTCTTAACGAGATAAAGGATGATGCTGCTGCAATATTTATTGTAGGAGATCTTTTCGACTTTTGGTACGAATACAAACTTGTAGTGCCGAAGGGCTATGTACGTATTTTAGGAAAGCTTGCAGAAATCACTGACAGTGGAGTTCCCATTCATTTCTTTGTAGGCAATCATGATATGTGGATGAAGGATTATTTTCAGAAAGAGATGAACATTCCCGTATATTTTGAACCACAGACCTTTGAATTTTCGGGAAAGAAGTTTTTGATCGGTCATGGTGATGGACTGGGGCCGGGAGATAAAGGTTATAAATTCATCAAAAAGATCTTCAGGAACAAACTTTGCCAGTGGATGTTTGGTATTTTACCGCCAAAAGCTGGTATAGGAATTGCAAATTATTTCAGCCGGAAAAGCCGGGCACAAACCGGAACAACGGATGAAGTATTTTTAGGAGAAGATAAAGAATGGCTGATAGCATACTGTAAAGAGGTATTGCAGACAACGCACTATGATTATTTTATTTTCGGCCACCGGCATTTGCCTATCGATTATAAACTGAGCGATACAAGCCGCTATGTAAACCTGGGTGACTGGATAAAATATTTCAGCTACGCTGTTTTTGATGGCAATGATCTCGCCTTAAAATATTATAAAAATTAATTTGAAAAAAGCCCTCTCATACTTTCTAACGTTGCTGTGTATCTGTAATGTAGTATCCGCACAGACTGCAGATTCAGCTTTTCATGATCAGCCGGGGAATGACAGTGTATTTGAACATAAGAATTTTATACCGGGCAAATACAGCTTTATGGATGTAGATGTGCTGGATAATATTTATTTGATCACGGTTGATAACCAACTTGTAAAAATAAATGCCAACGGAGACTCTGTAGCCTCTTTTAATGATGTAAAAAAATATGGCAACCCTACTTTTATTGATGTAAGTAATCCATTAAAAATTCTTGTTTACTACCAAAATTTTTCTACCGTGGTGGTTTTAGACAGGCTGCTGACATTACGCAACAGCATCAACTTCCGTAAGATGGGCATTTTCAGTGTAAAAGCTTTAGCTACTTCTTATGATAATAATATCTGGATATTTGATGAGCAAAATATGAAGCTGAAAAAGATCGATGACGATGGAAAGACGTTGACTGAAACTACAGACTGGCGACAGCTTTTTGATGACGTCCCATCTCCTTCACAGATCATAGATGCAGATAATTTTGTTTATTTATACGATGAGAACAAGGGCTTCTCCATTTTTGATTATTATGGGACGCTGAAAGGCAACCTTCCTTTTCTTCACTGGAAAAATATAGCCATTTCCGGAAATGTTATTTACGGATTTGCAGACAGTGTTTTATACAGTTATCAATTAAAATCACTTAATTTAAAACCATATTCTTTACCTGCATATTTTAAAAATAACACTAACATAAAAGCCATTAACGGTAAAGTGTACCTGCTGAAAAAAGATGGTGTAGAAATTCTAAAATTCAGGTAACGTAACCAATAGCAATAAATTACAATGGATTTTTTAAAACTTATATATCTTGGTAATACGGTGGAGAGCTACCTGATTGTTCTTGCAACTATACTGGTTGTTTTATTACTTCGTAAGTTTTTGTCCAGGTACCTGGCAAGCGCATTGTATTATTTTGTACAAAAGACCTGGAGCACGATTGATAAGAAAAAATTTAAAGCCCTGGTAGTTCGGCCACTAGGTTGGTTTATTGCAGTTTGTGTATCGGTATTTGCTATTGATAAATTAAATTATCCTGAAGAATTACGGTTTAATATCTATCACCACCCGGTAGAAGGTATTGTACAAAAGATAGGTATCGTTCTAATCATCATTACTTTTATAAGGCTCATTTTAAGGCTTATTGATTTTATTGCACTTATTCTCCATGAAAAAAAACATCTTGAAAATCAGAAAGCTGATGATCAGTTGGTTACCTTCTTCCGGGATTTTTTAAAAGTACTTATAAATATCTGCGGGCTTTTCCTCATCATCAAAGCAGCATTTAACCAGGATATAGGTACCCTGCTTACGGGCCTAAGCATTGTGGGTGCTGCTTTAGCACTCGCAGCAAAAGAAAGCCTTGAAAATTTGATCGCTTCTTTTATCATCTTTTTTGATAAACCTTTTTTTACCGGAGATACTGTTAAGGTAAATGCAGTAACTGGTACGGTTGAACGCATTGGCCTGCGTAGCACCCGGATAAGAACTCCGGAAAAAACCCTGGTAACGGTTCCTAACAAACAAATGGTTGACAGTGTGGTAGATAATATGAGTCTACGAACTCAACGCCGCTCAGAAATGAAACTGGAAATGGCCGAGAAAACCGATTTGGAAAATGCGCAGAAATTTATTGCCGCAGTAAAAGAAATCATTGAAAGCAAAAAAGATCTAATACAGAATTATACGCTGTTTATAAATGATTACAGTAAGGGAAGTATAACTGCCACGCTTGAATATTTTACAGGTCATATCCCCATGGCAGATTTTAATACTTTAAAACAGGATATTAATATTCAGTTGATAAAATTAAGAACGGAAATGAATATTGAATTTCCGGTATCAGCGCCTAGTATAAATATTATAAATTCCGAAAATGAAGCGACACCTAAAAATAACAATTCAATTATTTAAGCAGGTCAGCTAACTCTTTATCCCATTTGCCTGTCTTACCATATTCCACTACTCTTCCTACTTCTGCACCATCTTTCATCACAATGATGGTAGGAACATTAGTAATTTTAAAAGCGGCAGCCATATTACCCAGCGTTTGCTTCTCCCGGTTCACGCCGAAAAAGCTGATCTTGCTATCTGCAATTCCTGCATCTTCCTGCAGTTTAAAAAATTTAGGTAAAATAAATTGGGTATCGCTGCACCAGGTACCGCCAAATATTACAAACTGGTATTTATCTTTCGCCGCTTTCATCGCATCTATTATAGAAGCATCCGGCGAATAACCGTTTTGGTTAGCCTTGTACCAGGTAAAGGTTGCATTGTTTTCCAAATCCTGCTTTGTAATAATGCCGTTCAGTATAACCACTTTCTCGTCATCTACTGTATACGTATAAGGTGTTTGCGCTTTTACAGCAGAAGATAAAAAGATTGCCATTGTAAATATTATTAAAAATTGTTTCATCTGTTTTTTAAAAATTTGCTTTCATTTCGTTTAAAAATAATTTTAATTTCTTCAGCCCTTCCAGCACTGCAAAATTCTCTTCTACTTTTTTATTCTTTTTCAAAAATTCCTTTGCGCCTTCAATGGTATATTTCCGGTCACGAAGTAAGTGGTATATCATTTTCAGGTTTTTTACATCTTCGGGGCGAAACAAACGGTCACCTTTACCATTCTTCTTTGGTTTCAGTATATCAAATTCATTTTCCCAAAACCTTATCAGCGATACATTTACCTTAAACATTTCTGAAACCGCACCAATGCTGTAATATCTTTTCTCAAATAAAATTTCATCTTCCGGCACCTCTATCAAATCACTCACCGCATTCATATCGCTCAGTTTCATTCTTCCTCTCGTAGATTTTTTTACCTGAGATTTTTTCAACCGCTCCAGCTTCTCCGTATTTTCTTCTACTTTAAATTCTATTTCCCGTATTTGGTCATCCACTTTTTCAATCTCATCAACCATTGCTATTTCGGCTGCCTCGATTTCTATATTTTTTTTATAAACCTCATCTAACTTTTCTACTTCATCTACTTTATTTACTATATCTACCTTTTCTGCCTTATCTACATTCCTTACTTCATCTTCCTTCTTCACCGGTTTTTCTTCCGGTACAAAGTCAAAATTAAAAGCTGATTGTTGTATTCCCATACTTTAAAATTAATCAAAACTTTTTGCACTGCCCGTAGCAGCAATTTTCAGCAGCCTGTCATACTGCTCAGCATTCAGATCGTTGTAAAAGAAATAAACCGGATCCACCGGGTTGCCGTTTATATGCACTTCATAGTGGCAATGCGGACCGGTACTTTTTCCCGTACTGCCTACCCAGCCTATTACTTCACCTCTTGTTACATGCTGGCCACCTCTCACTTTTACTTTTACCATGTGTCCAAATAAAGTTTCATATCCATAGCCATTGTTTATCACCACATGGTTTCCGTATCCATCTTCGGTATTTCCGGCAATTGTCACTGTCCCATCTCCGGTGGCATATATCGGCGTACCCTGTGGCGCTGCAAAGTCAAGCCCCTTATGCATTTTAGCCGTTCCGTACACCGGGTCAATCCGCATTCCAAAACCACTGGCTATGCGGCCCAAGTCTTTATTGCTTACCGGTTGTATGGCAGGTATGCAGGCTAATTTTGCGCCCTGGTTATTAATCAGTTTCTCAATATCAGTATAACTTTTAAACTGGTAAGCAACTCTCGAGGCCAGGTTATTTAACTGGCCGGCAATATCTTTTCCAATCATATTATCGCCGATCACATTTATCTTTTCAATTTCGTTTTTCTTATCAATAGCTTTTGCCCGGGCACTGTCTGGTAAAGGATTGGCTTCAAAAATAGAGCGGTACACTTCATTGTCCCGTTTCTCCAAAGCCGCCATTTGCTCCTGCAAGGTTTTCACCTTTTCATTTATAGTGCCGTAACGTTCTTTCAACGCATCATACTTCTGCGTGTTCTCAATATCTGTCGGTTTAGGCAAAAAGCGGTTGTACAAATAAATTACAATTGCAGAGCTTACTACCAGCGCCGAAAGCAATGCAAAAAACCGCAACAGCTTTACCCTAAGCGGCGTTACCAGTTTTTCGTACCGTAGTGTATGTGTATTATAGAAGTATTTTATTTTTTTCATACAATCACAAAACTTCTAAAGGCTTTAATACTCATGCTTAATTATTAAATTTGCAGCGCTCTTTAAAAAAGCGTTGTATTTTTTTGTAACCGGCAGCAGTGCATAGCTCAACAGAGTTGTGTCACTCTCTTGTACAGTTGTAGCAAAATTCAGCTTTTACCGAAGCTTACAAATATAAACCGATAAATTGCAATAAGCAACCATTCAAATAATTAGAAATCATCATGACGGCTCCAGAAATAAGGCAACAGTTTTTAGATTTTTTTAAGTCAAAGCAACATACTATTGTGCCCTCGGCACCTATTGTTGTAAAAAATGATCCCACGCTTTTATTTACCAATGCCGGTATGAACCAGTTCAAAGATTATTTTTTGGGCAACAAACCTGCGCCACACCCACGTATCACTGATACGCAGAAATGCTTACGGGTTAGTGGTAAGCACAACGATTTAGAAGAAGTTGGTGTAGATACTTACCACCATACCATGTTTGAAATGCTCGGTAACTGGAGCTTTGGAGATTATTTTAAAGCAGAAGCTATAGAGTGGAGCTGGCAATTATTAACGGAAGTTTATAAAATACCAAAAGAGCATTTATACGTTACCGTATTTGAAGGCGATGAAAAAGAAGGCCTGCCAAAAGATGAAGAGGCAATGAACGAGTGGAAAAAATATGTAGCAGAAGATCATATTTTACTTGGCAATAAAAAAGATAATTTTTGGGAAATGGGCGATACCGGCCCATGTGGCCCATGTACAGAGATACATGCAGATACCCGTAGTGATGAAGAAAAAAAGCAGGCAAGCGGTGCATCATTGGTAAACAATGATCATCCGCAGGTAATAGAAATATGGAACAATGTATTTATACAATACAACCGTAAAAAAGATGGCAGCCTGGAACCGTTACCTGCAAAACATGTAGATACGGGAATGGGTTTTGAAAGATTGGTTCGTGTGTTACAAAACAAACAAAGCAATTATGATACAGATATTTTTACCGGAACAATAGCAGCAACTGAAACAATTACCGGTAAAAAATATACCGCAGGCGATGATAAAGAAAGCATTGCTTTCCGTGTATTGGCAGATCATATTCGTGCTATTTCATTTACCATCGCAGATGGACAGTTACCTTCAAATACAGGTGCAGGCTATGTTATACGCCGTATTCTTCGCAGAGCTGTAAGATATTATTATTCTTACCTGGATTATAAACAACCATTGTTGCATCAATTATTACCGGTAATTGCAAAGCAGTTTGAAAACGTATTTCCGGAACTTTCAAAACAACTGGATTTTGTGGCAAAAGTTATTAAAGAAGAAGAAGAAGCTTTTTTGAGAACATTGGATAAAGGATTAAAAAGAATGGATCTTATTATTTCTTCAACAAAAAATAAAACTGTAAGCGGCACTGATGCATTTGAATTACTGGACACTTTTGGTTTTCCTATTGACCTTACAAGATTAATTGCATCAGAAAATAATTTGACTGTAGATGAAGACGGTTTTAATGCAGAAATGCAGCAACAAAAAAACCGTAGTCGTGCCGCAACTGCAATGGATACGGAAGATTGGCAGATTGTAAACGAAGGCAATAGCAATGGGTTTGTTGGGTATGATTCTTTAGAAACAAAAACCAAAGTGCTCCGTTACCGCAAAGTAAAAGGCAAAGGCAAAGAGTTGTATCAAATTGTATTGGAGCAAACACCTTTCTACGCTGAAAGTGGCGGCCAGGTTGGTGATACGGGCACTTTCACCATTCACAATTCACCATTCACAATTGTAGATACCAAAAAAGAAAACGACCTAACCATTCATTTTGCAGAAGCTATTCCTGTGGATCTTTCGGGAGAAGTGATAGCAAAAGTAGATTCTACAAGAAGAAACCACATTGCAGTTCATCACAGTGTAACACATTTAATGCATGCAGCTTTAAGACAAATATTGGGCAAGCATGTAGCACAAAAAGGTAGTTTGGTAAATGAAGAACATTTGCGTTTTGATTTTTCTCATTTTGCAAAAGTGACAGATGAGGAACTGGCTGCTGTAGAAAAATTAGTGAATGAAAAAATAAGAGAAAACATTCCGGTAGTTATAAAAAGCATGAGCAAAGATGAAGCAGTCGCTACTGGCGCTATGGCTTTGTTTGGCGAAAAATATGGCGATGTAGTACGTGTAGTAACGATAGACCCGAACTATTCAATTGAACTTTGCGGCGGCACACATGTGGGCAATACAGGCGAGATCGGTTATTTTAAAATAAAGAGTGAAAGTGCTGTTGCCGCTGGCGTTCGGCGTATTGAAGCGGTAAGTGGCGCAGCAGCTGAGCAATTGATAAATACAATGTTTGGTGAAGTAAATGCAATAAGAAGTTTATTAAAATATCCGAAAGACAGTAATAAAGCTTTAGAAGATCTTATAGCACAAAACAATCAATTAAGCAAAAGAATAGAGGGACTGGAAGCAAGACAATTGGTAGGCATTCGTAATGAACTATTGCAGAAAGATGAGATCATTAATAATGTAACTTTTATTGGGCAGGTAATAGAAGTACCCAATGCAGATGCATTAAAAAAATTATGTTTCGATCTGAAGAATCACCTCCACGATCATGTGGTAGTCTTGTGCAGCAATGTAGGCGGTAAAGCGCATGTAGCCATTGGCATAAGCGAGACTGTAGTGGCAGCAAAAAATCTCGATGCCGGAAAAATAATCAAAGAAATTGTAAGCCCGGCCATCAATGGTGGTGGTGGTGGACAAAAAACATTGGCAACTGCAGGCGGACAAAATGCAGGTGGCTTTGCAGATCTGATACATCAAATAAAAGGGCTGCTCTAAATAGGAAGTCTTTAAAAGCATCAGGGCTAAATCAAAAATATTTAGCCCTGACCGTAAGTCTGTTTAATATTTCTTCATGCATATTATTTTACAAACTCCCCGGCTTGTTTTACGCCGCTTTACAGATAGTGATGCGGATGCAGAATTAGTTTTTAATCTTAACAGTGATCCGGAAGTTTTAGAATATCTGCATGAGCCTTCACTAAAAAATCCGGAACATGCCCGGGAAATTATACGGACCATCATTCTGCCTCAATACGATAACAACCTTGGCCGATGGGCGGTACACACTAATAGTAATAATGAATTTATTGGCTGGTGTGGCCTTAAATATTTAGTGGATAGAGATGAAATTGACCTCGGTTATCGTTTCAAAAAATCAAGTTAGGGTAAAGGGTATGCTACAGAAGCTGCAATGAATACTTTGGATTTTGGCTTAAATAAACTTGACTTAAAATCAATTGTTGGGCGTGCACTTGTAGAAAATACCGGCTCTATAAACGTACTCAAAAAAGCAGGAATGGAATATATTGGCGAGGAAATTATTAATGATGCGCCACACAAGTCCTTTATAAAGCAGCACATTCTTTAGCTTTTCTACTTTAATTATTATAACAACCCAACAATTTGTTAAAGAAAAAAAATAATTTGCGAAATGTTTCGTATTTAAAATAATACCCTTAGTTTTGATGTACTAAAACTTTCGTACATAAAATTTATAAACATGAAAAAAATAGTCTTTTTATTTCTCCCCTGGTTTTTTGCGGCATTCAGTTACAAGGCAATGGCGCAGGATGAGAACACAATAACAGTTACTCCAAAAAACAAAAAAACAGAAACACAGGAAATCATCATCCGCAAGAAAGGAGATAAAGATGTTACGCTGAATGTTGAAGTAAACGGAGACCAGGTCTTAATCAATGGTAAACCTGTTTCTGATTATAAAAATGATGATATCACTATTAATAAGAAAAAGATAATTATCCGTGATGGTGAAAGATTGATGACGCTGGACGGACTAGACAACATGACTCTTAATTTTAACAGTGATGGACCAGATGGTTTTAAAACAATGGGAAATAAAACATTTTTGGGCGTAAGCACTGATAATGACGACAAAGGCGCAAAAATAATAGATGTTACAAAAGAAAGTGGCGCAGAAAAAGCCGGCCTTCAAAAAGGAGATATTATTACAAAAGTGGGTGATAAAAAGATAACCAATTCAGGGACACTTTCTGAAGTTATCGGTGCGATGAAGCCTAAAGACGACGTAAAGATTCAATACCTCCGGGATGGAAAAGAAAAATCAACAAAAGCAACTTTACAGCAGCGTAAAATGAATGAGGTAAGAACATTCTCATACAGCGGCCCTGATGGTTTTAAATCATTTACTATACCGAGAACTCCGGATTTACCTCCAATGCCAAAGATAGACGGAATGAACTGGGGCGAAGGCAATACATTTAGCCGCAGGCCTAAACTGGGATTAAAAATACAAGACACTGAAGAAGAGAATGGTGTAAAAGTGCTGGATGTGGAAGATAGCTCAGCAGCAGCATTGGCCGGTCTTCAAAAAGATGATAT
>JBDSIB010000050.1:0-10835 GCA_039918155.1 Ferruginibacter sp.
TGCTGAAAAACTATGCAGCCCTGGAGCATAAGAAAAGCCTCTTCAAGTTCGGCGCTAATCATCTGGCAAAAGGGGAGAGTCTTTTAAAAATTTATGACATAGGTAATCTTGTAAATAATATTGCCGATAGCAAATTCAAAAAATCCCTGCATATTATGATCGTTGGTAAGAGCGGAATGCAGGCCTCCCCATTTAAAGGTTTTCCTGCTACAAAGGTGGATGAAAATAGTGATGATCTTAAAGTTTTAAAACCGCTGTTCGCTCTTGTAACCGGTAAGGATTGGCCTTGTTTTGATATGCTTCCTTTAAGACAGGCGCTGGACGAAAAGAAAATTAATTACACCGATGGACTCAGGCGAATTATTAATGGCTACGATTATGTAGTAATTATTCCGGAGGTAACTGCGTCGAAACTTTCAGCCGGTGAATAGTGCGTCTATTCTAAAAAGTTAGTTCAAATTCATGTGGATTGTCATCGGTTAGTTTTCCATCATCGCAACGAAAGTTTTTTCATCAATAATTCTTTCCGGCTCCTGGACACATTGATAGATGACCCATCACTCATGATCAAATAACCACCTTCGCCTTTAATGTATTTTTCCACTTCATTTATGTTTACAATATGCGAATTGTGTATTCTGATGAAGGGGTGATCTTCCAGCAATTCTTCTACCTCTTTTAAATTACGGGAGGCAATGATCTTTCGTTTGTCTTTTAAAAAAAGGTGGGTGTAATTGCTTTCAGACTCACAACTGATGATAGACTCCGCTGCGATAAGCTGGTATCCTTCCATAGTTGGAATAGCAATTTTATTGATGGGGGTCGTAGGATTATTTATTTTTTTTAACAGCATTTCCAGTTGTTGTGGAAGTGGGTGCTGGTTGCGCTGTGCAGCTTTTTGTACGGCTTTTTGTAACTCTTCCCGGTCTACCGGTTTTAATAAATAATCCAGCGCACTAAAACGAATAGCCTTAATAGCATACTGGTCATAACTGGTGGTGAAGATGAGCCCGAAATTAATGTTCCCAAGTTTTTCCAACAACTCAAAGCCGTTCATAAAAGGCATTTCAATATCCAAAAAAAGTATTTGAGGTTCATGCTCTTTAATAGACTGCAAAGCAGTGTCAGCAGAATAGCAAATGTCCAGCACTTTTACTTCCGGGCAATAACGCTCCAGCAGCATTGCCAGCGATTCACAACAATCAGGTTCATCATCAACAATAGTAGCAGTGATCATTTTATTAATTTATTTTATCCATTAATTTCTGTAAGTTCTTTGTACGGAATGGTGAGTATTACCTTTGTACCATTTCCATTTCCTTCGCCATCCACCAGGTCTTCAATTTTTAAAAAAGCTTCTTCATTTTTAGATTGGTTTAAAAGTGCCAACCGACCTGAGGTGATATTAACACCCATTGATTTATTTTTTTCTGCAGACCTGCTCTTAAGAGTAGCAGCCATATTTCTGCCAATACCATTGTCTATAATAGTACAGGTGAGTATTTTATTTGCTGCACACAATTGGATCTCCAGGCTGCCCGGTGCTTTCTTATGCATCAATCCATGCCAGATAGCATTTTCAGTAAAAGGTTGAATAAGCATTGGTGGAATGTACAAGGTATTGATGTCAATAGTATTTATAAAAGTAAAACTATAGTCAAAAGCATTTTTAAATCTTAATCTTTCCAGGTCTAGATAAAGCCGGAGTGCTTCTAGTTCACTCTCCAATGTTATCAGTGGTTTTTCAGAATTATGCAAAGCCATTCTTATCAGGCGTGAAAATTTTGTTAGATAGTCAGATGCTTCTTCTGTTTTGTTTATCAGGATAAACCTGTTGATAGAACTTAGGCAATTAAAAATAAAATGCGGATTCATCTGGGCACGCAGCGCCTGCATTTCAAGTTCAGTAGCCTGTTGCTGAAATTCAACAGTCGCTTTTTTGCTTTGCAATTGTTGGAATGCTAAAGCATGTTCTAACTGTTGCTTTTCATTTTTACGTTTAAGATTGATATTGCGGAAAATAAAAATACCAATCAAAACAAAAGCGCCTGCGATTGAAAGGAGGATATACCTGAGCAATGATTCGCTTTTTAGCTTCTGTAGCTGCAATGATAATTTTTCCTTGTTCAGCTGCTGATCCTTTTGCAACAAACTGATCTTTGTTTTTTGCTGCTCATCCTGTGATCTCATTTCTGATAAAGCGATATTTCTCCGGTATTCATCGCTTAGGATAGAATCTTTTATTGCTATGAATTTTAAACTGTATTTATAAGCACTATCTGTTTTTCCCTGCCGCTCATATAGTTGCCAATACAATTCATAAGCGTCCCGTATAAATGGTCTCGAATCTGTTTGCTGTGCTATATTAAATAATCGTTTCGAATAGGAGAAGGATGCAGGGAGATCGTATTTGGCCTGGTAGCACTTCGCCAGCAGGCGCAATATTCGCATGATGCTACCTTTCTCATTTCCCTTTTCAAAAAACTGCAAGGGTGCTCTTACCTGGTCAATGGACAGATCGTATTTTCTTTCCTTCCAGTAAACTTCTCCGATATTTACACTTTTATAAGAGTCGCTTCGTTTTCTGATGATACTATCTGTCGTCATCAGTTTCACCTGTTTATAGCCTTCATTATAGTAATAGATAGCTGAATCCGGTTGACCCAGTAACAAAGCAATATCACCCATCAGCCTGTTATATCGTACGGGGTTGTTTGACTTTGCCTTGTTTGCAGCCAACCTGAAGTAGGTCAAAGCTGTTTCGGGCTCCCCGGCATTTCTATAAAGATTGGCCATGTTTTCCGGCGAAGAAATAACACCCCTTGCATCACTTATTTTATTGGTTAGCCTGATGGCTTGCAGCGTATTTTCAAAAGCTTTTTCATTGTATCCACGTGCGCTGTAAGACCCCGAGATCAATCTCAATATCATAGACTGCCGTTCTTTATTATCTACCTTGACGTAATAAGATATACCCGTATCATAGGCCAATTTTGCAGCAGAAAATTTACCCTGGCTAGATAGGGAAAGCCAAGCGTTACCTTAGCCCAGCTATATTTTTCCCGGTCATGTATCGCAGCAAACAAAGGAGCAGATTGGCGAAAATATTTTTCTGCTGTAATAAAGTCATTCCTGTCACGTGCTATTTCGCCGAGATTTTGTAAGGCTTCTGCAACCCCTTTAGTGTAATGAAGTTTGATCGCTTCAATGTAAGCCTTCGATGCAAATGAAACAGCACTATCCGTTTGTACGTTTATATAAGTTTCGCTTAAAGCGTTGATATAATATTCAACACTGATCTTATTAAAACAATCGATCCGGCTACTGTCTTTCAACACCGGTAAAAGTTTTTTCAAACTATCAATGCGATTGATCTGTGAGTGGGAGAGTGCAGGAATGAATAAGAATAATATCAACCATTTAAATTTCATTAAAAGCTTTTTGGATATCTTTTAGAAGAAATGTGTTTACCTGCCCGTAATTGCTGTGTACAGGAAAGTTAATGAAATATTACAAACATATAAGCATGAATTATAAAGCTTATTAATCATTATAATTTAAAACGGTTACTTCCTAAATATTTCAATTTTAAAATACGGATCAGCCGGAAAAAATCCCGGCCGATCCGCAAAATAGTGGACATTAATTTGGTGAGCCAAATTGTAATTGAACAACTTTGTTTCCAACCTGTCTTCCCTGTATTAAACCTGTTGCAATAGAGGGCGAATAGTGTATGCCTGCCAATAACCTTGAATGTCCGGCTTCTTTAGCATAATCATCAAAAGAATTAAAAGATCGGGCACCATAAGATGCATCGTAAGAATGATCGGTGAAAGAATAATTCGATCCGAAGATCCGCTCCAGCACTGCGGCACTTGCAGCAGATATCACAGCATGTGCTGCTGTATATTCCGGATGCGGCGGGGTAGGGAGTACACTGTTCCAGGTGGCGTGCCCCATTATATCTCTGATGTAAGTAATGGGCCGGAGTTGATTATAATGATACTTTGTTTTGAAAACAGAAATGCTGGCATCACTCATCGCAATACCATGCAATGCATACGCTACAGCAGCTGCCCCCAGATCAAGATTATTTCGAACGATCAGTTGAGTGAGAATATTGGTTGCATGTGCAGGCACATTTAGATTGCCCGGCTGATCTCCCCAAAATTTAGAAATGATTGAATCTTCATGAGTAAGTGATAATGAAACGGTGTACAATTCATTTACCATTGCATAAAAAGGCGAACCGACCTCTGTACTGTAATGAATAGGCGCTGCCGGTTGCGTAGCTGCAGCGATATTAGCAATGAAGCTGCGGTTGTCTCCCCAATGCGGATGTACAGCCGGACCATAGGCGGGAAAGGTCGGAACCCATAGCCCCGGGCCGACTGGCGGAACATACGTTGGGTCAACAATATGGCTATAAGCCTTGTCGCCGCCATCTGTTGTTGACCAGTTAAAAATCGCAGTTGCCACCTTTTGGCCATAATCTACTGCGTTCTCAATTTTTGTAGCGTCTGATTGAGTTTGAAATTTAGTAGCATATGCTGCTTCCAGCGAATCAATACTTGCCATGTTAGCAGCAGAAGTAGTTACAAAAAAACTCCTTGTTATCATCGCCATAGCAGCATTTACGCTGGCCGGCCAGAAATACTGGTTGCGATTTTTATTGATGGCTATAGCGCTTCCGCCAATTTGCGGTAATAAAGAAGTGTAACCTGGTATGCCAGGCATCAATGACTCGTACATTGCAATTCCGGCATAGGCAAAAGAACGGTCGCTTACCACAGAGTTGTAACCTGCGGTAGATCTTGTGAGCCTTATCTGCATTTGCATCCATGCATTGGCAACATCTGCCGGGTACTTGCCAACCGGACCGGGAGTATCATATTTTCTACAACTGGAAATTGCGATCATGAATACCGCAACCGATAAAATAAGTTTAAGTTTCATAAAAAAAGTTTAATGATTTATTTTTTGTTTTGTTAAAGCTCTCCTACAAAAAGAGCATCACATAACCAGAATGTGCGGTTGGAGATAATAGCGGGTAGTTGAACAGTTTGGGTACATAACCAGCAATGAAGTGAATCTATTTTACCTATTACTTCATGTATGATTTCCGGTACAGGTGTTCCGCAGCCATGGCTCTTTTCCCAGTAACAGGAGTCTTTGTCTTCAGAAGACATTTAAATAGACACGCCTTTACTTAATATTCCAGGTTTATTTAAAAGGTCAATTCTGTTGCTGTCTTTTACAGCAGTTATCCGTTTTTTGAGACTATCAACAGAATTGCTTTGTGAAAGGCAGAAAAGGGGAGCCAATAAAATTAATATGCAGCATTTAAATTTCATTTAAAACTTTTTTAAATCGCTGAAAAAATATTGGCTTCTTTATCTGTATCGTAGCCTGCTGTTAAATAGGAAAGTTTGTAATAAAGTGAACATATGATCGCCGGTAAATCCGGTTATTAAAAGATAAAAAGGTTATCACAACATACGTATGATAACCCTTTTAGACTTATACCATCAAAACATCACCGGACAGTGTAATCAAAACAGTCACTCGTTAACACCGGTGATAAAGTTGCAGCATCTATTATCTGAAAACGAATATGAAATGCTGTGCCCCTGGCTATACCGGTAATATCCCGCCATAGTTTTGCATAGCCATCTCCATGCGCATTTGTAACAATTGACTTTGGTTGTAATCCTTCACCCAGCGTAAGCCATGCAGTGCTTGAGCAGCCGGTAACATCTGCTATGGGATTTACAGCACGTTGTAACTGGTAAGTATGATTGGGCTGCAGTTTGGTAACCCATGTCTCCAAAGAAATCACACGGGCTGTATCCGGATCCTGGCGAAATTTAATAAACCCGGCACCCGCATCTTTCCCTTCAGATTTAAGTGTAACATCAAGATCGTATAATGGATTCAGTGGGTATGAATCATCTTTTTTACAACTGGAAAATGCGATCATGAATAATGCAATTGGTAGAATAATTTTAAGTTTCATAAAACGATTTTTGAATGATTTAATTTGTTCTTCCACATAAAGGTCTCGTTCAAAAAGATGATTGTATAACCAGAATGTGCGGTTGGGTATAATAGCGGGTAATTGAACGGTTTGGGTACGGGGTTGGCAATCAAGGATTGTGACACCCGGCTAAAATAACCTGGCTTGAAAGCGCCGCTGAAAAACTTGAAAAAAGATCTGTTCAAAAAGATTAAATTCTCCCGGCGACAGTCTCCAGACCTACATCCCTCCGTATTTAATTCATAAATAGTACTGCTGTAAAATTCTTCTCCGCAAGACATTTCCAAAAAAAATCTCAATAAAACCAAAAAATATTTTACCACTTAATACAACTACTCCGCCACAGAGTCAGTCTGCTCTTCCTTAAAATAAGATGCCCTTTTTAGAGCGCATCCTGCAGGTACTTTTGCTTTAAATATTATACAATTTAAAAAAACAAAAAAAGATCATGAAGCACATTTTAAGTATTTCAATAGCAGTTTTATTACTGGCATCCTGCCAAAAATCAAACAACGATTTAACTGCTCCCTCTCTTGCAGGTATTCCGAAAATAAAAACATTTGTCATAAGTGATACCAAAGGCATCATTAATAGTGTTGCCATAGAATATGATGATGCCGGCAGGTTTTCAAGGGGGGTTTATAAAGATGGCCATAGTATAAAATATACCTACGCTTCAAATAAAGTAACCATGGAATCTTTTACTGCTGCTAATGTTTCAGATAGCAAAGGCACCTATGTACTAAATGGCGATGGATTGGTTATTAAATATTATAACAATGCATATCCTGCTTTCGTTACCCATTTTACCTATACCAAAGGCAAAAAAATATTGACAGAGATAAATGAAAATAATAATGATACTACCTATCAACTTTATCATACTTACAATGCTGCCGGTAATCTTATTGCCGACAGTATCATAAACGGAAGTATTACTACCACTAAAAAAATTGAATATTATACCGATAAAATTTCTACGATAGAAAATCCAAACTCCGGTATAAGTTTTTATGGTATACCCGGTACGAACTGTCCAAAACAATCATCTGTTAAACTAAGTACAAGCAACTATACACACACAGATTTTAATATTCCGGAGACAGATGCAATGGGAAGAATAACCAAATCAGTTTATACAAGCCAGGGCGAAACGTACACTAGTTTATATACATACTATTAAGCAATTGCTGAATATTTGTTGCAACTCTTAATTGCAACAAATATTTCAAACTATTCATTGAGTTTATAATTATAAAATTTTAACGAATGATATCAAAACCTGAATCTTCAACAGTACGATTTACCCGTTCACTTGCAATGGGCGTAATTCTAAGTATGTTGCTTTTCTACAGCGCTCATGTTTTTGGCGAATGGACGGTAGAAAAATACTTTCCACGTCCGGAGACAACAGGTACCATTTTACTACATAACAAATGTGCTGTAATGGGCAGCATACATACACTTAGGCCTAATACGGATATTTCCGGTTTAGGCGAAGGTATTGATGGAACGAAGCTTAGTGCAGGTTTTATGGATTTTTGGGAGGGGCATATTATCGCTATGATCATTCTTGCGCTTCTATCAGGCACTATTATTTTTTTTATTCGCAATGCGGTAAAGAAAAAATAGATCAGCATCCGTAGTATGGCACTGCAAACAGGAAGTAAAATAGTACAGTTGCTTTTTATAAAAGATCTCCCTGGCACAAATAGTGACAAATTATCACTCTAAAAACGCATTGATGATTTATATCAGCCAGCTACAATAGATCATTACATCCTACGACCAGGAGTTCTAAATTAAAAAGAAATGAAAATTAAAAGCAGCTCTTTCTTTAAAGAGGAAGAAAAAGATATAGCCTATTTCGAAAGTTGGGTAAAACAATTAGAATCAACAAACAGACGTATTTATGAAAGAATTGAAATGGAGACGGCTTTGGGAAAAACCCATGTATGGGGATTGAACAGCCAGGATTCAACACTTGAAACCCTGGTTATTTTTCCGGGCGCAAGAACAACTTCATTGATCTGGGATCTGGATAAAGGATTAGATAACCTGAACCATAAGTTTAGAATATTTATGGTTGAAACTAATGGACTGCCAAATTTAAGTAATGGAGAAACGCCCGATATTCAATCATTGGATTATGGTATTTGGGCAGCCGAAGTGCTGGATGGTTTAAAAATTGAAAAAGCGTTTATAGCCGGTGCTTCTTTTGGAGGTTTGATATGTATGAAATTGGCAATTGTGAAACCGGAAAAAATTATTGCAGCCTTCCTGCTCAATCCCGGATGTTTACAGTCCTTTTCATTATCATTTAAAAATCTGTATTATAATATTTTGCCGATAGTGAAACCAAACGAAAAAAATGTACGGACATTTCTGGACAAAACAGTTTTTTCAAAACCCAATCATCATTTATCAGAAGGAGCAGAGCAAATGTTAGTTGACTATGAAGTTTTTGCGATCAGTCGGTATAAAGACAAAACCCAAAAGCCTTACTATATGAATGATCAATTGCGGCAAGTGAAAGTTGATACCTATCTTCTTGAAGGGGATAAGGATTTGCTATTTCCTTTTGAAAAGTCTATCGACAATGCAAAAAAGAACATGAGCAATTTAAGAGAAGTAAAAGTATTTAACAATGTAGGCCACGGAATTGAAACCTACTATAAGGCGATGAACTACATCGGAGAGATCATAAATAGTTATCGATAATGTCACAGTTTATAAAGCTTAAAAAAAATAAATGTTCTAATGATCACCAAAGTTTCTGTTAGTACAGTATTTAATTGCTCATTAGAAAGAGCATTTAGAACACCCATGCTGTGTGATGTATCAAAAGTGCATACAGGCTTTGGTATAATGCCAAAAGTTACACATTGTACCGAAGATGAAAATTGGGGCAAACCTGGATATAGCAAAAAAGTTTTCGTTGCCAAATCGCCTACACAAAAAGGCGGCTTTGCCTCTGTAGACAAATTATTAGAACGTACTGAAAATAAATACTGGAAAATTGAAGTCAGCGAATTTCAATCGTGGATGTTGGGCTTCTATAAATTTGTTGGAGAGTGGCAAACTGCTGAAATTGAAAAGAATAAAATCTTAGTAACATACTCCTATATACTGTATTCGAATATTATTTTTCTCTACCCGATAAATTGGTTATTTGCAAAAATATTTTGGCGGAAGTATATGAAAAAAGTAATGGAGAATATAAGAGAAATGGCTTATAACAAAGAGCCCTATAAATATCAATAAATTCACCGGTGTGCCTGCGAAATTTAGAACAGTTTAACATTATTAGAAAAAAGATGGAGAAAATCTGTCACTGCTAATTGCCGGATTTAAAAACGGGAACTAAAATTTTTTACAATGAAAAAATTATTCGCATTACTAATAATTTGCATCAGCACTCCGCAATTGTATTCGCAAAATATTCAGCACCTGTCTGTACAGCGGCTAAACGATTCATACATTGACGTCTATATTCACAATAAACATCCCGAAAAGAAAATGCCCTTGCTGATCCTTTGCCAGGGAAGCGGATACGATTCGAACACAGAAGGTTTTTTAGGTGTAGCTGCGAAATTTGATGAGCAGGTAGCAGGGTTGATGATAGAAAAGCAAGGTGTGCAATTCGGCGACAAAGGAGATAGTTTATCGGCTGTATATAAAGAAAATAATACGGTGTACAACAGGCTATACGATTATTTAAGGGTACTTCAATATTTGAAAAAACACGCTGATTGGTGGAGCGGAGAAGTGTATGTTTTTGGTGGTTCAGAAGGAGGCTTGCTGGCCGGAATGCTGGCGTCGTACTATCCCAATGTAAAAGGGTTGGCAATAATTTGTTATGGTGGCGGACTAAAATTTGGAGAAGCCTGGCCTATCGCCAGCGGACTTCAAAAAAAGCTGGAAGGCGCAGATAGTATCGCTGTCGCAGCCGAAGAATTGGCAGTAAAAGACACCCTGGAAAATATAAGAAAGCACGCCACATTTTTAGAATCTTTTAGCGGTGAGGATAACACTTATGCCTGGTGGGCATCTGTAATGAATTTACGTATCTCTAATAGTTTGGTAGATTTAGATGTGCCCATTTTTGTTGGACAAGGCACAGAAGATATTATGGCACCACCTGCATCAGCAAAAAAATTACAGCAAGTATTTCAACAGGCAGGTAAAAATAATTTGTACTTAAAAGAATATGTGGGGTATGATCATTCCTTTACCGACCAGGCAAATAAAAATCATTTGGTAGAAGTTTGTACGGATGCAATTTCGTGGATGCTGAAGCACTAACTACTATGCTTCCTCGGTTAATTTACGCTAAGGTTTATTACCGCAAGTCTAAAAATATTTATTATACCAAAACAGCATACTTCTTTTTAAAAATGACCTGATGAAAATAGCATCTAAAATAATATTACCACTTTCCCTCGCCCTGATTATATTTGGCTATTGGGGTGCGTTTACCAACCAGGGAAATAAGGTATACGATGAAATGGATGCATACTATCCTTTTTTTATGCTGCTGATGGGTATATTTTTACTAATAGTTTTCTTCATCCTGTTGATGATTATAAAAAGAAAAAAGAATTTAGCCAAAAAAGGATCCATGCACCACTACGATGACGCAACAAAAACACATCTCAATAAATAAAGTATCTACTCTTGGTAACCCTGCCGATCGCAATATCAATTCGGGTAACCTGTCCGCCGTCAGGCAGATTACCTTTCAAATTTGTGCCTAAACAAACGACCAGGGGTGCAGAACATAAAATTTATTTACCTT
>JBDSIB010000051.1:0-7952 GCA_039918155.1 Ferruginibacter sp.
GCCTTCGACAGGCTCAGGCTGACAATAATAAATTTGAAAGTATTAGAATAAAAAAAATAGAAGCTTTAATTTTCACGAGCTATAATCCTTCGATAATATTGATGTCAGCCTGAGCCTGTCGAAGGCGGTTGGAAGATGTAGGAGAGATTGAGCTTGTTGAAAGCACACTCTGCGAAAACGCTGTTTACTCATGCTCTCTGCGATAAATAAAAATGTGCCGCATATGGAAGCTAAAACATAAAGTTTTACCTAAAAAAATAAAATATGTAAAGTATTATTATAGAAAATGGAAGGCTTTAATTTTCATGAGCTAGATGCCTACTATAATTTCAATGTCAGCCTGCTTGCCCCGGTTTCTATCGGGGAGCCTGTCGAAGGCGGGTGCAGAAAAGGAGAGATTGAAAGTTTATCGAAAGACTGTTGAAGAGTTAAAGCACATTATGCAAAACAACTTATGAAATAAAAATTATTTTTGATACCACAACCCGTTAAGAATATTTATGAATACAAATAAAAAGATCCTCATCATTGACGATGACGAAAGAAACATTTTCGCACTAAAAGCAGTGCTGTCTTCCCGTAAGTATGAATGTCTTTCTGCAACAGAAGGCATGGAAGCACTGCATATTTTAAAAAGCAATAAGCAAATAAAAATTGCTTTGGTAGATATGATGATGCCCGGAATAGATGGCTATGAATTGATCGATATGATAAGAAAAGATAAAATGCTAAAACCCGTAAAGCTGGTAGCCGTTACCGCACAGGCAATGCCCGGCGATAAAGAGAAATGCCTGGAAGCGGGTGCAGATGAATATATTTCCAAACCCATAAATGTAGATACCCTTTTACAATACCTGGCGTAACAAAATGATAGTAGGAAAAAATGATATAGAGAAATTATTGCTGGAAGTTCATGACAGGTATGGCTACGATTTCACCGGCTATTCCCGGGCATCCTTACAGCGACGTATAGACGCTTTTTTTTCACGCAGCAGGTTAACAAATTACAGTGACATTAAAAATAAGCTTTTGAATGACACCGCTTATTTTATGCAGTTTGTAGAAGAAGTTACGGTGAACGTAACAGAAATGTTCCGGGATGCCACTTTTTACAAATACCTGCGGGAACATGTTTTACCGGTATTGGCCACCTACCCTTTCATCCGCATCTGGCATGCGGGCTGCTCTACCGGAGAAGAAGTTTATTCCATGGCGATCATTTTAAAAGAAGCCAGCCTTTTACAAAAATCTATTTTGTATGCAACAGATCTGAATGCAGCAGTTATAGAAAAAGCAAAGAAGGGAATTTTTCCTGCCGGCATGATGCAGCAAAATTCTGAGAACTATCGCAAAGCTGGCGGCATAGAAGATTTCTCCATTTACTATACAGCAAATTATAATTCCGCAAAGCTGGATGAATCGTTGAATAAAAGGATGGTTTTTTCAACACACAATTTAGTCTCCGATGCCTCGTTCAATGAATTCCAGTTGATACTTTGCCGGAATGTATTGATCTATTTTGATCGTGATCTGCAGGAACAAGTTTTAAAACTATTCGACAAAAGTTTGGAGTCACTTGGTTTTCTGGCGCTTGGTACAAAAGAATCAATCAGGTTCTCCGCTATTTCAGATCATTACAAACAGGTAGGAAATAAAGAAAAAATATGGCGCAAAAGCAGGTAAATAAACCAGCAGGCTTGATCATTATCGGCGGCTCCTCCGGTAGTATCGAAGCACTGTTGGTAATTCTACCGCAGTTAAAAAAAACGTTGGCCTTACCTGTATTAATTGTATTGCACAGAAACAGTTCTTCAGACAGCAGCCTGGCATTTTTACTTTCTCAAAGAACAAGTTTAGCAGTAAAAGAGGTAGATGAAAAAGAGCTGCTGCTGCCCGGCCATATTTATATTGCCCCATCCGATTATCATGTCTTACTGGAAGAGGATGGTACGCTATCTCTCGATGCATCTGAAAAAGTAAATTACTGCCGGCCGAGTATTGATGTAAGCTTTACAAGCGCAGCGCTGGTTTACCAAAATACCTTAGTGGCTGTTTTGCTTTCCGGTGCAAATGCTGATGGTGCACAAGGCATAGCTGACATAAAAGAAAATGGCGGACTTACAATTGTACAGGATCCCGCCGAAGCAACCGTTGCATATATGCCCGAGCAGGCAATTTTGCTAAGTAAAATTGATCATATTTTATCAGCTGCTGCCATTGGTGAAATGCTGAATACTATTTGATAGTCATTCCTGCCGGGTGGTTGTTAATGGTTCATGGGGAATAGTTCATAGTAAAACGTTAGGTTAAAAACTCATACCAGCAACTATTCCCCATGAACTTGAAATTAGAACGGCCTTCCACACTATGAACTATCAACTATCAACCATCAACTACTCCCATGAACTCCTTTCTCCCCTCCCAATTTCGGATAAAATCGAACCAAATCGTACCATTATTCATTTCTATATTCGGATTAAAAACGTATATTAGCGTATCAAATCGAATCAAAATAGATGTCAAATACAATTTACAGCTTCGCTTTCACTCCCAACTGGATGCACCTAACCAATCAAATAAGCCAGATAGACCGTTTTGATGCCTCCTGGTCAACAATAGAGAAAAGAGAAGGGCAAACACTGAAGCAACTAAAAGCTATTGCCACGGTACGCAGTGTTGGAGCCTCCACCCGTATAGAGGGGTCCAGGATGACGGATGATGAAGTAAGCGTATTAATAAGCAATCTCTCCATTTCAACATTGGAGGAAAGGGACCAGCAGGAAGTAGCCGGTTATTTTGAAGCACTGGAACTTATAGCTGGATCATTCAGGGATATGGATATTACTGAGAATAATTTGAAGCATTTGCATAACACGCTGATGAAGTATAGCGAAAAAGATAGCTGGCACAAAGGAAATTATAAGCAGCATAGTAATGTGGTTGAAGCGGTAAATGGGGATGGCTCAAAACAGGTGATCTTTAAAACAACAGCCCCCGGTTTAGCTACTGAGGATGCCATGAGCAAACTGATAGCCTGGTATAGATCAGATACCCAAACGCTCCCCTTGATAAAGGCTGCCGTTTTTATTTATGATTTTCTCAGCATTCACCCCTTCCAGGATGGTAATGGAAGGTTAAGTCGTTTATTGGGTTCGCTGTTATTGTTAAAGCAAGGGTATTCCTGGATTCAATATGTAAGTTTTGAACATGAAATTGAAAACCGGAAATCAGCGTATTATAAGATCTTGATGCAATGTCAGCGTCAGCGACCGGGTGAAGACGTGCATCCCTGGGTAACGTTTTTTTTAGATTGTCTGAAGAACATACAATCACAATTGATGGCGAAGCTGGATGTACAGACAAAAAACGGAATGCTAACGCAAAAAGAGAAAAAAATATATTCCTTTATAGAAAATCATCCCGGTTGTAAATCAGGTGAGATTGCTATAAAATTAGATACACCCCAGCCAACTGTAAAAAGATTGCTTACGGAGATGGTAAAAAATAAGTTGCTGGTAATGCATGGAGCAGGAGCCGGTACTAATTACAGCATAGAAGCAACCGCCATCCTTAAAAAAGATGCCGCCATGAGGTTTACAAACAAAGAAAGAAAAAAGGAGATCACACTTGTAAGCCAGGGATCCTTCATAGAAATCAGAAAAATAATACTTACACCTATATTCACCTGGTCGCATCCTGATGAGTGGAGTAACCTACTTATGAAGAATGGCTTGTATATCCAGGTTACCTGCACTAATAAAAATGGAATAATAGTAAGTCAACCTTATTCTGTATCTTCTTACAATAGCCCATATTATTATCAGCCGGTATTTTCATTAAGCCAGGCGATTGTAATTCCAGATAGTTTATGGGAAAAAACAATTTCTAAAAAGGATTTCCCCATAAGTGTTACCATAGAGCTATTGGGCACTACAGAAAATTTTGATTTTGATGTAATGCTGGTTTATGATGAGGCATAAACATTTGCAAAAGAGCGTTTTATCCTTTATAGTCAAAGCGTGTACACTTACATGCGGCCAGGTATTTTCTTTCTGGTTGGTTGTTAAGGGTTAATGGGGAATAGTTCATAATAGATCCTTACGTTAAAAACTCATACCATCAACTATTTCCCGTAAACTTCAAATTCGAACGACCTTCCAGACTATCAACTATGAGCTATCAACTATCAACTATTTGGCTAAAGTCTTAAACCAATTCACACTCTTCCTGAAGCTAAAGCCATCGGAAAAATGAAAAATTGAACACTGCGGAATAACAACATTGATTGCAAAAAAGAGATTTTCCAAATAGAGGGTAGTTATTTAAAATCTCTACATTCTAACGATTGTTTTACCATTATAATGTGATTTTAAAAGTATAATAGCCATCAATGAATAAAATAATTATTAAAATCACACTATAATAGCATTTACTACACTTTTTATCATTATATTCGAATATTGTTTATAAAATCACACTATAATGCTAATTAAGGAAATAGGAGAAAATATTAAGTTAAGGCGTAAAGCCTTAAAAATAACGCAACCTGACCTTGCTCAATTGGCGAAAGTAGCAACCAACACACTCTATAAAATAGAAAGGGGACAGGCCAACCCAACAATAGATATCATTGAAAAGATAACAGCAGTTTTAGGATTAGAAGTAAAATTGGAAGTAAAAAAAATCATTCATAAATCTACCTCATGAGAAAGCTGGCAATTCACCGAAATAAAGATTATGCAGGCAAACTTACAGAGTTAAGCCGGACGGAATATATATTCAGGTATGATGACGTATATTATGCTGATACAAATAAACCTGCTGTAAGTCTTACGTTACCAAAATCTCAACAGGAATATACCTCCCCTGTTCTGTTCCCGTTTTTCTTCAATATGCTTTCTGAAGGTGTGAATCGACAATTACAACACCGCCTGTTAAAAATAGATGAACAGGATAATTTTGGCCTGCTTTCAGCCACTGCACAATATGATACAATAGGTGCCGTAACAGTAAAACCCATCGAATAATAATGAGTACCACACAAATAAAATCCTGCCCTGGAAGCCTGGCCGAAAGCTTTACTACTTACAGCCCTGCCTTCCTGCGAAGAATGTTTGATAATAAACAGGTAAGTCATATACTTCCCTACGATGCACCGCAGATAAATGAAGAAGATGGGCAGAAGTTTATGGAAAACCGTAAGCGGATATCCATATCCGGTGTACAGGAAAAAATGTCCTTGATACTTAGCAAAAATAAATTACGGCTCACGCAAGAAGGCGAGCAGGGAACCTTCATTTTAAAACCTATTCCGAGAGACCTTAAAAAAGTAGACCAGGTTCCCGCAAACGAACATTTAACAATGCAGATCGCATCACAGGTGTATGGTATTAATACAGCGGAAAATGGAATGATATTTTTTAAAAATGGCTTGCCTGCTTACATCACCAGGCGCTTTGATGTAAAAGCAGATGGATTGAAGTGGGGGAAAGAAGATTTTGCTACGCTGGCCGGAAGAAGCAGGGATAATGCTGGTGCTGATTTTAAATATTCCTATTCGTATGAGGAAGCTGCCGCCCTTATCCGGCAATTCGTGCCGGCATGGCGGGTAGAAATTGAAAAATATTTTGTACTGGTAGTTTTCAATTACCTTTTTTCAAACGGTGATGCTCATTTAAAAAACTTCTCTTTACTCGAAAGTGCAACGGGTGATTATTTCCTCAGCCCCGCTTATGATTTGTTGAACACCCGGCTACATGTGGATGATACTGATTTTGCCTTAGATAAGGGACTGTTTACGGATGATTTTGCATCAGAAATTTTTAAGAAAACCCATCACAGGGGCAAGCTCGATTTTGAAGAATTTGCCAGGAGGATCGGTGTGCAGAAAGACCGGCAGGAAAAGCTACTGGAACCATTTCTATTAAAGCAGGATAAAGTTGAAATACTGACGAATCGCTCTTTTCTGAGTGCCCCTAATAAAAAAGGTTATTTATTGGAGTATAGTTCAGGAAGAAACAGGCTCGTGAAATGATGTTCATAGTTCATAGTGTCATGGCCCATGGTGCTACTATCAATTTGTAGCCCATAGTTCATGCTGGGTACTATATGCGAACGACCTTCCATACTATGAACCATCAACTATGAACTATGAACCATCAACTATAAACCATATCCTTTTCATCACACGCCTTCCACTTATATCCTTTCAACATCAAATTTCGTTTATGTCGAAAATTATAACTGATTTCATCATTAAATAAATTTCATGTCGAATTGCCTGTATATTATAAAGGTAACAGATGAAAAATGTTAATAAAATCAACATCTATGGCTTATAATAAGAACGATCCTAAGCCTAGGCTCCTGTCCTTTAGATTTGCCTTTAAGGGCAGCAGCTTTGGAGTAGCCTTATGGTAGCTTTATCGTAGCCTTATGGTAGCTTTATGTATGGAGTTTTAGAGGTAGTTAGTCCTATTATTATAAGCGGCTTTTCTATCCACATAAAATATAAGATGCATAAAAAAAGGCGCCTTGCGGCGCCTCGGTTACGTTCATGTGTATATTAGGGATAATAAAGGGTCTATAATTCTACTACCAGTTCTAAAGTATGCATCGTGCCATCAGGACCTTTTATGTTCAGATGATAAACACCCGCCGCTGTTACATAAACGAGCGATACTTTCTTCTTCTCATTTACTGTACTGATAACTACTTTTCCTTTGTACACTGCCTGGCCAATTTTATTGGTCAACTCCAACTGGTAAGTACCTGCGGGCTCATTCACAAACAGCATATTTACTTCCTTATTCAGAACCGGGTTAGGGTAAACCGTGATCGTACCAGGAATAGTCAATGGATTTACTTTTACCACATTGCTGTACTGAACCTGTCCATCCTTGCTCAATGCTTTTATGCGGTAGTAGTTAGCCGTACTTAAAGGATTTGCATCACCATAATCGTAGGTACCTGTATTACCATTGCTGTTGGCCGGCAGCGTTGTACCGATGTTGGTAAACGTTACCCCGTCTGCACTGCGTTCAATACTGTAGTTTACAATATTGATCTCATTTTCCACCTTCCAGTTAACCGTGATCGTTTTATCTGTATTGCGGGTAGCCTTCACCGTTGTAATGGTAACCGGCAGTGGTTTCGCAATGCCGAATACAATTTTGAAACGGTCTGCTGCTGCAGATGCTGCAACCGACGTTATGGTAAAGTCTACATCCGTTGTACTGTTTAAATTAAGAACGGTTTTAGTATCCAGGAATCTATCCCATAAGTAGGCTGTTCTGCCTGGCACATTATCCATATTCTCAGCAGTGAACTGCCAATGATAAGGCAATGCTTTATTAGTACCGCTCAGATTAAGATGCAAGGTATCTCCTGCTTCCGGTGACTGCCTGCGCTCTACTACCAGTAATTTACCGTTCCGCATAAAGCCAACGTTGTTGGTACCGTTACTGATCTTATTTCCATCCTGCCAGTCCACATTATTCGAGTACTCTTCTCCAAATATTTCAATAGCTCCGTCCAGTACTGTAGGACTTACACCAGCTGGGTTTGTAGATAAGGTAGCGGTTAATATCTGCGGAGGCAGACTAAAACCATTTACATTACGCACACTGTCCTTTGTAGCTTTTTGCGACTCATTAAATACTACTGTTGTAGTACCAACACCATTTGATTTTACAAAGAATGCTTGCCCGGATTGTATAGTACTTACATAAGCAACCGGGTAATTTCCTGATCCAAATGCATTAAGACGGTATCCATGGGCAACGTCTATCCAGGTAAGTGTTACAAAGCCCCCTGCTCCATAATAACCACCCAGTGACGGATCCCATAAGGTCAGGTCATTTGTAGTATTATTAAAACCGCCGCCTTCATGCATTTTTACCAGGTCTAAAGGTGATGCATAAGGGTTACCTACAGTACCATACCTGTTTGTC
>JBDSIB010000052.1:0-20604 GCA_039918155.1 Ferruginibacter sp.
AGCGAGCCACGCTATTGTGCTGATTGGATAAAAACTATTATTAAAAATAATTGCGAAGCATTGCAATTAGATGCATCGGAATTAATGAGCGGCCCTTTTCATGATGCATTGGCTTTGAGTTACGCATGTGATTATGGAATGATATTCGTTCGTTGCAAAGATGGAATCAGCCATAATCCTTTGGAATATGCTTCTTACGAAGATTTAGCATTGGGAGCAGAAGTGATGTATGGAACGGTGTTGGATATTTTGAAGAAGTAAATTTTGAAAATGATTTAAAACTATCTTACTTATTTCTTAATCTAATTTTAATAAAGTAAGATTACGCTTAAATAAAAGATGAACAAGAATTTGCGGTACAAGAGTGCGACGCAAGGATGCTAAATTGAGATACGAATGCCCGGCCCCAAAATCTTTTACTTATTTATTAAAAATAATTTTTGCATAAAACGATGGCTTGCGAATCTGTTTTCGCAGATCAAGATCGGTGAACATGGAAGTAAGTGCTGAGTTAAGCGTTTTGCTTTTGTGCGCTTTTTTTACCACAAAATCAAACAGCCATCCATACTTACTAAGCCGTTGCAACAGTGCTCCCATCTTCAGCTCATCTCCAATTCGGCTATATAAAACATCATCATATTTTAATTTAATAACCGCAGCATCAAAGTTTTTTTCTTTTAATAATTCGACAGCTGCTTGGGCAGCTAACATGCCACTGTAAAGTGCATTGCCAATGCCTTCGCCACTGAAAGAATCTATTAAGCCTGCAGCATCTCCGGTGAGTAAAAAATTATCACCTGACATTGGTAATCTCTTTGGTGACATAGGCAAACCCCAGCCCTGTATTTTATCTATTAATTCTGCATTTTTGAAACGATCTTTTATGTTGGGATTATTTTTAATAGCATCCAACATTACTTCCCGCAAATTTATTTTCTTATTTCTTATAATTTCTGAGGGCATACCAATACCTACATTGGCATTGCCATTACTGAGTGGAAAAATCCAGAAATATCCAGGCAATAATTCTTTTAGAAAATGCAATTCAATAAAATTATTTTTATCAAAACCTGTTACGTTTTTATAATAACCTCTAAGGCCTACGCAGCCGGTTTTTGTAACCGAATCATTATCTAACAGCGTTTTTCTTACAATGCTTTTGTCACCATCCGCACCTAAGATCAGGGGAGCTGAAATAGTATAATTTTTACCGTGTTGAATAAATTCAACAGAAATTATTTTATTTTCTCTTGTGATTTTTTTAATGGATGATTGTTGGTAAACTGTGGCATACGCCGAAGCAATTTTATTGAAAAGAAAATTATCAAATATCAACCGGGGTGTTACAAAACCTGCTGCATATTTTTGTTGTACACTGGGAGATGAAAACGGTATGGAAAGCGGCTTGCCATTGGGAGAAACAAATACCAATCCATTGCAGGCAAGATTTTCTGTTTTATTTAAAAATATTTCATCCAGCCACTCCGGGTTTGCTTTTTTTAAAACAAAAACTGATTTACCACTGCAGGCATCACCGCAAATTTTATCTCTGGGGAAAATATCTTTTTCAATAACTACATGATCGATAGCTGCTTTTGTGAGAAATACAGAAGCCATTGCACCTGCAGGACCAGCTCCAACAATAATTACCTGTGTTTTTATTTTATCAAGAGCCTCAGCGGTGCTATCCATTATTAAGAATAAATTTTAAAATAGAATTAAAGCTAACAAATAAAAATTGCCGGACAATGCCGGCAACTTCTATTTAAAATTATTTGAAAAAAATCAATAACCCGGATCGTATCTTTTTCCAAAAACCAATACACGACCACGTCCTTTTAATATACTGCCCTCGGTCCGGTATTTAAAATCTATGCTGCTGATAACTTTTCCATCGGCTGCAAGCTCAATTATTCTACTTGTTTGGCCTGCAGGTATCACATCATCTACCTGTGGAGACAGCTTATCGCCATTTACATAATTCACAGAAAGACTGTTAAGCCTTACATCTCTTTTTTCAATCTGAAATCTTATAGCAGTGTATCTATTACTATTGCGTACTTCAATGGCATCTCTGTCCCGTACAAAATTTACTTTTCTTTCACCCAGCAGATCCCAACCCTGCTCTACGCCGACGCTTTGGCGGCTGTTGCTGCACGAAAAATTTGCAGTAGCAAAAAGTATAAGCGCCACTGGTATCAGCAGTTTTCTCAATATAGATTTTTTCATTATTATTTTTTTGTAAAATTAGTGAATTAAGTATAAAGAAACGCCGTTCCAATTCTGTTAAGTATTACCTTCTATTATATTTTGATCTACTATTTCTATTTGTTCCTGCTCTGCTTTAAGTCTTTTAATCTTTTTACCATAAGATAATTTTGTAATAAGTGCAAACAGCACCGGTACCACAAATATTGCAAGGGTAGTGGCAGCCAACATACCCCCAAATACCGTCCACCCAATCGTTTTACGGGATTCTGCTGCTGCACCTGTAGCAAATGCCAACGGCAATACTCCTAATATAAACGCCAGGGACGTCATGATAATGGGCCGAAGACGTAAATGTACAGCTTCCAATGTAGCAGTTACAATGTCAATACCATGATCTACTCTCTCTTTTGCAAACTCTACAATCAGGATGGCATTTTTTGCTGCAAGCCCAATCAATGTTACCAGCCCAATTTGTGCATAGATATTATTTGTAAGCGATGGTAACAGTAAAAGTGTAAGAATTGAACCAAATGCACCGATAGGAACTGCCAGTAAAACAGAGAATGGTATGGACCAACTTTCGTACAACGCTGCAAGAAATAGAAATACAAATAACAACGAGATAGCAAATATTTGTATGGTACTATCACCTGCGGTAATTTCTTCCCGGCTTAGCCCGGAAAATTCATATCCATAACCGGCAGGTAATGTTTTGGCAACTGCTTTTAATGCATCTATCGCCTGGCCACTGCTGTAGCCGGGTTTCGGTGTTCCATTTATTTCTACAGAACGGTAAATATTATAATGCGAAATTACCGCAGGGCTTTCTATTACCTTGGTAGTGATCAATGAGTTTAATGGTATCATACTGCCCTGGCTGTTACGAACATAATATTTACCAACTTCGTTTATGGATGACCGATAGCTACTGTCTGCCTGCGCTACAACTCTGAAATTTCTACCGTAAAGACTAAAATCATTTACATAACTGCTACCTAAAAGCGTAGACAGGGTAGAATATATATCTGCAACATTTACACCTAATTTTTTTGCCTGTTCTTTGTCTACATTTACCTGGTAGCTCGGTGTATGTGTTGTAAAGAAAGTATATGCCCTTTCAATTTCAGGGCGTTTATTTAGTTCAGCAAGAAAACTCCTTGCAACAATTTCAAACTGCTGAATGCTATCAGTGCTGGTGGTTTGCTGTAACTCAAAAGTAAAACCAGCAGTAGCACCCAGACCGGGTATAGCTGGTGGCCCAATGGCAAGGATCTTAGCCTCTTTTACATCCGCAGTTACTTTTTGTATTTGTGCTATAATATTTTTTAGTTGTAATGAATCAGCCGTACGTTCATCCCACGGTTTCAGCAAAACAAACATTGTTCCCGCATTTGATTTATTGGAGAATGTAATAATATTCAGGCCAGCAAGTCCACCGACAGTTTTTACACCTGGTACTGCTTGTACTCTTTTCATAATATCCACCAGCATAGCTTTGCTTCGTGTGGTAGAAGCGCCTTCAGGCATTTCATATGTTACATACAATCTGCCTTCATCTTCTGATGGTATAAACCCGGAAGGCTTTGCTTTGAACATAAAAAATAATCCTACAAAAAGACAAACCATCATTATCAATACCATTGGCGTTGCTTTGATCCATTTACCAACACGACTTGTGTAAGCGCTGTTTATTTTACCAAAAACTTTATTAAACCAGGCGAAAAATTTATCAAGAAAATTTAATTTGTCTCCCTCTTGTTTTGAAGGTTTGAGCATGATGCTACACAATGCCGGTGTAAGTGAAAGGGCTACAAAAGCTGATATAATAACAGATACTGCAATGGTGATTGCAAACTGTTGATATAATCGCCCAACAATACCGGGTATAAAACCTACTGGAACAAATACCGCAGCTAATATCAAAGCAATGGCTACTACCGGGCCAGATATATCTTTCATTGCTCTTTTGGTAGCTTCCTTCGGCGATAACTTTTCATGATCGATATAGTGCTGAACTGCCTCTACCACTACAATGGCATCATCTACCACTATACCAATTGCCAATACAAATGCAAAAAGGGTAAGTGTATTAATCGTAAATCCAAACGGAATAAAAAATATAAACGTACCTATCAGTGAAACCGGAATTGCCAGAATGGGAATTAAGGTTGCCCGCCAGTTCTGTAAAAATAAAAACACCACAAATGTTACTAATAGTAAAGCTTCAATCAGCGTATGCACTACTTCGCTAATGGATACTTTTACAACTGTTACAGTTTCTAACGGTAATATGTAATCGATATCTTTTGGGAAAGATTTTTTTAATTCATCCAGAGCTTTGAGTAGCCCGTTATATGTATCTAATGCATTTGCACCAGGGGCCTGGTAAATAAGTACAAAAGCTGCCGGATGCCCGTTTACAAAAGCATTGCTGCCGTAATCAAACTTTCCTAACTCTACCCTGGCAACATCTTTTACGTATACAACTGCACCGGTAGAAGGCTGTGTGCGTACAATAATATTTTCAAATTGCTCTTTGGTATTAATGCGGCTATTGGTCAATACGCTGTACTCAAAACTTTGCACATTGGGCTGCGGATTACCACCTACGGTACCTGCTGCTACCTGCAAGTTCTGCTCTGTCAGGGCACTGGTTATATCTGCCGGCGTCATTCCAAGTGCGGCCAGTTTTTCAGGGTTAAGCCAGATACGCATTCCGAAATCATCTGCACGGCTTACAATATCACCAACGCCTTTTACACGCTGCAAGGCATCCTTAATATAAATATTTGCATAGTTGCCAATGAAAGTTGCATCGTGCGTTCCATTGGGAGAATACAATGCAAGCGCTACCATTATGCTCGGGTTGCGCTTTTTAACTGTTAGGCCTAAACGCTTAACAGCATCTGGTAATGTTGGCAGCGCTACACTTACACGGTTCTGCACATCCAGTGCAGCAATATTTATATCTGTACCAATATCAAAATTTACATTGATGCTGCTTTGTCCGCTGCCGGTACTGTTGCTGCTCATGTAGGTCATTCCCGGCGTACCATTTATCTGCGTTTCAATCGGGGTGGTCGTGGTCTGTTCTACTGTTTGTGCATCAGCACCCGTAAAATTGCCGGATACTGTTACAGTAGGTGGTGTAATATTTGGATATTGGGCAACCGGTAATGAATCCATTGAAATCAAACCCACCAGCACGATCACTATGGAAATTACAATGGCCGTTACCGGTTTTTTTATAAAAGTATCTGCTATCATTTTTATTTCTTTAAACGCCTTTTTAAAAGTTGCTGCATATTATTTTGCCGGGGAAGTTGCTGCAGGTACAACTTTTACTTTCATACCTTCTTTTAAATTCTGTTGACCCTCTGTTACAACATTTTCTCCTGCTTTTAATCCATCTTTAACAACTACATTAAAGCCTAACTGTTTGCCAATCGTAACTTTCCTTTGAGATACTTTGCTGCTATCACCGGGCACGTATACAAAATATTCTCCCAACTGTTCTGTAACTGCTTTGTATGGTATTACAACAGCCTTTTCTGTGCCGTTGCTTTTTACTCTCATGGTCGCATTCATTCCGGCTTTTAAAAGATCATCTTTATTCGAAAAAACAATACGCACTTTAATAGTTCCTGTTTGTGGATTAACTGCACGGTCTATCAAAGTAACCTGACCGGGATAAGGATATACATCATCACCAACAGCCAATGTAAAAACAGAATCTTTTTGATCTGTTTTATCTTTCAATAAATTTCCGAAACGGAGAATATCTTTTTGATCAACATTAAAATCAACTGCTAACTGGTTATCTGTTGAAACGGTATTTAATAATGTTTGCCCGGCAGTAACAGCCGCTCCAACTTTTACCATTGATATACCAATTACACCATCAAACGGGGCATAAACTTTTGTATAATTTACATTTGTTTGTACGGCCTTAATGTTTGCTCTTGCTGCATCTGCCTGTTTTTTAGAAACCTCTAAAGCTGCATCTGCATTATCAACCAGCTGTTTTGCAACCGCATCGTATTTATCAAGTTCGTGATAACGATTGGCATCTTTTTGCGCTTTAGCAACATTTGCCTGCTGCACATTTAAGTTGGCAACTGCTTGTTGATAGTTTGCACTGTACAACTGCTGATCAACAGAATAAAGCAACTGCCCTTTTCTTACTCTTGATCCATCTTTAAAATAAACGCCTGTAATAAAGCCACTCACCTGTGGACGAAGATCTACTTCGTTCAGCGGAGTAATAGTCGCAGGATATTCATCATAATAATTTTCAGCCGATAGCTCAGCCGGTTGCACTATTACCTGTGGTGGAGGAGGTGGCGGTGGGGCACTTTTATTATTATTACATGCTGCAGCAGATAACAATAAAATTATACCTGTATATTTTAAGGATTGCTTTAAAAACTTACTGTTCATTTTTATAAAATTTATAACTCAAAAAATTTAATTGATTTTATTAATAATTTATTTGCCCCGATGCTTTTTGTACATCTATTTTACTTGCCAGTAACTGGTACAAAGCATTGTAATAATTAATTTGTGATGTGCGTAGGTCTGTTTCTGATTGAACCACTTCCAGGTAAGTTTTTATACCATTTCGATATTGCAACTGCACTACATCGTACACTTCTTTTGCCAGGTCTACATTATCTTTTAACGCAAGATAATTTACAAGACTTCCTTTATACACAGCCAATGCCTGCTGATATTGCGCATTCACATTATTCTTGATATTTACAAGATCAAAATCATTTTTATTTAATTGTAATTCTGCGGCCTGCAGATTTGCTTTTCTTTTACCACCCTGAAAAATTGGAAAGCCCAGCGTGAGTGCTGCAAATGAATTTGGATAATTAGTGCCGTACAATTTTCCAAAATTATTGTTTTGAAAATTAAGATTATAGGCGCCATTGGCTGAAACTGATGGCAGATAACTCCAATGGTTATACGCTACATTTGCTTTTAAAAGATTTCGTTGTGTTTCCAATAGGCGGTATTCAATCCTGTTTTTATAATCGGGAGTTTGTAATGTATCAAGCAGCGTATTATTTTCCATTTCCAGGCTATCATCCTCAATGTGTAAAGAGTCAGACCCGGGATAATTCATTAACGATCTCAGGTATTCGGTTTTTGCTATCAGCAGATCTTCGTTAGAGCGTTTGGAAGCCTTCGTATTATTAAGCGTAATGGTTGCTCTTTTGTAGTCAATCTTATCTACCAGGCCTACTTTGTACTGGTTGTATGCATCCTGCAGGCTTCTCTCGGTACGTATTATATTTTCAGCGGCTACACGTACCTGTTGGGAGGTTGCAAGTACATCGTAAAATGCTTTTGCTACGGCTGCCGCAAGGTCTATTTTTGTGCTGATGGTTGCCTGGCTGCTTTGTAATCTTACATCATCTTTTGTACGGCTTGCCAATAATACATCCCTGTTAAAAATAAGTTGCGATGCGGTAAACTGGCCTGCAGAAGTATTATTTACTCCAGCTTTTATCTGATTACCCGCAATTACATTTGTTGGTAAAATAAAATTATGCTGTAATGAATAATTAAAATTTACCTGCGGATACCAATCTGCCAGCTTGCTTTTAATATTTGCATTTGTAATTTCTTCGTCTACCAGAGAACGATTTACTAAAGGATTGTGTTTAATGGCATAATCCACTGCAGACTGCATCGTCACTTTTGTAAGAAGACTGTCATTGTTGTTAGATTGTGCATTTGCAGAGAAGGATGAACAGGTAAGAGCACTGATAAAAAACGTCGCAATTACTTTTATTTTAGAAGCAGTCTTTTCTGCTGATGTTACGATATTCAATTTGTAATTCATATTAATATTGTTCCGTCTAATAAAATTTATATTAATCACCAGCGATGGTAGATAATTTTTTTAAGTATGATTTTAATAATTCTTTATTCAATTGGTAGGAGTGGTGCCTGCCATCTTTTTCAGCAGTGATGAGGCCGGCATCTGTAAGTGTTTTAATATGGTGGCTTACCGATGGTTGCGCCAACTTTAACACATTCGTTATTTGAGAGCATTGCATACAACCTTTATGCTTTGACATATCAAAGAGTATTTTAAGCCGGTTGGTGTCACCCAGGGCTTTTGAAATCTTTTCAATTTGCTTGGAATCCATAAAAAATAGATTGATGGATGCAAATGTATCGATTCTTTATTTTTTTACTTTATTAAATGATGAGAGAGATTATTTTAGGGTTGAATGGTAAGGAGCGTATCTGCTAACGAAGTTCAAAATTACAACGATATTATTATCTAACTGTTAACGGGTTGTTTTTACTGGTATATGCAACACGGGATTTCTAAACTAAACAAATTATCATAATTTATAAGTATTCTGTAGATATTTTTCTATCTTAAGCCTTCGATTGTTTTTAACCAGTAAAAATTATTTTTATGAGAAAATATTTTCTTTTGATAGTAGCTACCAGCGCCTGTTTCACATTTGTTATTTCGTGTAATAACAGTAGTACTAAAAGCGAAACAGCACCCCTAGATACTGCTTCAGCCCGTGGTCTTTCGGTACAGTTTATTGATAATGCTGTAAAGCCCGGCGATAATTTTTTTATGTTCGCCAACGGCAAATGGTATGATACTGCTACCATTCTACCCACAGAATCAAGGGCTGGCGCAAGGATAGAAATGGATGTCGTTGCGAAAGCAGATATAAAAAGCATCCTGGAAGAAACAGCAGCAGCAAAAAGTACAGCAGGCACTATTGAACAGAAAGTTGGTGACCTGTATGCTGCAGGCATGGACACAGCCAGGATAGAAAAACTTGGTTACGATCCGATAAAACCTATACTTCAGCAGATAGATACTATCAAGGATACTAAAGGTCTTTTGCAATTTGTAGCACAGCAAACAACTGAAAATAACGGATCTCTCATTGGCGTATATGTCGCTGCAGATGATAAGAACAGCTCTCAAAACATGCTCGCATTATACCAGTCTGGTATCGGTTTGCCAGACAGAGATTATTATTTTAAAACAGACGCTGCTACGCAAACCGTTGTAAACTCTTACAAGAATTATATACAAACTTTGTTTAAGCTCACCGGTGATGACTCTGCGGCTGCAGCACGAAAAACAACAGTTGTTTATAACCTGGAAAAACAACTGGCAGAAAGCCATAGTACAAATGTGGAACTAAGAAACGTGCAGGCAAATTATAATAAAATAGCAGTAGCTGACCTCGATAAAAAAATGCCGGGCATCGGCTGGTCTTCTTTACTTACAGACATGCATTTAAAAACAGATTCTTTAAACATCGGCCAGGCTGATAAATATTATTCCACATTGAACGGGCTTTTAAAAACCATTAAACTGGATACATGGAAGACGTACCTGCGTGTCCATGCGATAAGCAATGCAGCATTTGCGCTAAGCTCTCCTTTTGTAAATGCATCTTTTGAATACAATGATAAAACACTGAGTGGCCAGAAATTAATGAAGCCACGTTGGGAAATTATTTATAATGTTATAGATGGCACTATCGGCGAGGCTTTGGGAGAGATATATGTAAAGAAATATTTTTCTGATGCAGCAAAAAAGAAAATGCTGGAACTGGTAAATAATTTACAAAAAGCCTTTGAGATAAGAATAAATAAATTGGACTGGATGGGGGACAGCAGCAAGCAAAAAGCGATTGCAAAACTTCATAGTTTCACAAAGAAAATTGCGTTTCCTGACAAATGGCGTGATTACAGTAATGTAACCATCAACAGAGATGATTTTTATGCAAGTATTGTATCGGCAAGTAAAAATGCTTATCAATATAACGCCAATAAGATCGGTAAGCCGGTAGACCGTACAGAGTGGGGCATGACACCTCAAACTAACAATGCATATAACAATCCTACGCTTAACGAGATCGTTTTTCCTGCCGGAATATTGCAATACCCAATGTTTGACATAAACTCCGATGACGCTTTAAATTATGGTGGTATCGGCATGGTGATAGGCCACGAAATGACACATGGTTTTGATGACCAGGGAGCACAATATGATAAAGACGGAAATTTGAAGAACTGGTGGAGTAAAGAAGATCTTGAAAAATTTAAAGCGAAAGAAGACCTGGTAATAAAATTATACAGCAGCTTTACCGTACTGGATAGCATGCATATAAATGGCCGCCTTACACAAGGCGAAAACACCGCAGATATAGGCGGCATCTGCATTGCATACGATGCATTTAAAATGACAAAACAGGGGCAGGACACAGTGAAGCTGCAGGGCTACACGCCTGATCAGCGTTTCTTTTTATCATTTGCCCAAACATGGCGTAAAAAAATAACGGACGAAGCGATGCGTCAACAGGTAAACACAGATCCCCACTCGCCAGGTCTGTACCGTGTCATCGGGCCGCTCATGAATTTTACACCATTTTACAATGCATTTAATGTAAAAGAAGGCGATAAATATTTCGTAGCAGAAAAAGACCGCATACATATCTGGTAAAATATTTCTGAACAAAACCGGGGTGATTTTAGCCCGTTTTTTTTTTGGCTCCCGGCTGCATACCATCAGGCATCATCGTTGCATCGCACTCTTGTACATTTGTTTTTCATGCAGCAAAGTTCCACGTCTGTAATAAATACGGTATGTTTCAAAAGAGCAGTTTAAAAAATACTTTGTAATTTACTATATGAAAAAAATATTTTTAATCCTTTTTGCTTCAGCATTATTTTCATGCAGCCATAAAAATACGGGTAACCCGGTTGTAATGATCAATACAAATATGGGCGATATTGAAGTAGAATTATTTCCCAAACAGGCACCTAAAACTGTTGCTGCTTTTTTAACTTATGTTGATTCCGGGTTTTATAAAAACAGTTCCTTTTACCGTGTACTAAAAAATGAAGATATGGAGCCGCAGTACAATAGCGGCATTATCCAGGGAGGTATGGCGAGTACGAATAGTACTAAATATTCAAATATACCTGGCATTCCACATGAACCAACTTCACAAACCGGTTTATCGCATACAGATGGTACTATTTCATTGGCACGTACCACCCCCGGCACTGCCAGTACTGAATTTTTTATCTGTATCGGAAGCCAGGTTCAGTTTGATCAAGGTCCTGCAGCAAGCGGAGATGGACTTGGCTTCGCCGCTTTTGGCAGAGTAATAAAAGGAATGCCCATTGTTCGGAAGATACAATCTCAGAAAAACAAAGGCGAAGCCTTTAACGAGCAGATAAAAATTAAAAATATAGAAAGAGAGTAAGCTATGCTTTAAGTGAACTTTAATGTTGGGAATTGCGTATATGTATTAAAGAAAGTAATGCAATCCTTAAAAATTTATATGAAACTTTTTCTTTCCATAATTTCCATTTTCTTTTTACTGGTAGCGTGTAAAAAACTAACACCTACGGATAGTTTACCCCCTTACACTCCGCCGCCACCAGCCCCTGTCATAGCAGGACTGAAATATCTTGCGCTTGGAGATTCTTATACAATAGGGGAAAGTGTTCCGGCAGCTGCAAGGTACCCGGCACAGGCTTCTGCATTTCTTACAGCGCAGGGTAAAAATATAACTACCACTACATATGTAGCCACTACCGGTTGGACAACAGGTAATCTTATAGCTGCTTTGAACAATGGTAATTATGCAAAAGATTATGATGTTGTAACACTTCTGATCGGTGTAAATAATCAGTTCCAGGGTCTGCCACTTGAAAAATATAAAACGGATTTTACGGAACTTTTATCCCGTGCTATACAGTATGCAAAAAATGATAAAAGTCATGTATTTGTTTTATCAATTCCTGATTACAGCGTAACACCATTTGCTCAGGGTAGGGACACAGCTTATATTTCACGCCAGATAGATGAATTTAATGCAGCTAATAAAACAATCACTACACAACTCGGGGTAACATACATTGATATTACACCCATCTCCCGCCAGGCCAGAACAAATCAAAGCTTAACAGCGAATGACGGTCTGCACCCCTCAGGATACCAATATGAATTGTGGACTAATATTTTAGAACCATTAATGAAAGCTGTTTTGTAAATTTTTTAACCTCCCAGGCCAGCAATTATATTTATTGTGAGCGCAACAATAACTGTATTAAACGCAAAAGCTAAAAGACTATGTAGTAAAGTAAGTCTTCTGAATCTTTTTGTTTTAATAGATACATCCGATACCTGGAAGGTCATTCCTATTACAAAAGAATAATATGCAAAGTCTAAGTAATCCGGGTCTTTGTCCCCGGGAAAATCCAGGCCTTCTCCTTTTTGAGTATTATTATAATAAAGATGCGCATATCGCAAGGTAAAAATGGTATGTACCAATATCCACGAACACATCATTCCTATTATAGCAATGGGTAATTCCCAGGCCTTTGATGCATTCACTTGTGATTTGGAAGTTATCAATAAAATAACCGCAAGTAAACTTGCTAGTGTGGTAATTAAAATAACAACAAATAGAATAAATCTTGATTCATCCTGCTTACTGGATTGAAAGCATAGTTGCTCACTATTGATAGTAAAAAATGTAATACAACTCAAGATAATGAGGCTCAGGCAGAAAGAATCCCACCATACCATTTTCTGTGCAATATTATTTAGATGCTGCATTGGAAAAATACTGTAAACCACAAACGCTACTATAACACTGATCAGCAGTTTATGAATTGCATGCAACTTATTGAACCACGAAATATTAAGATCATTCTTATTTTTCATGAATCAAAGTAAAGATTTAATAACGTATATAAGTATTCTAATAACATCTTAATAGTAATAATTAATGTTTAACCACTTTGTTACTATTTAACTTTGTATTCGATAAAAAATTTATTTTATAATTAAAAAAGATATATTTTTGCAACATAGTTACATTTATTAATTGAGTCTTTCTTTTACCATACGGCGCATTATCAGTGCATTTCTTATAGTTGTCTTTGCTTTAAGCATAACACCTGTAATCGTATTGCATAACTTAACTGCCAACCATACTGATATCAGTTATGCTGATAAAAATCAAAAATCCAACCAGGTATCCAAAGCTGGCATCAATTGTAATTGTATCAATTTTGTAGCAGAGGCACAATTCTTAAATGACTTTGCTATAATAAATACTGCTATTCCTCAGTCCTTTCTTCCGATTCATATTTTTTATAAAGAATCATTTTTATCCCGGGGTAATTTCTTTGCAGAGCTTCGTGGGCCTCCACTTTCAGCATAATATTCTCACTCCTTATTTTTTATTGGAAAGAGCGATTCTCTTTCAGGTTTATCAAATGATGGCATACTTATTTTAAAAATATTTAGCCGTCTATCAAAATAATATATAATCATGCTAAAACTTAAATATAGTTTTCTGATACTTGTTTTTTTATTCAGTGGATCTTTTCTCTATGCACAAAATGCGCTCACGGGTACTGTAATTTCAGCGAAAAGTGGTTTGCCGGTGTATGCTGCAAGTGTAAGTGTAAACGATCTTAAACTTACGGTGCTTACAGATACTTCAGGAAAATACGCTTTCAAAAATCTTCCAAACGGAAATTTTATAGTGCAGGTACAATCTGTCGGTTACAAATCTGCGGTGCAAAATATTCTGTTCAAATCATCTGCAGTAAAAGATTTTCAGATGCAGGAAAACATAGTGGAAGAAAATGAAGTAGTAGTAACTGGAATGTCGAAAGCTACCCAGATAAAAAGAAATCCGTTGCCGATTATTTCAATAAGTCACGCAGCGATGCTGTCAAATATCAATACAAATATTATTGATGCTATTACTAAAGTTCCCGGAGTAACAGCAGTAACTACAGGACCAAATGTTTCCAAACCATACATAAGAGGTTTAGGGTTTAACCGCATACTAACTTTGTATGATGGTGTGCGCCAGGAAGGACAACAATGGGGAGATGAACATGGAATAGAAGTAGACCAATATAGTATAGATAGAGTAGAAGTTATAAAAGGCCCGGCCAGCCTGAGTTACGGCTCAGATGCCTTGGCTGGTGTTATAAATTTAATTCCTACACAACCTGCACCCGAACGAAAGATTATTGGAGATCTTACTACTGAATATCAAACTAATAATGGAATGCCTGGTGGCTCTGCAATGCTCGGGGGTACAAAAAATGGTTTTGAATGGATGGGAAGATTTTCTGATAAAGCTGCAACCAATTATCAAAATAAAGTTGATGGCAGAGTTTATGGAACGGGCTTTAAAGAAAGAGATGGAAACGTTTACCTCGGTACACATGGCAGATGGGGCTTTTCGCATTTAAGTTTTTCAGTGTTTGATGATACACAAAAAATACCTGATGGTAGCAGAGATTCTGCAACCGGAAAATTTACAAAGCAAATAACTGAAGACGATATTTTCAGACCAATCGTTTCTGATGAAGAATTAAAATCTTATGCTATTACCGGCACCTACCAGCATGTACGTCATTACAGGTTGTACAGCAATAATAGCTTCACCCTTGGTAAAGCTGGTAGACTTGGTGTAAACCTGGCTTATCAAAACAGTCATCGCCAGGAGTTTTCACATCCGGAAGAATTGAATATACCCGGACTTGATCTAAACCTGAACACTTATAACTATGATGTAAAGTATTTTGCTCCTGAAGTAAATGGGTGGAACCTTACTTTCGGAGTGAATGGTATGTATCAAAAAAATGCGGTAGAAAAAGGAACAGAATTTATTATTCCATCTTATCACCAGTTTGATATTGGGCCATTTGCCTACCTCAAAAAAACTATTAATAAAATTGATATTTCGGGCGGCCTAAGATATGACAGCAGGCAATTTACCGGTCATCAACTATATACAATGCCAAATGCGGTTACAGGTTTTGACACGCCGGTTAGTGATACTGCCGGAGCAGATTTTCATTTTGGAAATACAAAGCATCATTACCAGGGTTTATCAGGAAGTGTAGGATTTACCTATAATGCAAATAGTAAACTTTCATTCAAATTCAATGTGGCAAGAGGATACAGGGCGCCGGATATTGCAGAGATATCTTCTGATGGTGTGCATCCCGGTACCAATAGTTACCAGATAGGCGGCGATAATTTTAAACCAGAGTTTAGCCTGCAGGAAGATATTGGAATGGTGTATGCAACAAAGCATCTTGTTTTTAATCTTAGTTTGTTCAACAATACTATTACAAATTATATATTCAATCAAAAGTTGCTGGGAGTTAATGGAGAAGATTCTGTAATCATTGCACCAAACCAAACATTTAAATTTCAGCAAGGCAAAGCAAATTTATATGGCGGTGAAATGAACATTGATATTCATCCGCTGAAGAACCTTCATTTTGAAAATAGTTTTTCTGCAGTGTATGCATTAAATAAAAGTAACCTTGATGGTAAAACTCTGAATGATAGCTCTAAATATCTTCCATCTATTCCTCCTTTTCACGGTTTATCAGAATTGCGTTACGATATAAATTGCAAAGAGCATCATATTATAAATGGGTTTATTAAAGCACAGGTAGTTTATTACACTATACAAAATCGTGTCTACCTAACCGATAATACGGAAACTGTTACACCGGGTTATGCGCTTTTTAATTGTGGACTTGGAACAGGCATTAGTAATAAGGCTGGTAAAACAATGTTCAATGTTTATTTAATGGCAAATAATTTATTCAATGTTTCTTACTACGATCACTTAAGCCGTTTGAAGTATTTTGTTTCTGATGCAGATCCACTTCGTGGGATACATAACATGGGACGAAATTTCAGTTTCAAAGTTGACATACCATTATCGTTTAATTATTAATTTTCTAAGCCCTGCTTTTTTAGCGGGGCTTTTTTTATGGAAAATATTTATTTTCTGCTCTCAATATAAACTTACTATCATGGCAGAAAATATCTCAGCAGAAAGAAATGCAAAATCAAAACGCAGTTTTAAAAAAGCTATAAGAGTTGATCTTACACCAATGGTCGATCTTGGTTTTTTATTGATCACATTTTTTGTTTTTACATCGTCTATGTCTGCGCCAAAAGCAATGGCAATGGTAATGCCTGATGATAAAAGTATAATTACCGATGATATTTGCGAAAGCTGCGCTATTACTGTAATACCAACCGGAAATAATAAGATATTTTATTATGAAGGCACTGATAAAAATCCGGATTATAAAACCACTACATATAGTGCAGATGGCTTACGCACATTACTTTTAAAAAAGAAAAGGGCTGCTGCATTACAAGGACGGGATGCTATTCTGATTATAAAACCTTCAGCAAAATCTTCTTTCAAAAACCTTATTAATATTATTGATGAAAGCACAATTGCCGTGTACAAAAGATATTACCTTGATAAGCTGGATTTAGATCAGGAGAAATTATTTGAATAAATATTTATTAGGGATTATAACGGATCCACATCTGCAATTACCTGTACCATTTTATATTGCTTCTGGCTTTGCATCAGGTTTATATGGTTGCGAATCACTTTTTTATAAGTGCTGCTCATGCCCGGCTCTTTCGGAAGTTTTATCATTAACTCCATCAGGTAAAGATTGCGGATGCGCCCGATAACAGGTGGCGCAGGGCCAACAATATAATTACCAAGATCCTGCCGAAGCAAATGTCCAAGCGCTTCTGCGGCTGAGGTGACAATATTTTTATCCTTGTGTTTTAGTGTGAGCATTACAATCCTGCTGAATGGTGGATACAAAAATTCTTTCCTTGTTGTAATTTCAAATTCATAAAATTTTCGATAATCATGTTGCTGCACCAATTGTAAAATGGGATGCTTTACATTAATAGCCTGTATCAACACTTTGCCTTGTTCATGTTTTCTACCTGCACGCCCGCTCACCTGTTCCATCAATTGAAAAGCTCTTTCATTTGCCCTGAAGTCTGCAAAGCTTAATAACCCATCCGCATCCAGGATGCCTACGAGGCTTACCTTTTCAAAATCAAGACCTTTTACCACCATTTGTGTTCCGACCAATATATCCAGGCGATGCTGCTCAAATAAACGGATAAGATTATCATGTGCTGTTTTACCACGAACGCTGTCAACATCCATACGGGCAATTTTGGCAGAAGCAAAATCTTCCTCCAGTTGCTCTTCGATTTTTTCTGTTCCAAAGTTTTTCTCCAGCCAATCGTGACTGCCACATGCAGGGCAAGTAACGAGTTTTGGATAAGTGCTACCACAATAATGACAATGTAATTTATTGCTGAATTTATGAAGCGTTAAGGATACATCGCAATGCGTGCATTGTGGAATATACCCACATGAACCGCAGATGAGATAAGGGTTGTAGCCCCGCCGGTTTTGAAAAAGAATAACCTGCCGATCGCTGCTGACAGCAGTTTGTATAGCTTCTTTTAATTGTGGGGTAATCATCACTTTTCCGGTTTGTGCCACCTGCCGGGTATTTATAATTTCAATAGCAGGCAATTGCAAGCCGCCATATCTTTCATTTAAATAAACCAGGCCGTATTTATTTTGCAAAGCATTAAAATAACTTTCTAAAGAAGGGGTGGCAGTACCCAGCAAAACTTTTGCTTTAAAAAGAGAAGCGTAGTAAATAGCCGCATCCCTTGCATTGTAGCGTGGTGCCGGGTCTTGCTGTTTGTAAGATGCATCATGCTCTTCATCTACGATGATAAGGCCAAGGTCTTTAAAAGGCAGAAACAACGCACTCCGGGCACCGAGCAATATCTTAACTTCACCGGTGCGTATCTTATTCCAAAGTTCTACTCTTTCCTGGTCGTTGAACTTTGAATGATAAATAGCAATGTTTCCGCCAAAATGTTTTTGCAATCTTCTTATGATCTGCGCCGTTAGTGCAATTTCTGGAAGCAGGTATAAAACCTGCAGGCCTTTATTAAAATTCTCTTCGATCAGTTTTATGTATAACAATGTTTTACCACTTCCGGTTACACCATGTAACAAACAAACATTTTTCTCCTGTAATAATTCTCTTGTTTTATCAAGGCACTGCTGTTGCACTTCGCTGAGCTCAAAATCTATTGTTATAGTTTTTGGTAAGGATTTTATTCTGTCAATACTGCGCTTTTCAATTAATACTATTTTTTTATCAGCAAGCCCTTTCAGCTGGGCAGTTGTTGCGCCGGATTTTTTCAGCAATGCTGTTTGCGATACTTCGCCTTCTGTTTTATTGAGATGCAGGTATGCCAATAACAATTCCATTTGCTTTGGCGCACCTTTCCATTCATTTAATAATTTGCTTAAAGATTCTTCATTGTCAATTTCAGGATTAAGAATAACGAAGTTTTCTTTTTTTATGTTATATCTTTCCGTAAGTTCTTCCCAAATAAAACAAACGTTTTTATCAATAAGCTTTTTGATAACCGGGTACACATGCGTTGCATCCAATACCTGCTGCACTTCTGTAAGTTTCAATTGCTTTTTAAGCAGGAGCGCTTCTGCTACTAAAAATTCTTCATCATCCAGGTTTGAAAAATCTTCGCCGATCTCATCGTTGTATATTAATATTGTCTCACTGCTGAGTTTAAAATTTGCAGGTAGTGCTGCGGCCATTACTTCGCCTTCTGAGCACATATAATATTCGCTCATCCACCGCCATAGCTTTAACTGCTGCGGATACAGCATCGGCTCATCATCCAGCACATTAATTATCTGCTTGGTTTTATATTCCGGTTCTTTATCAATAATTGTTTTGATAACGCCGGCATACTTTTTATTTTTTCCGAAAACCACTTCTACCCGGCAACCTGGTTTTGCATTTTGCAAAAGATGATTTGGAATAGCATATGTATATACTACCGGAAGCGCTAAGGGTAATATTATCTCTGCCCAGTGCGTATTTTGTTCTTCTTTAAAATTTATTTCCGGTCCGGCGCTATTCATGTGCAATGTTATTTATCCAGGCTGCCTTATATTTAATAAGTGCAGCTTCCATTTTTTTATAAACGATCTCTTTTAAAATATTTACATCTTCTAAACTAAAATTGTTTACAGGTACTTCTTCCAGAAAAACAGCTCTTGACCTTCCGGGTGTAAATGAGAAAATGCTTTCGTAATTTAATCTTTTATAGGCATCAAGAAAAAGTACAGGTTGTATGGGCGTTTGTGTTTCTATTGCCACTTTAAACGCTCCATCATAAAATTCTTTCAGCGGTTTATGCGTCATATTAAAAGTGCCTTCCGGAGCAATTACGATGGAGATATTTTTTCTTAATACACTTGTAAGTTGCATCACACTTTTTGCACGGGCTTCTGAACTGCCACGCTGCACCATTACCGTTGCCTGCCGGTAAATAAAACCAAACACCGGCACTTTCCCCATTTCTGCTTTTGCTAAAATTCTGATCGGTTGCCTTCGGAACGCTTTCATCAGGATCGGAATATCCATGTAAGAAGTATGGTTAAAAACAAAGACAGCCGCATGATCAGTTGCTTTTGGTGCTTCAAAAATATTTTTGTGATGAATGAAAGTGAAGATCATAAAAAGATCTGCCCAAAGTCTGCAGATATGATAAATAAAATTGCCTCCTTTAATACGGCCAAAGAAAGAAGCTATTACCACAAGAGGAAAGAGCAGCAACATGAACACCACAAAAATTAAAAAGGCATATATACTAAATATGACCTTGAAAAACTTATTCAATATTTTCATAACTATGTTACGAAATTAGGTCTATTTCTTTTACATGATCAACCTTACCCCACCAAGGTCGGATACCTTGTAAGGAAATTTATCGCCAGGCGAACCTATAAACATAAAATTTTTTGGAATGTTCCATTTTTTGGATAATTCGTCTATAATGTCGGGGCCAAAAATTCCCACTACTTCTATAAATTCAATATTTATTTCCGGGTATGCCCTATCTAAAACTTCTATGTCTTGTTTCAAATGTTCATTACTGCCGTCGGCCTTTTTAATATTTACGAGTTTTAGCTTTTTTGTGGTTTCATTATTCTCTACATACTGCATTACCTTATTTAAAATGTTTACATGATCCCCCTTTGTAAAAAATACAAACTCCTGGGAGTTTATTTTATGCTGCATTCTTTTTAAATATCGGTTACTCACTATGGATACTTTGCGGAATGGCTTATACAAAAAATCAATTGCTGACATTAGAGCACGAACAATTACCGGTCTGTTAAGCATTACAGCGGTAAAAAGAATTGCAGGCACCAGGTATTTAATGAAAGTGAAAAAAGATTCTTCATTTAATATTATATTTCCCCAAAATGCGGCTGCTACTGCAATAATTGCAAGTACAACGAATAAAGGCTTTGCGTGTACCGGCCTGGGCAATCTTTTTCTTTTTACTTTAAGCATCAGGTTGCCAATTGCAAATAAGCCCATCACTGCAAGGAACGAAAAAGTATATACGCCGGCAAGGTCACGCAG
>JBDSIB010000053.1:0-3631 GCA_039918155.1 Ferruginibacter sp.
TTAATACCACATTTATTTAGGACAGAGTATAGCAAAATAACAACTGTCCTATGCAAACTTTTTGGTATTGACTACATTGAGATTGCAGAAGATATTGCCAGCGAAACTTTCCTTTTAGCTTTTGAAACTTGGAATTATAAGGGAATACCCGCAAACCCTACTGCCTGGCTATATTTAGTAGCGAAAAATAAAGCAAAGAATTATTTTAAACGCAACAAGTTATTTGCTGAAAATATTGCAAAGCAATTTCAATATTTATGTACTGTAGAAAATGAAATGGAAATTGATTTTTCAGAACAAAACATAACCGATAGCCAACTACAAATGCTATTTACTGTCTGCCAACCTTCAATTTCAGTAGAGGCACAAATAGCATTGTCTCTTCGTATTCTTTGTGGTTTTGGTATTGATGAAATTGCAGACGCATTTTTAACTAATAAAGAGACAATTAACAAACGTCTTTTTAGAGCCAAAGAAAAATTGAGACTTGAAAAAGTACAAATTAATTTTCCAGCCAAAATTGAAATTGACAAGCGATTAGAAACAGTTCTAACGACTTTATATTTGCTATTCAGTGAAGGTTATTATTCTGAAAGGCAAAATGCAGTTATTCGCAGGGACCTTTGTTTGGAAGCTATAAGACTAACATATTTACTCATTGAAAATGAGCAGACAAATCAACACTCAACAAATGCCTTACTTTCTTTAATGTGCTTTCATTCTTCACGTTTAGATGCAAGGACAACAGAAAATGGAGAAATCATTTTATATCAAGACCAAGATGAAAATTTGTGGAATACTGATCTGATCTCATATGGAAACTATTTTCTGAAACAGGCTTCTAATTGGAATGTGTTATCAAAGTTCTATTTTGAGGCTAGCATAGCTTATTGGCATACCATTAAAGCGGATACTAACGACAAGTGGGAGAACATATTGGCACTTTATAATAATTTATTGCAGTTTAAATATTCATCCATAGCTGCACTAAATAGAACCTATGCACTTTCTAAAGTTAAAAGTAAAGAAGTGGCAATTACTGAAGCGGAAAAATTAAATTTAAAAGACAATCATTTCTATTATATTTTACTTGGAGAGTTGTATAAGGAAATTGACAATCAAAAAGCAAAAGAACATTTTCAAAAGGCTTACACTTTGGCTAGAAATATTTCAGAAAAACAAACAATTGCAAAGAAAATTGACAGCCTTCGATGAAAAAAGAACGAACGCATACCATGGGTTTGTGTTATAGCAGGCAGATGAATAAAGGCTTATCTTTAGTTTTTCAGTTGGGCTTTTAGTTATGGGCTGGGCTGACGTTCCCTGATTTCCACCACAACTCAAAGCCCTAAAACTTTAGTGGCCATTGTATAGTGACACCGACAACAACACATACGGTATTGGTCTTAACATATATGGTGAAAAATGCGTTTGTAAAACTTGAAAGTGAAGATAAAGCCGGTGTGGATTCATTATCTAAATTTAAATTTTGCTTCTCTGAAAAAACTGCTGCAGCGGATGAAAAAATTAAGGGGTGCTCACAAACCAGAAAATAATAAGAGGCCTGGGTAATAGTTATTGTGATTAATTATTTTGGCAGACACGTATTTATCCCAATTAACTAGCTAAGGCAATACCAGCGAACGTGAAAGAGCTTGCTGTAATCATAAAAAGTGTGTTTAACAAAAAGAGATAAAGAATATCCGATAAAGTCGAAAGGCAGAAATTAGTGGAGAAGTAAAAGATTTTATACAGATACATACAAAGGATCAAGGAAAAAGTCCTACAGGGTATCCTATTATTATAGATAAACATGGAATGATGAAAAATTACTTCAAGAAAGAACAAGTGTTATATAAGTAAAACATACTCTCTCTATCAAACTACTATAATCAGCGCTATGGAAATTGATAAGATTGTTGGCATTTTACTTGTATTGTTCTTAAAAGGATAGGGTACGACTATTTATAAACAAATAACTAGAAATGTAATGAAGGGCAGTAGGATAATTTTAGCAGGGATTGCCGGAACGACGATTTTTACTTTGTTCAGTTACCTGGCAACAGCTTTGCTGGATGAAGATTTTAAACAGCCGAAGTTGCTGGGCAAACTTATATACAGATCTGATCTTGATTTTGATAAAGACGAAGCTGCATTTACGGATGGGTTAGTCATTACCTAATTGGGATAGGGTTTGCTGCGTCATATCAACAACTGATAAACCTGACTGTAATAAAACCAACAATTAATAACGGTATGACTGCAGGTGCTGTAACTGCTGTGCCAGCGATGCTCACCTTGTACACAACACTGGACCTTCACCCCGCACCACCAAAAGATAAAGAACCAAGTTATTTTATGGAATTATTTTTAGGCCATATTTTATTTGGTGCAGGATGCATTTGGGTATTAGGGAAAGGAAAGCTTAAGAACACAAAATAAAAGATGTCATATTATTTTCGATCCTTATAAATTTAAGCAGTCTTGTATTATATGAGTAAATATGGGTAAGATCGACTTACGACAAATTTAGGTCATTATATCTTTCAACTTATTCAAAGCATTGTGCAGGGTATTGTAAATAGTTCGGGGTGTAAGAGAAGTAATTACTGCAATTTCATCAATGCTTTTTTCATCAAAATAACGCAGCATAATCAGTTGTAGTTGCCGGCCGGCAAGTTGTGGCAAAGCATTTATTAATTTATCTTTTATTATTATGGAGTCCTGCGAGACTATAAGAATTTCTTCATAAGATTCTGTTGAAAGATCGTTTTCATTTATAATTGTTTCTGGAAGAGCGATTTTAGACCAACGCTTTACTGAAGCTGTTTTTTGTTTGTAAAGAATACGCCTGAAGATGGTGAGCACATACTCTTTAATATTTTTAACTGCGATTAACTTTTCACGCATTTTCCAAAGCTCTATAAACAACAGTTGAATACCCTCCTTTACCAGCTCTTTATCTTTGTAAAGAAAAAGCCCCAGGCGGTAAAGATCATCATAACACAGTTGAAAACATTTATAAAAATCAACCTCATCCTGCGACAGCAGTAGCTCCCACTTATTATGACCTATGGCATTTTCTTTTTTCATTAACTGCTAGCCGCAATGGTTTTTTGTATTGATTTTATATGGCTGAAAAAAAAATATTATTTTGATTGGTAAAAATTAATAATCCCGTACACTTGTTTAAAACACATTGTGACGGGCTAAGATATATTTTTTAAGCGGGAAAAATATCAATCGCAGAAAATTGCAACCAGGCCCTGTGAAAAAATATAAATAAAAATTTATGCAGGATTATTCATCTTTTACGGCAGCAGATCTTTTACTAAATGAGCAATTTATACGATATTGCAATGGGGATACAGCAGCTGCCAGTTACTGGCGTAAACTGGCAGAAACTAATTTGCCTCTACAGGCGGAAATAAAAATTGCCAGGGCACTCTATCAAAATCTTACAATCGCCACATCAACAGAAGATAAACAAACGGAACTCACTAACCTGAAAAAAAATATTGAAGCAGAAAAAGAAAAATCAACTGTTTTAATCCCCTCATCCCCGGTTCGCAGTATAACTTCTAATAAAAAATGGCGGATAGCGGTTGCAGCAGCGGCTGTACTTACTGGC
>JBDSIB010000054.1:0-5739 GCA_039918155.1 Ferruginibacter sp.
TACCAATGCACTATCAATGTGCATAGCCTGAGCGACTTCTCTAATAAGAAGGCCTTTCTTTTCCCGGTTTTCTTTTAAGAAATCTTTGAGATGTTTCATAAAAAATGACATATATTGACATGACAAATATAGTCATTTTTCCAATGGCTTACATTTTTATTTTATTACTTCTGTAATTACATGCCCCACGCAGCCGCTTGGCATTTGAATATTCAACATGGCTGCTACTGTTGCAGAAATATCTGTCATGTAAGTTTCTCTGTTTGTTTTACCTGGTTTTACTCCCCAGCCAAACCATACTAAAGGTATATGTGCATCGTATGGATTCCACAAACCATGAGTCGTACCTCTTGTCCCGCCATCAAAATATCCTGCCCGTGGCACAAACTGTATATCACCACTCCGGATATCATTAAAGCCATTACTCACCATTTTTTTAACTGGCTCAGGTAATGTTTCTGATGATACTTTCTTTGTTTCAAAAACGTTGGTTACATAATCTTTTTCTTTCAGTGTTTTAATGATAAGTTGTTTTACTGCGTCCACATCTGCCTTGGCACTTTCCAAACCTTTTGTATCCAGGTAGACCTCGTAATTCATTACTGTCAATACTGATTTTTTATACCCAAGCCTGTCTTCCACTATTTTATTTAATTCCTTTGCAATATCTCTATCAGAAAAATTACCTGCAGGTATACCATGTTCTTTTAAAAAGCCCGGCGTATGCGCCACCCCGTGATCAGCTGTAAGAAAAAGTAAATAATTCCCCTTCCCTACTTTGCTATCTAAGTATGTAAGAAAATCAGCTATATCTCTGTCAAGTCTTAAATAAGTATCTTCAATTTCAATAGAGTTGGTGCCAAATTGATGACCGATATAATCAGTAGAAGATATGCTTACAGTTAAAAAATCAGGTACTGTATTCCTACCGAGCTGCTCATTTTGTATAGCTTGTTTTGCAAAATCAAAAGTGAAGGTGGCTGCTGAAGGTGTGTATTTAAAAGATTCGTATTTACCAGAAGATATTTGAGAAAGTCTGTGCGGAAATACCGGCGATTTTTCACCAGGAATATTTGCCTCATAATCCTTGTCATCAGCAGTACTCAAAGTATATCTATCAATTGGCAGTAAAGTATTCCAATCCTTACTCATATACTTACCGGCTTCATCTTTATTGTTAAAAGCATTTACCCATTCTGGTAAAGCAGTCATATAATGAGTGCTTGTGATCCATTTGCCGTTATCGAACCAATAAGCAGCATTTGCACTATGCCCTGCCGGCAAAATAGATGCTCTGTCTTTTAGTGCAACTCCAATCACTTTGCTTTTAAAATTATTACTCAGTCTTAGTTCATCCGTAATCGTAGTAACCCATAAATTAGCCGGACTCATTTTACCTGCGCTTGAAGTAGTGCCGACACCAGTAACTGTTGAATCATCTGTACAATAAACACTTGAATTTATACTTCTTTCGTACCAGTTATTGCCGATGATACCATCGATCGCAGGGACACTTCCGGTAAAAATACATGTATGCCCTACCGCTGTATAAGTGGGCACATATTGTATTAATGTATTATCGCAACTATTTCCCTGACTTAATAATCTTTTAAACCCACCTTCGGTATATAGATCCTTAAAACGGTATAAATAATCCCAACGCATTTGGTCTATTACCAGGCCTACAACTAATTTCGGCTTTGCCGTTTGAGCAAATGAAGAAAAACAAATAACAATAAAAGTTAAAAAAAGAGAACTCGTTTTCCTTTGCATAGCAATTATTTTGGGCAAAGATAAAATGATGAAGTCATAAATTCGCTCTTAAAGTATGTTATGCAATCGTTACCCATATTTCACTTCAATGCATTAAATTTGCAAAAATCCAGCGCCGACCATACTTAGGCTTCTGCGCTTAAAAGTGTAATCATATACTGCGGAAGAAGATGATTAGAGGTATACTGTAGAAGAGAGCTATGCAACCTGCCTACCGGCACGCAGGCGATGCTGCTCAATGATTTGCTGCCGGAAACAAAAAATTTATTATTTAAATAAAAAATCAAATGGATGTATTTGAAAAATTAGTGAAAGATGGTGGCCCGATTGGCCAGCATATGGATAGGGCGCATGGCTACTTTGCCTTTCCAAAATTAGAAGGAGAACTTGGTCCACACATGATGTTCCGTGGTAAAGAGATGATCGTATGGAGTCTGAATAATTATCTTGGTTTGGTGAACCATCCGGAGATAAGAAAAGTAGATGCTGAAGCTGCAGCAAACTATGGTTTAGGCAACCCAATGGGTTCAAGAATGATGAGTGGCAATACCGAAAAACATGAGGAGCTGGAAAGAATCATCAGCAAATTTGTAAACAGAGAAGACACGATGTTGCTGAACTTCGGTTACCAGGGCATTATGAGTTGCATAGATGCATTGGTAAATCGCCGAGATGTGATAGTATATGATGCTGAAGCCCATGCATGTTTGGTAGATGGTGTACGTCTGCACATGGGGCATCGCTACGCATTTAAACACAATGATGCAGAGGATTGCGAAAAACAATTGCAGCGTGCTACTGAAATGGCGAATAAACAAGGCGGCGGTATTTTAGTAATTACAGAAGGTGTGTTTGGTATGGATGGTGAGCAGGGGATTTTAAAAGAAATTGTTGCATTAAAGAAAAAATTTGAATTCCGTTTGTTGATAGATGATGCACATGGTTTTGGATATATGGGCCCAACTGGCGCCGGTGCTGATGAAGCACAAGGTGTGCAGGATGGCGTGGATCTTTATTTTTCTTCGATGGTAAAAAGCCTTGGCAGCCTTGGCGGATTTATATGCGGAACAAAAGCAGTTTTAAAATATTTAAGATACAATGTACGCAGCCAGATATTTGCGAAGAGTATGCCGCTGATGGTAGTAGAAGGAATGCTGAAGCGCATGGATATGGTAATTAATAAACCTGAAATGCGTGAAAAGCTTTGGGCAAATGTAGAAAGATTACAAAGAGGCCTGAGAGAAAAAGGATTTGATATTGGCAATACAAATACTCCCGTTACTCCAATTTTTATGAAAGGAGATGTACCGGAAGCTTCACAGATGGTGATGGATCTGAGAGAAAATTATCATATTTTTTGCAGCATAGTTGTGTATCCTGTTATTCCTAAAGGCGATATAATTTACAGGCTTATCCCTACTGCAGACCACAGTTATGAAGATGTGGATATTACCTTAAAAGCCTTTGAAGAGACAAAGAAAAAATTAGATGCCGGCTTGTACAAAGCTGCTCAAATTCCGGATATGGCGGAAAAAAATTAATATTTTAAAAGCGAAGTTTCTAAGCTTCGCTTTTTTATTTCGGGTAACCGGCATTTATTCTTTACTGGTCATCGTTGTGTCACTCACTTGTACAGTAGATCTTTACTCATCTTTTATCAAAGCGGCACACGGAAACATCTTATAAGTTTAGGTAAACCAATAATCTTAAAAGAATACCTTTATTTCAAAATTATGTAATACAATAATTTTATAGAATCAGGTACTTTAATCCCAAACTCTTTTAAAAGTATAAATAAAAAATAGATATCACTGTTGCTTGAATTGCCACTTGCCTGAATTGCCGCTTGCTTGAATTGCCACTTGCTTTAGCAAGTGGGCTTATAAAATATAAGTTAAGGCTTTAGCAAAACCTTTTATTTCAATTTTGGCTAAAGCCAGTAATGTCTTTTTAATTAATCCACAGGTTAAAACCTGTGGCAAATTAAAGAAGCGCTTAAATTAGACTATTGCACTTAATGCCTTAATTTTATTGCCAGTGAAAACAAATGAATTTCATATTAGCTGTGCAGATGATCATCAGATGCCGATGTATGAATGGCTACCAAATGCAGCCCCGGATTGCATTCTATACATTGTACACGGCATGGCCGAGCATGGAAAAAGATATGCACCAATCGCTGAAATGCTTACCCGGCAAAGTATAGCCGTATATGCACATGATAACCGATATCATGGTGCTACTGTTGAGAATATACAGCAACTTGGTATTTCAGGCATTGATTGGTTTTATAAACAGGTTGACGATATAAAGCTCGCTGTTGAATATTTACGAAAAAAATATCCAGGTGAAAAAATATTTATACTTGGCCACAGCATGGGTTCCTTTTTGTGTCAACGATTTTTTCAGTTGTATGGCAATGAGATTGATGGACTTATTTTATCAGCTACTAACGGCAAGGAAGATCCGCTGATGGGAATGGGAATTGCAATAGCTTATCTTCAGTATAAATTACTTGGCAAACAACGTCGCAGCCATTTAATTGATACCCTTTCTTTCGGAAAATTCAACAAAGCATTTAGACCAACCCGTACTACGCATGACTGGCTTAGCAAAGATGAACATGAAGTAGATATGTATGTCGCAGATCCTTATTGTGGGTATGTGTGCAGTACAGGATTTTTTTATTATTTTTTTAAAGGAATTGAAGATGCCTTTAAAAAAGAAAATATTGCAGCTATACCTTCAACGGTTCCCGTCTACTGCTTTGCCGGCGATAAAGATCCCGTAGGCCTTAATGGCAAAGGCTTTCTGCAACTAATACAAAACTGGAAAAATGCCTGCGCAAAAAATATTACATACAAGTTATATGAAAATGGTCGCCATGAAATGCTGAATGAAACTAACAGAACAGAAGTAGTTACTGATCTGATTAAATGGATAAAATCAAATTTATAAATAACGGATTTAAGTCATTTTCAGAGTTTCTTATTTGATTACAAGAATTATTTAATTTTGCTGATAAATTCGTGTAACCTGTCTGCCGATAGGCAGGTTCGTAAAAATTCGTGTAATCAACACTATATGGATACAGCTTATAAAATACCAACCCAAACAAGGATCGGACATGTGCATTTAAAAGTAGCCGACCTGCAACGCAGCATGGATTTTTATTGCGGCTTACTCGGCTTTGAAGTAACAACAATGTATGGCACACAGGCTGCGTTTATTTCAGCAGGCGGTTATCATCATCATATCGGGCTTAATACCTGGTATAGTAAAGATGCAGCGCCTGCACCTGTCCATGGCGCAGGTTTATTTCATACTGCCATTTTATATCCTACCCGAAAAGATCTTGCAGCAATATACCAAAGGGTTTCAAAAGCGGGGTATCCATTTACCGGTTATGCAGATCACGGCGTTTCTGAAGCATTGTATTTAAATGATCCTGATAATAATGGCGTAGAACTTTACTGGGACAGGCCAAAAGAAGAATGGAAATACAATGAAGACGGATCAATTGTTATGTATTCAGAAGCACTCGACCTGGATGATCTTTTAGCAGAGCTTGAAAGATAATTATTTACCAATCATACTAACGTCATCATCTAACGAAGCTGAAATTTTATTGAAAGGCCATTGACTTTTCATTTTTGCATTTACCATATAAACGATAAGACCACTTAAAAAGACCGCTAAAAAACTTATAATCACTTTAGGTCCGGTTGCACAAAACACAAATATCCACATCACAATAGCAAAAATTACAGGTAAAGGATACAACGGCATTTTATAAGGCAGGTTCTTTGTGCCGTTTCTTTTGCGGAGCAGAACAATACCGACAGCCTGACCTATAAATTGCACCATTATACGCATGGCTAAAATACCGCTGATAATATCTCCCATTCTAAATAATAAGCTAAATACCATCGCAAAGCCCGCTAATACCAATAGAGAAACATAAGG
>JBDSIB010000055.1:0-5020 GCA_039918155.1 Ferruginibacter sp.
GAAACGTCTTATTTATTTCAGGGACTATTATGTGCCCGTCAATATTTTAATAATGATAATAGAATTGAAAATGAATTGCGTGGACGTATTAACGGCTTATGGAATGACATAGAGTGGGATTGGTTTACAAGAGATGGCCGGGATGTTTTGTATTGGCATTGGAGCCCTAACAACGGATGGGCAATGAACTTTCCGGTACGTGGGTATAATGAATGCCTGATAATGTATGTCCTTGCAGCTAGTGGGAAAAATTATCCGGTAAGCCCGGAAGTCTATCACCGTGGCTGGGCACAAAGTAATTTCTTTAAAAATGGTAAAACATTTTACGGCTATACCTTGCCGTTAGGGTTCGATTATGGCGGACCATTGTTTTTTTCACAGTATTCTTTTTTAGGATTAGATCCTCACGGATTGAAAGATGAATATGCCGATTACTGGCAGCAGAATACAAGCCATACTATGATAAATTATTCTTATTGTGTAGATAATCCTAAACAGTTTAAAGGCTACGGTACTGATTGCTGGGGACTTACAGCAGGAGATACTTACGATGGCTACAATGCATATTCCCCAACAAATGATGGCGGTACTATTGCGCCAACTGCTGCATTAGCTGCTTTTCCCTATGCGCCTGAAAAATCAATGCAGGCACTAAAACATTTTTATTACGACCTCGGCGATAAACTTTGGAGTGACTATGGCTTTGTAGATGGCTTTAATCAAACTAAAAACTGGTATGCAAAATCCCACCTTGCAATAGACCAGGGGCCCATCGTTGTAATGATAGAAAATTACAGGAGTGGATTGCTTTGGAAATTATTTATGAGTTGCCCGGAGATACAGGACGGATTAAAAAAACTTAATTTTCAAAGTCCTTATTTTAAGTAGCAAAAAAATATTTATGATAAAAATTCTGTTACCAGCATTTGTACAAAAAACAACAGTTGTGGCGACGCTCCGTTCAACATTGGTAATGCTATTTTGCTTTTCTCTTAGCGTAAATAAAATGCAGGCTCAGCAGAAAACATATTGCAATCCAATAAATGTAGACTACGCTTATACTCCTTTTGAAAGTTTTACAGCATGGGGCAAACACAGGGCTACAGCGGACCCTGTTATTGTAAATTATAAAGGAGATTATTATTTATTCAGCACCAATCAATGGGGTTACTGGTACAGCAGTGATATGTTGAACTGGAAATTCAATGAACGTAAATTTCTTCGTCCCTGGAATCATACTAACGATGAGCTATGTGCGCCGGCAGTTGGAATAGTAGGAGATACTATGATCGTTTTTGGAAGTACTTACACTAATAATTTTACTTTGTGGATGAGTACTGACCCAAAAGGGAATGTATGGAAACCTTTGGTGGATTCATTTGAAATTGGCGGTTGGGATCCTGCATTTTTTACAGATGATGATGGTAAATTTTATATGTATAATGGCAGCAGTAATAATTATCCTTTGTACGGTATACAGCTTGACCGAAAAACATTTAAACCCATAGGCACCCGTACAGCAATGTATTTATTGCAAAGCTGGCGCCATGGCTGGCAGCGTTTTGGTGAGCATATGGATAACACTTTTCTCGATCCGTTTATTGAAGGAAGCTGGATGACAAAACATAATGGGAAATATTATTTTCAGTATGGTGCACCCGGTACAGAAATGAGTGGCTATTCAGACGGGGTAGTGGTTGGAAATAAACCTTTATTTGATGGTGCAGAAACAACACCGCAATCTGATCCTTTAAGTTTTAAGCCTGGTGGATTTTCACGGGGAGCAGGTCATGGCTCTACCTTCCAGGATAATACCGGAAACTATTGGCATATTTCTACCAGTATTATCTGCGTAAAAAACACCTGGGAAAGGCGAATGGGCATATGGCCCGCCGGATTTGATAAAGATGATATGATGTGGTGCAACACTGCATTTGGGGATTATCCAGGATACCTGCCTTCGGTAAATAAACATGACGAAGCTGGACCAGGCTGGATGTTGCTGAATTATAAAAAACCTGTTATTGTTTCGTCTACGCTTAGTAGTTATAATGCCAATAATGCGGTGGATGAAAGTATTAAAACATACTGGAGTGCTGCAAGTGCAAATAAAGGAGAATGGATACAGACAGATCTTGGAAATGTATCAACAGTAAATGCAGTGCAGATAAATTATGCAGATCAGGATGCAGCGTTTATCGGCAAGCAACCAAATATTTATCAGCAATACAAACTATATTATTCTTTAGATGGGAAAAAATGGGCAGTACTTGTAGATAAAAGCAATAATAAAACAGATGTGCCACATGAATATGTAGAATTGCAAAAACCAGTGCAGGCGAGATTTATCAAATTAGAAAATATACACATGCCGACCGGTAAATTCGCTATTAGCGGGCTAAGAGTTTTTGGGAATGGTAATGGTAAAAAACCGGGTCCGGTGAAAGATCTTATCGTATTACGTACGGAGAAGGATAAACGCAGTGCTTATATAAAATGGAGCCCGGTGAATAATGCTTTTGCATACAATATTTATTATGGTACTTCGCCGTATAAATTGTATAGTTGCATTATGCTGTATGACTTTAATGAGTACTGGCTTAAAACAATGGATTTGAGGAAAGATTATTATTTTTCAATTGAAGCTATTAATGAAAACGGGGTGAGTACGAAATACCCGGTTATGAAAGTTGAATAATGCTCTTATTAAAATTAAATAAATAATGAAAAAAATATTTTCCAAAGTTTTCTTTTGCTTTTTGTTGCTTCATTCTTTAATTGGAAAAGCACAACCCTTTGCAGGTGATATTGCCGCATTTCAGATACAGGATGCAGGCTCGTTTCCGGCAAAGCAAAGCATTCTTTTTGTAGGCAGCTCTTCCTTTACAAAGTGGAAAGATGTGCAATCTTATTTCCCGGGTTATCCAATTATTAACAGGGGTTTTGGTGGATCCTCTCTTCCTGATGTGATCCGTTATGCCGATCAGATCATCTTTCCGTATGAGCCAAAACAGATCGTTATTTATTGCGGAGAAAATGACTTTGCCGCTTCTGATACAGTAACTGCAGAAATGGTGGTAGATAGATTTGAAACATTGTTTAAAATCATTAGAAAAAAAATGCCGGAGGTTCCTGTTTTATTTGTTTCAATAAAACCAAGTCCCAGCCGGGAAAAATTCTGGTCTAAAATGGAAGCTGCAAATGATGCAATAAAATCAATAATGGAAAATGAAAACAATGCAGTTTTTGTAGATGTTTATCACCTGATGTTTAATGCCGATGGAACGGTGATGAAAGATATATTCCTGGGAGATGACCTGCACATGAATGCAAAAGGATATGCTATCTGGCAAGCTGCCATTGCTCCTTATTTATTACAATGACAATAAAGAAATTGATCCTTTCGGTAGTTATATAAAAAGATATCACCATTTTTTTTGACATATTTAAACTGACAGAACATGAAAATTATGCAAAGGCTATTTATGATCTTTTTATTGCTCGCCGCAATAAATACCAATGCACAAACTACCAATGTTAGATCCGATAGCTATCGGATGAAAGCCTTCATTGATGTATTGATGAAAAAGATGACATTGGATGAAAAGATCGGGCAATTGAATTTGCCGGGCTCGGGTGATATTGTTACAGGACAGGCAGCTAACTCTGATATTGGAAAAAAAATAAAAGAAGGGGCAGTAGGCGGTTTATTTAATATTAAATCGGTCGCAAAAATTAAAGCTGTGCAAAAAGTAGCAGTAGAAGAAAGCCGTTTAAAAATCCCCATGCTATTTGGTATGGATGTGATCCATGGCTACCAGACTACTTTCCCTATTCCACTTGCATTATCATGCACCTGGGATATGGCAGCCATAAAACAAAGTGCACGAATTGCCGCAACAGAAGCAAGTGCCGATGGTATTTGCTGGACCTTCAGCCCGATGGTAGACATAAGCCGTGATCCAAGGTGGGGACGTATTGCAGAAGGAGCTGGAGAAGATCCATACCTCGGCTCTCAAATAGCAAAGGCAATGGTGCAGGGGTACCAGGGAGATGATCTGACTAAAAATAACACCATCATGGCTTGTGTAAAACATTTTGCCATGTATGGCGCCGCAGAGGCTGGCCGTGATTACAATACTACGGATATGAGCCATCTTACAATGTACAACACTTATTTACCACCATATAAAGCAGCGATAGATGCCGGTGCCGGAAGTGTGATGGCATCTTTTAATGAAGTTGACGGAATACCAGCAACAGGAAGTAAATGGTTGATGAGAGATATACTTCGCAAACAATGGGGTTTCAAAGGTTTTGTGGTGACAGATTATACCGGCATAAACGAAATGATAGACCATGGTATGGGAGATCTGCAAAAAGTTTCTGCATTGGCATTAAATGCAGGCATTGATATGGATATGGTGGGCGAAGGGTTTTTAACCACTTTAAAAAAATCTTTGAAAGAAGGAAAAGTTACGCAGCAACAAATTGATGATGCCTGCAGGTTGGTGTTGGAAGCAAAATATAAATTAGGTCTTTTTGAAGATCCATATAAATATTGCGATGAGCAAAGAGCTAAAACGGAAATTTATACAGCGGCTAATATCAAAGTAGCAAGAACGATTGCAACCGAAAGTTTTGTGCTGCTAAAAAACAATAACAATTTATTGCCACTAAAAAAATCAGGCACTATCGCATTGATTGGACCGCTGGCAGATGCTAAAACAAATATGACTGGTACCTGGAGTGTGGCAACAGAACTTGATAAGGCTATTTCAGTTAGAGCAGGTTTGGAAAATGCTGTTGGTAGTAATGCAAAGATATTATATGCAAAAGGTTCAAACCTTGATGCTGACAGTACTTTAGAAGCAAATGAAACAATGTTTGGCAGATCATTGAACAGAGATGGTCGCACTGCGGAAGAATTAAGAAACGAAGCTTTGGCAATTGCCAACCAGGCTGATGTAATTGTAGTAGCAGTAGGAGAGGCATCAGAAATGAGTGGCGAATCATCCAG
>JBDSIB010000056.1:0-9403 GCA_039918155.1 Ferruginibacter sp.
GTTGAAAAGCATCATCTAAAATAATCAACTGCGTTGCAGGCTTTTGTTGAAGCAGTTGAGGAATAGCTACCAAGCGCTCCTCTCCCACTACTACCGTAAGATTTGGAAATTTCTGATGAAACTGCATAGGTTCATCACCGATATCAAGTGCGGTAGTGCCAGCACCGGCAATTGCAAAACCTTTTGTTTTTCTTTTATATCCACGGCTAAGCGTTGCCGTTATGTATTTTTCATCCAGCAGTTCTACCAGGTATTCTGTCATCGGTGTTTTGCCCGTACCTCCAACCGCCAGGTTGCCAACACATATCAGTGGAAAATTAAAAGGAGAAGATTTGAAAATATTTTTATCGTAGAACCAATTGCGTAGCCAGACTACTGCGCCGTATATTAAGGAGATCGGGAAAAGAAGATATCTGAAACTCTTTAGCAAATTATGTATCTTAAAATTTATAAATGTTTTTCGGGGTAATGCAGTAATCTAATTTTACATCAAATTTATTTACTTCTTTTATCGTGGCTTCTGCTTCAAAAAAAGAGAATCCAATTTTTATTATATCCTCTCTGCACTCTTTTAAAAACCGATCGTAATATCCTTTGCCATATCCTACCCGGTGACCTGATTCATCAAAAGCCAGTAAAGGCATTATGATCAAATCAATTTCTTTCGCTGATACAAATAGTCCGGTAACCGGTTCAGCAATTCCCATCTTATTGATCTCAAATTCACTGTTGTCCGTTACCCGAACACAAACCATTGAATTATCTGCAATATCCATCATTGGATAATAAAGTGATTGTAACGGATTTTTAAAATAGCAATAGTCGGTTATTAATTGCGGATCAAATTCATTGTATTTTTGAAAAGGCGCATAGGTCATTAACTCCGACGGAATCTCAATATTTAATTTCTGAAACTGTATCAGCATCAGGTCTTCCAGCTTTCTTTTCTCTGCTGCAGTAAGGGATAATCTCTTTTGCTTGTAAATATTGCGAAGCTCTTCTTTTGTCATAAATGCACCAGCGATGTTTTATTCCTGTATAAATATAGAAAATATGGTAGTACCGTAATTTCTTTCGGTGCGGTAATGCGGAAATTTCTTATAATCATTTCTCGGCGTATGTTCCAGCACAAACCAACCGCCTTTATGCAGCAATTTTTTTTCAAATATCCTTAAAGGCAGATCGTCAATTGTGGTCATCGCATATGGTGGCCCGGCAAAAATAAAATCAAATTGCTGGTAGCTGGTTTCTATAAACTTAAACACATCTGATTTTATTAAACTGAAATTTTGCAACTCCAGGGAGGCTGCAGTGTTTTTTATAAAATCATACATTTTATTATCCTTCTCCACAATCGTTAGTTCCCTGGCGCCACGACTTGCCAGTTCATAACTGATACAGCCAGTTCCGCCAAAAAGATCAAGGGTTTTCAGTTCTTCTATTTCAAGATTATTCTGGATGATATTAAACAATCCTTCTTTTGCAATATCAGTTGTAGGCCTGGTATATGGCATGTTTGCCGGAGGCTGAATTCTTCTTCCGCCATGTATACCACTAATTATACGCATGATGCCAAGTAACTTAAATGACTGAAAAAATGCGAAGGATATTTTAAAATATCTTCATTGTAAATTGCATCTACCGGCATCGCATCAAAACGGATATTTAAGAAATATTTATAGATCTCATTGTAAAGATTCGAACGCTCATCGACCATTCCGCTTAAAGAAATCACAACTTTTTCATTTGAAATATCATGCTGTTTGCAGATGTTTAATAAATAGTAAACTACATCCAATGCTACATTGTAAGAGAAATATTTAACCAGTTGCAGTTTACCGTCTTTGTGCAGGATTATTTTTACTGCATTATGATAAATAATACATGCCAATGTGGTATCATTTAAATTTTCTTTTTTTAGCTGCAATGAAGTTGTGTGAACATTAGTAGTGCCACTGAAATATTCTTCCAGCACTTCCATAATAATATTTTCTATACGGTATACATTATTAATGTTGTAAGACGCAATTTTATCAACATATACTGCAGCTTTACTTCCTCCAAATACCAGATCAAGCATCGCTGCATTCGAATCTCTTTCAAAATATTTTTCCGGTACCAAAACCGATTCTTTAAAATTACTGGCAATTGTATACGAAGCATAATCTTCCATCAGGATCGGTTCACTGCTGATAATATTATCAATTTCTGCTGCGATCTCCATTGGTAAAAGATCTTTATCAATATTAAATATTAATAAGCCAATTATTTTTAGTGGCGATTTGGAAAAAATTACAAATGAGATACTCTGTGCACCTGCTTCTACAAGCAAATGCATATCGGTATCATTATTTTGAGATGGGAATATTTTAAAAGCCGCTTTCATTGATCAATTTAGGGTGGCAAAATAACAATAATTTATTGATTAATCAGCCACCAGGGCTTGTCGGGATAATATTCATCGATTATTACCGTTTCTCCCAACATCGGCGTGGTAATTTTTATATTTTCCTCTGCGGCTTTTTTTACAACCCGTTTTATCGGATCATCCCAGTTATGCAGCGATAAAGTAAACTTTCCCCAATGCACTGGCAGCAACACTTTTGCTTTCAGATCAATAGCAGCCTGTACTACCTGCTCCGGGGCCATGTGAATATTTGGCCAATTTTCATTGTATTGCCCACATTCCAAAATAGCAATATCAAAAGGGCCATACTGCTGCCCTATTTCTTTAAAATGTTTTTCATAGCCGGAATCGCCACCTAAGTAGATTTTATTATTTTTTGTCTGCAATACAAAACCCGACCACAGACTTTGATTGCGTTTAAATTTTCTGCCGGAAAAATGCCGGGCCGTTGTACAGATAAATTTTACATCAGGTAAAGGATTGGCAGTATCTCCCCAGGCCATTTCAGTAATTTTATTTTTATCAACGCCCCATTTTATCAGATGTGCAGCCACTCCTATTGAAGCTACAAATTGTTTTGTCTTGTTTTTTATTTTCAATATAGTAGAATAATCCAGGTGATCATAATGATCATGGGTTAATAAAATAATGTCCAGTTCCGGGAAGTCTTCCGCCTTTATTATATCAGTACCTGCATAACTTTTTGTGCCCAAAAATGAAAACGGAGATGGAACTGAATTGAAGATTGGGTCAACCAATATATTTAAATGATCTGCCTGGACTAAATAAGACGAATGTCCAAACCATGTAATACTCAATTTATCTTTTGGGGAAACATCAGGTTTAATAGATGGTAAAATTTTGTTTGGCCTCCGGCTAGGATTTTTCTTTACAAATCCTTTTAATATGGTAAACATCGTTACGCCTTCGGGATACATAAGTGTAGGCGATAAATTTTCAAAAGCGCCGTTCTTATAAAATGGCAATGCCGCTATTTTTTCTTCGCTTTCTTTTGATGGCAATGAACCGAATACGGGTAAACGAAGAATAATTGCGGCAAATAATATTATCAATATAACAACCATTCCGAAAATATACATTCTGCTTATTTTAAAATTATCGCAAATTTAGGTTAGCTAAAAGCAATAGAGATATTGTTTTTAAAAGCGTTTAAAATAAATCTACTTTTGCAAACTTTATGGATGCATCGGTTACACATAGCGATTTAAAGGTACAGGTTACCAATAAGCAGGTGCTTTCTATTGCATTGCCTATAACTTTCGCAATTCTTATCCCGCAATTAAACCTGCTGACCAACAGTATTTTTTTGGGAAGACTAAGTAATGAAGCGCTGGGCAATGCCGGCATAACCGGTGTTTTTTATCTCATTTTTGCAGTTGCAGGTATGGGTTTGAATAGTGCTTTGCAAACTGTTTTTAGCAAATATGCTGGCAGTGGCGATACGAACGCTTTTAAAACAATTCTGAACCAGGGTGTTAGGATAAGTTTGCAAATTGCCGCTATCTGTATTTTATTTACCTGGCTGGTTGCACCATTTATTTTAAAAGCTGTGGCAGATCCGAAGGCTTACCCGGTAGAAATGGATTTTCTAAAGATCAGGATCCTTGGCCTGCCCTTCCTGTTCTTATTCCAGATGGGAAATGCGTTTTTAGTAGCCTCACTTAATAGCCGGTATTTAATGATCGGCTTTATTTTTGAAGCGCTTGTAAATATTTTATTTGATTACCTGCTCATATTTGGTAATGGAGGTTTTCCTGAAATGGGTTTTAATGGCGCTGCTGTTGCATCTTTAATTGCAGAATTTACGGGTATGATAGTTATAGCGCTCGTACTTATTATAACCGGACTGAGAAGAAAATATCATTTGCTGCAGCACCTGCAATATGATAAAGCAATCAGCAAAGAAATTCTTCGCATATCCTTACCGCTAGTATTTCAGTATCTCATTAGTGTAACTACCTGGCTTATCTTTTTTTTATTGATAGAAGCAAGAGGCACTGTTGCCAAAGCTATCAGCAATACAATGAGAAATGTATTTGGACTGGTAGGGGTATTTGTATGGGCATTTGCAAGCACCAGCAATACAATGGTTGGTAACCTGATGGGACAAAAAAGAGAAGACAAAGTGTTACCGGCTATTAAAAAGATCACATTCTTCAGTGTTTCTTTTTGCATCATTATGTGTGCATTGCTAAATATTTATCCGGGTGCTTTTTTCCGTTTATTTGGCCAGGGCGATGAGTTTGTAAAAGAAGCAATACCTGTAGTACGTGTGGTTTCGCTTGGATTAATATTTATGAGCATTGCAAATATCTGGCTCAATGGTGTTACCGGCACGGGAAAAACAAGAGTAAATCTTGGCATTGAAATAATCGCAATCAGTCTGTACATGGGCTACACCTGGTATTTTATGAAGTTGCATTATATTTCCCTTGCAATGGCATGGAGCAACGAGTTTGTTTATTGGACCTCCATTTTTATAATGTCTTCTCTCTATTTGCAAAGTGGTAAATGGAAGACTAAGGAATAGAAAATCCCTTAGTCTTATAAACTTAAATGATTGCGAACCCTGTTGCCATATTGTTTGCCGTACAAGAGAGTGACACAACAATGATGACATGAAAAACAAATGCCAGGACAATAATTATTTTATTTCTTTAAAGTAGTTTCAAATAATTTAAAAATTCTTTTGTACTCATCTGTCCAGCTACTTGGCTCCACAAAACCATGATCTTCCATAGGGAAGGGTGCAATTTCCCAATTGTCTTTTCCAAGATCTATCAATCGCTGACTAAGCTTCACAGCATCCTGAAAATTTACATTAAGATCTACCATGCCGTGGGCAATCAATAAATTTCCTTTAAGCCCACTAGCAAAATATAATGGAGAACTCTGACGGTATGCAATACTATCTGTGTAAGGCTCATTTAAAATATTAGAAGTGTACCCGTGGTTATAATTAGCCCAATCTGTTACGGGCCGCAATGCAGCACCGGAAGCAAATACATCGGGCTTGGTAAACAATGCCATCAGAGAAATAAAGCCGCCGTAAGAACCGCCGTACAGGCCAACATGTTTTGGGTTTACACCAAAATTTGTAACCATATAATTTACTGCATCAACATTGTCTGTAAGATCTTTACCACCCATGTGACGGTAAATTCCGGCACGCCAGTCACGCCCATAACCGGAACTGCCACGGTAATCAATATCCATTACGTAATAGCCGTTTTCTGCCAATAAATTATTAAACATGTATTCTCTGAAATAGCTGCTCCACCATTTGTGTGCATTCTGCAGGTAGCCGGCACCGTGAACAAATAATACTGCTGGCTTAGCGGGATCAGGATTGGCAGGTTTATATAATCTTGCGTACACAGTAGCGCCATCACTTGCTTTAAAGGTTACAAGTTCAGGATCTTTCCATGGATGACTTTTAAATTCATCGCTTTGTGCTTTGAAAGTTACCTGCTCCGCTTTTGAATTTGTTTTATTAGGCTGCAGGTAAAGCTCCCAGGGTTTGGTGCTGTAAGAATATAAAACTGCCAGTTGTTTTTCATCTGGTGAAATAGTCACATTATTTGCACCAGTCATTGTTGTAATGCGATCTGCCTTACCAGAAGCGATATTAAGTTGATAGAATTGCTGCTCACCGGGTTCAACCTCGTTGGTAATAATGTAAAAAGATTTTTTATCATTACTGAGTTGTGCCTGCTGCACCTCATAGTTACCGTTAGTTAATTGTTTTTTATTACCTGTTTCCACATTTGCGGTATACAAATGAGAATAGCCGGAATTTTCAGATTGGTACCAAAAAGTATTTGCATCTATCCATCCTGTGCTGCCAAAATCAATATCAGGGCCTTGTATCCAGGCTTCATCATGCTGACGATCTAACATCTTTAATTTTCCGGTTGCTGCATCCCAAAGCATCAGCCACCTGTCTTTATTATCCTGTGCGTTAACTTCCATCACTCCATATTTTCCATTTGGCGACCATGACATACCGGAAAAATCAACTGCCCTGTTTGCATCTTTCTTCTCCCATTTTTTATATTCTTCTGGATAATCTTTTACAAAAGTTGGAATATCTTTTATGCCCGGGATAGAGTCAGGTATAATTTCGAGTATCGTGTCTTTTATGCGATCGTAGATGTAGAATTGCGCTACACTTTGTGGCCCGCCAACTTTTGTTCTACCATTCAGATCTGTTGTATATCCGGATTCTGTTACGTAATTTGGAACGATCGTATTTTTTCCAACAGCATATTTTATTAATCTATAACTTACAAAACGTCCGTCGGGACTGATGTTGAGACCTTGCAATCTTTTATCACCTGTGGAAATCACTTTCATCTCCTTTTCTTTGGTTGCCTTTTCATAAGCTGCTGCCTGGTCTCTTTTTTCTTTCCGGGTTTTTAGTACATCAAAATTTTTCAACTGATCATTTTTCAACCATTCTTCTTCATTATTACCTGTAGCGGATGAAGCATTGCCGTTATTATTACCTCTCCCTCTGAAACCCTGTGGCGGAGCCGAATTAGAAGCTCCATCAGATTTAATATTTGTTAATTGAGTAGTTTCTCCGGTAGCAATATCCCAGGCAAATAAATTTTGATTGAGGATATATGTAATCTTCTTTTCATTAAAACCGAATGAAGGACTGTATTCAAAATCGGTTGTCTGTGTAATTCTTATTGTCTTGCCATTCTTTTTATTTACATAAAAAATATCGCCGTCTTTATTATACAAATAAGCTGTGTGTGCCTCATTGTAAATAATATTATCTGAAGAAAGTACATCCCGTTTTTCTTCCACTGTTGCTTTTACAGGTACTTTATTTTTTAAGGTAATATAGTAGAGAGAATCTGAAGGCGCTTTATCCGGGTTCCAGAAAAAGAAAAGTTTACTTCCGTCAACATTCCAGAAGGCACCGGAAGGTGATGTGCCCATCCATTTTGGATCTCTCATTATCTTGTCTACTGTAAGCTTACCTAAATCCTGTGCCATCAATTGAAAAGAAAAGAACATTAAAAAAACAAAGCATAGCCTTTTTTGCATGATAAAGAATTTGAATTTAAAATATTTTTAAAAGTACTTAAAAAGTCAGCTTATCCATTCACCATTTATCATTATACGGTCTATATGGTTGTTGCCAAAGCTGTAGAATAAATAGGGTAAGGATGGTACCTGCTTAGTAAATATAAGATTCGCTCTTTTACCGATCGTTATACTTCCTGCTTGTGATGCGGCTTCCATTGCATAAGCGCCATTGATCGTTGCCGCATTTATCACTTCTTCCGGTAGCATTTTCATTTGTATGCAACTGAGTGCCGTTACAAAATTCATATTCCCCGAAGGTGATGATCCTGGGTTATAATCCGATGCCAATGCAACGGCGGCGCCGCTTTCAATAAGTTTTCGTGCTGGCTGATAAGCCATCCTCAGAAAAAATGCAGCAGTCGGCAATAAAGTGCTTACTCCATTAAAGGTTGAAAGTTGTCTAATCTCATCATCCGTCAATGTCTCCAGATGATCGAGAGAAATGGCGTTATTGGCAATACCGGTTTCAATACCACCAATGCTGTTGAGTTGGTTTACATGCAATTTAGGTTTTAAACCATAAGCTGCACCGGCTTTACAAATGGCGTCCGTTTCTTCAGCAGAGAAAAATCCTTTCTCGCAAAACACATCAATATAATCTGCCAGCTTTTCTGCAGCAATGACCGGCAGCATTTCATTTATGATACAATCAATATAACCTTTGTGATCTTCTTTATACGCTAGCGGATAAGTGTGGGCGCCCAGAAAAGTTGCTTTAATTATCAAACCAGATTGCTCTTTTAATTTTTTGATAACCCGCAGCATCTTCAATTCATCAGCTACCGATAAGCCATAACCGCTTTTTATTTCTACAGCACCGGTACCAAGTAAAGTAATTTCTTTCAACCTTTTCATAGCATCTGTGAAAAGACTTTCCTCACTTGCTTCATGTAATTTCTTTGCAGAGTTAAGTATTCCCCCACCCTTTGCAGCTATTTCTGCATAGCTTAAGCCATTTAGTTTATCTACAAACTCATTTTCTCTGCTACCTGCAAACACAAGGTGGGTATGACTATCGCACCAGCAGGGTAAAATCATTTGTCCGACAGCATCAATAATATTTTTTGGTAAATGTGGCACTTTCAATGCCAACTCATACATGTGTCCGTACTCCGCAATGATGCCATGATCTATCAATAAGAAAGCATTTTCAATACACGGCAAAACAGCCAGTTCTTTTCCACGAAGCAACTTCGTTTCTTTTCTTGTATTTACAAGCTGCTGTATGTTGATGATGAGTGTAACCATTAATGTGAAACTGCTTTTAACCCGATGATAGATGCAATTAAAGTTACGATGAAAAACATGCGCCAGAAATGAATGGGTTCTTTAAAGAAGATGATGCCCATTAAAACGGTACCGACAGCACCTACGCCAGTCCACACTGCATAAGCGGTGCCAATAGGAAGCGTTTGTGTGGCTTTGTACAACAAAAACATACTAATGCTGAGCGAAGTAAAAAAGCCGCACCACCATGCAATAGCAGTATGTCCGGTTGATTGCTTTGCCATGCCCAGGCAGGCTGCAAAACCTACTTCAAATAAACCAGCGATGATGAGAATGATCCAGTTCATAATGATTACCTCACCCCTTACCCCTCTCCAAAGGAGAGGGAACTGGAATGGGCTATTTTTGATTTAATGAAAAATATAACCAATGGAATTTATAATTCATTAGCAAAGTTATACAGTACAAGTGAGCAAATCTTAAAACCCCTTTATAGGTTCTTTAATATATTCTTCCCAAAGACCATCTAAATTTTTACCAGTAAGTTTTACCCAAATATTTTCTGTGTAAGTATGATCTCTTAAAGCTTTGTCTAGTTTTTTTACAAGATTCTTTTTTTTATTTTTTTCAAGCCAGGTTAAAAAC
>JBDSIB010000057.1:0-45702 GCA_039918155.1 Ferruginibacter sp.
TCCATATTTTTTGCAGGCCTGCAAAATTGGAGCAGGGCCTTTCATAGCGAGCGTTAGCCAGAATTTTAAATGAACAGCTTTAAATGGAGTTGGAAAAGTGGAGTATCAGGGGGACAGGTGACAAATATAGAATTTGCTTTAACAACTTAATCCTTTATCATATTAATTCTGCATTAATTTATTAACATTTTATAGAGAATAGCTATTAGCACTACACGCTTTGCAGAAAAGCAACTACAAAACTGGATAAAAATGCAGTAGTTGGTGGGTTGAACAAGTTTATAATGAATGAAAAGTTATCTGTTGAAAGGTGAAATTTGTTGCTCCATAAATTGGATGAATTTCCAGAAATACTCATTTATAAGTTTTCAGATTACTTCCTTTTTCCCGAAGGTAGAAGCCCTTCGACCGCAGGTAAAAGCCTTTCTACCGCAGGTAGATGCCTTTCGACCGCAGGTAGATGCCTTTCGACGGCAGGTAGAAGCCCTTCGACTGTCGGTAGATGCATTTCGACCGCAGGTAAATGCCCTTCGACCGCAGGTAGATGCCGCTAATCTGCAGGGAAACCAATCTCTTTTAAAAATTCAAACGATGTTATAGGGAACTTATAGGGAACTTATAGGGAAGTTGAGGCATACATGGTTCACACATCCTCCATGCATGCTATACCAAGTTTGCTGCTATTCAGTAGAGATTGATCTATCAACACTCAGCAATTCACCACTCAACTATTTACTAATCTCAGAAGCTTTTATTTTTTTTATTTCTCCATGTTCTGATAAAACAAAAACTCCGTTTTGTGCTTTCTTTTGTTTAAGTAGCTTTTGGAATGTTAGGTCTAAGCCTTTGCTGATTTGTTCCCTTAATTTTTGAATATCAATATTAGTATTTTTCATTAGCCTGATTTTTTATTTGATTCCAGATAGTTGGATTATGAATTTTCAGATCTGCTTCTCCCTGGCCTTCAGCAACAAAGGTAAATGGCCTGCTTGAATTATCTATAACAATCCAATAATCACAAAGATCACAAAACTTGTTTGTCAGGTTATAAATACCACGGAAATACCTTCTTCTGATTGTTTCTTCAGGTATATTGTGACCACCTTCGTTTACTCTGGTTCTTACACGTTCAATGGCAAGGTTCACATCATTTAACCAAAAATAAAGTAAACTGATCGTATATCCCTTTTGTTTGGCAAGTTTGATTGTATTTAAATAAGATAAAGTAGTTAATGTTGTTTCAAATCCAAAATCTACTTCATTATTCAAAAGTTCACCAATGCGTTCAATCATTATTCTACCTGCCTGAAAAGAAACATTTTCCGGTTGAAATGGAGACAGACCTTTTGCTATTTCATCTGCATTTACAAATTCTTTGCAATCTAACATTTCCGGAAGTATTGTGAAGGATGCAGTCGTCTTACCTGCTCCGTTACAACCTGCTATTATATAAATGTTAGGCAATTTAATTGTTTGTCCACCAAAGCTACAAAAATTTGGCATCGTAATTTATAAAGCAGACGGGGATTATATAGTGAAAAATGCTTTTACAGATAGAACTGATGCATTGCCTGATGAATAAGAGGTTTGGTATAATAAGGCAAAAAGGGTTTAAGGCGTTCTTTCCACTTCCTCCTTTTATTTAACGACATCTTCTGACATCCTGTCACCATTTTTATTATTTTCAGCTATCTTTGCCCTCTTAAATTTTTAATTGCAGATGGAACTACTGGCGGGAAATAAGACACATGATGAAACCAGGCAGGGCGAAGCTTTTGCACCGCTGCAGGAAGGAAATGCCATCGGCAAAAAACAATTCTATATTGAAAGCTATGGCTGTGCCATGAACTTTGCAGATAGCGAAGTAGTAGCTTCCATTTTACAGGGCGAAGGTTTTGCAGCTACTTCCCGGCCTGACGATGCAGATCTTATTTTGATCAACACCTGTTCCATACGGGAAAAAGCAGAACTCACCGTACGAAAAAGACTAACAGAATTCAGGAGTATTAAAAAAATAAAACCGGGATTAATTGTAGGTGTATTGGGCTGCATGGCCGAAAGATTGAAAGCAGCTTTTATAGAAGAAGAAAAACTGGTGGATCTTGTAGTTGGTCCCGATGCATACCGCAGTCTGCCCGGCCTTATTGAAGAAGCAGAAGGCGGACAAAAAGCAGTGAATGTATTACTGAGCCGCGAAGAAACTTATGCAGATATTTCGCCGATCAGGTTGAACAGCAATGGGGTGACGGCATTTGTGAGCATCATGCGGGGCTGCAATAATATGTGCTCTTTCTGCGTGGTTCCGTTTACCCGTGGCCGTGAGCGCAGCCGCAATGCTGCCAGCATTTTACAGGAATGTGAAACACTTTTTAATGACGGATACCGGGAAGTAACTTTGCTGGGACAGAATGTAGATAGCTATCATTGGACAGAAGAACGACAACCGATGACCGGCAACCAACAACTGACAACTGACGATGGACAACCAACTACCGACAACAGTAATAAGGCTGTAAAGTTTGCTAATCTTTTAGAAATGGTAGCAAAAATTTCTCCTTTACTGAGAGTTCGTTTTTCTACATCGCATCCAAAAGATATTACGGATGACGTTTTATTTACCATTGCGAAATATGAAAATATCTGCAATTGTATTCACCTGCCTGTGCAGAGTGGCAGCAGCAGAATGCTGCAGATGATGAACCGTACCTACAGCCGTGAATGGTACATTGCAAAAGTTAACCGCATCCGTGAAATTATTCCGGGCTGTGGATTATCTACCGATATGATCACCGGTTTTTGCACAGAAACAGAAGAAGATCACCAGCAATCGCTTAGCCTGATGGAATACTGCCAATACGACCTGGCTTATATGTATTTTTATTCTGAAAGGCCGGGAACCCTTGCTGCACGCCGCTTTGAAGATGATGTCCCTTTGGAAACAAAAAAACGAAGACTGCATGAAATGGTAGCGCTTTATCGTGGGCATTCACTCGCAAGTATGCAGAAAGACGTAGGCAAAACATTTAAAGTATTGGTAGAAGGCAATTCTAAAAAAGATGAGAATGAATTGCATGGAAGAACGGATCATAATAAGGTAGTAGTGTTTCCGAAAGGGAATTTTAAAAAAGGGGATTATGTAATGGTGCATGTCACAAGTTGCACTGCCGGGACTTTACTAGGGGAGGCTCTTTAATTAAAAGCGATGATTAATAATATAAAACATAATCTTATTTCAATAAACCAGGTATGTGAAAAGTACGGTGTCAAATCTTTATATCTTTTTGGCAGTGCTACTGATAATTCTTTTACAGAGAAAAGTGATCTTGATTTTTTAATTGATTATTTTAAAGATGAAGAAGGTTTACCAAAGGAACCCTTTGATTATTTTGACATTTTATTTTCTTTAGAGAGTATTACAGGCAGAAAAGTAGACCTGGTAGTGAAAGATGCAGTAAGAAACAGTTATTTTATAAAAAGTTTAAATAAAAGTAAAGTGTTGATATATGAAAAAGGAAATTAATTCATATATAGAAGATATTCGTTTCTCTATTTTGAGAATTGAATTACACATTAAAGACATTGAATCCTTTAAAATATTTAAGACTTCTTACACAGTGTATGATGCAGTTGAAAGAAGGCTTGCAATTATAGGAGAAGCAATGTGGCAGATAAATAAAATTGAACCGAAAATTAATTTTACCGGTAAAGAAAAAATTATTGGATTAAGACATATACTCACTCATGATTACGATCTTGTCAGCCCCGAGATAATATGGAAGATATTGGAAAACAATATCCCCATTTTAAAACAGGAGATAGATGAGCAACAGAAAAAATAAACAATGGATCAACAATCAATCAAAAACCGCTTTGGCATTATAGGTAATTCGCCTGCATTGAATTATGCATTAAATGTAGCCGTCCAGGTTGCCAATACAGATCTAAGCGTTTTAATAAACGGCGAAAGTGGAGTAGGTAAAGAAGTTTTTTCGCAGATCATACATTCGCTTTCTTCGAGGAAACACAACCCTTTTATTGCGGTAAACTGTGGCGCTATCCCTGAGGGAACAATAGACTCAGAATTATTCGGACATGAAAAAGGCTCTTTTACCGGGGCAGTTGATAGCCGTAAAGGTTATTTTGAAACCGTGAGTGGTGGTACTATTTTTTTAGATGAGATCGGTGAATTGCCCTTGGGTACACAGGCACGTTTATTAAGAGTTTTAGAAACAGGTGAATACATTAGAGTAGGCAGCAGTAAAGTGCAGAAAACGGATGTAAGGGTAATTGCCGCTACTAATAAAGACCTGTTGGAATCTACTCACAGCGGGCGTTTCAGGGAAGACCTGTATTACCGTTTAAATACAGTGCCTATTAAAATACCGCCCCTTCGTGACCGCAAAGAAGACATCCTATTATTGTTCCGCAAATTTTCTGCAGACTTTGCAGATAAATACAAAACGACTTCAGTACAACTGAGTGATGAGGCAAAGAATCTGCTTACCAATTATACCTGGCCGGGCAATGTAAGAGAGTTGAAAAATATTGCAGAACAGATCTCAGTATTGAGTACAGATAAAAATATAAGTGCAGAACAACTCCGTAATTTTTTACCGGATAACAACTACTCACGGCTACCTGTACTCGCAGGTGGCGCCGGTGCTGTAAGCCAGACGGAATTTGCAAATGAAAGAGAAATTCTTTACAAGCTTTTTTTCGATATGAAGAAAGACGTAAATGAATTAAAGAAAATGTTCTTCGACCTTTTGCAGAATCCATCTATGGGTGGTAACGGACTTAACTTTCACAATGATCACGCTAACCAGAATGATCTTAGTACAAATCATAACGGCAACAATTATATTCAGCCTTCTTCTTCGCCGGTGATATTGAATAACGGAAGCAACAGCAATAATAACAATGATCGTATTCATCATCATGAAGATGTAGAAGAATCGCTGAGCATTGTGGACAAGGAAAAAGAACTGATCATAAAAGCATTAAAAAAGCATCGTGGAAAACGTAGAGATGCTTCCTTAGACCTGGGCATTAGTGAAAGAACATTATATCGGAAGCTGAAGGAATATGATATAGAGGATCTTTAACCCCCTCCGCCCCCTGAAGGGGGAACTTGGGAAATTCTTAAGTAGAATGAAGCCCCCTCCGCCCCCTGAAGGGGGAACTTGGGAGTTTATAAGTTGAATGAACAAAGATAGAGAGCAGGTTATTTTACCGATATTAAAATTAAAGATTGATGAACCTTAAAATAAAAAATGTACAACTTTATTGCCTGCTTTTTTTGTTGGTGAGCGTTTTTAATTTTGCTACCTGCAAGTATGGCTTTAAAGATACGGCGCCGATCCCTGATGAAGTAAAAACCTTCAGGGTAAACCCGATCGAGAATAAGGCGCAGTATGTAAACACACAATTAGCGGGACAGATAGCTGAAAAATTAAAATCAAAGATCATCGGTAATACCCGGTTGCGCCAGACGAACAATGATGATGCACATTACGATATCAGCGGTTATGTTTCCAATTATTATGTTACTACTATCAGCATCACGGGTACGCAATCCAGTGGTAACAGGCTGAATGCAGGCTTTCATCTTATTTTTAAAAATACCCTCGATGATAAAAAAAGCTTTGAGGCAGACATAACAGTATCAAAAGATTTTCCGGCAAGCCAGACATTGAATCAGGCGGAGTCTACACTTACTTCACAAATTGTAACTTTAATGGTTGATGAAATATTCAATAAAATATTTTCCAACTGGTAATACCTGCTAAAGTAAAAATAATTTCTGCCATGCCGCAACATCAATTATTTCAAAAAATATTTAAAAGTAATCTGAATGCAGACGGTGCTTTTGAACTTATCAATGAAGTAAAAAATGAGTATCCGTTTTTTGCGGTAGCGAATTATTATTTATTAAAAAAAACTCAACAGCACTCTCCTGCTTATGAAAAGATAGCTTCTACAACTGCCTTGCATTTTGCGAGCCCTTTTCATCTGAACAAACTTTTATCATCAACAGAAGATGCATTGTATGCCGTGCTGGGAAATTCTAAAGCAGAGGATGATGAATCTGCCATAGAAGAAAATCCTGTACCAGTTATACAAGAGGAAGAACCGATAATAGAAGAGCAACCACAAGAAACAATTACTGATGAACCTACAGTAGCATTTGTACAACAGGAAGAGACAATAGCAGAAGAACCGACAGCAGTTATTACAGAAAATGAAATTGCGGCAAATGAACCTGAAGAAAATAGTACAGAAGATGAATTCCCTGAAATGAAAAGTGAAGCAGTGGAGAATGTGGAAGCGCAGGCGAATGTTACACAAGAAGTTTTACCTACACCTGCACCGGAAGAAAATACTGCGCCTGCAGAAAGTAATAATGAACCTGTAACAAAGGTTGAAATTGCAAAAGAAGAATTATTGTTTGAGCCACTTTATACAACTGATTATTTTGCATCACAGGGAATCAAATTGAGTGAAGCAGTGCAATCGGCGGATAAGCTGGGCAAACAACTCAAAAGTTTTACGGATTGGCTTAAAACCATGAAGAAAACGCACGAAAACAGGTTGCCGGAAGGCAGTGAGCAAATGGATAAAACGGTGCAGGCATTGGCAGAAAAAAGCAATAAAGAGGATGATATTTTGACGGAAGCTATGGCAGAAGCATACCAACAGCAGGGAAAGACATTAAAAGCTATTGAAATATATTCCAAATTAAGTTTGCTCAATCCTGCTAAAAGTGCTTTCTTTGCAGCCAAAATCGACCAATTAAAATAAACAAAAAATAACATGTTAGCAATATTCGGCGTATTAATTATTATTACTTCTATCATCCTGGGCCTTATTGTATTGATACAGAATCCTAAAGGTGGTGGCTTATCCGGTTCATTGGGTGGCTTCAGCAACCAGTTGATGGGTGTAAAGCAAACAACAGATGTACTTGAAAAAGGCACCTGGGTTTTTGCTGCAGTACTTGGCTTACTTTGCCTGATGTCTCCTGCCTTTATTCCAAAAGATGGTACCGGTTCTAAGAACGATGAATTGTATAAAGGTGTAAGCACTACGCCGCAACAGGCGGTTCCTGCTCCTGCAAACAAAAATACTACTGTACCAATGCCGAATACAACTCAACCGGCAACAACAAATCCTAAATAATTTTTTACAATAATTTGTAACCCCGTCTGTACAGGCGGGGTTTTTTATTTTACTTTGTAATTAAAATAGCAGGTACTTATGAAAAAAATATTGAAATGGCTTTTCTTCCTTGTATTGATCGTTGGCGCATATGCGGCATGGTGTGTATTTGGCCCAACTGTTTCTGCACCGGCCAATAAGTATCTTTTTGTAAGAACAGGTTCTACCTATGAGCAGGTAAAGTCACAATTACTCAATGAAAATATTATTTCGCATGGTTTCTTTTTTGATAAAATTGCGAAGCAGGTAAAATATAATATGAATGTAAAAGCGGGCCGTTATGAAATTAAAAATGGCAGCAGCTTAATTAACCTTGTCCGTATGTTGAAATCAGGCAATCAATCACCGGTAAGACTGGTTATAAATAAGCTTCGCACCAAAGAAGATCTTGCACAGAAGATCGGTAATAACTTTGAATGCGATTCTACTGAAGTGATCAACTTTCTAACCAATAATGATTCGCTTAATTCTTTTGGTTTAGATACCAATACAGTGATGACGGCTGTTATTCCCAACACTTATCTTTTTCAATGGAACAGTTCTTTCAAGAAATTATTTGTAAGGTTGAAAGATGAACAGGAAAAATTCTGGACACCGGAAAGAACAGGAAAAGCGCAGGCAAAAAATCTTACTACCGCACAGGTGTACACGATGGCAAGCATAGTAGAAGAAGAAACCAACAAAGCCGAAGATAAAGGCCTTATTGCAAGTGTGTACATGAATCGTATTGATAAAGGTATGCGCCTGGAAGCTGACCCGACAGTAAAATATGCAATGCGTAATTTTGGCTTGAAAAGAATATTGCATGGGCACCTGGCATATGTATCTCCATATAACACTTATTTAAATAAAGGATTACCACCGGGACCGATCTGTACACCTTCCACAAAAACAATTGATGCAGTATTAGATGCGCCATCAACCACGTATCTTTATTTTGTGGCAAAGCCGGATTTTCGGGGTTACTCTAATTTTGCATCCAGCTATCCTGAACATTTATTGTATGCAAAAGCATACCAGCGTGCATTGGATAGTTTGATATTAAGTAAACAACAAAAATAATACTGCTCTTAGCTTTGAATAAATTACAAAGAATAATCATTACAAAAACTCCGATCGGCTTTTTAATAAACCGAAGTAAACACTGGCATCTGCCGGGTTTTGAAGGATTGCCTTTGTATGATGTATTGCGGTTCTTATACCGCCAGTTAAAAACGCAGGGACTCACAGAAAGAGCTGCCGCTATCTCCTATCATTTCATCATGGCATTGCCGCCCTCTTTTTTATTTTTATTTACGCTGATACCCAACCTGCCTTTTATTTCAAAACGATCTATCAAGTACCAGTTACATACGCTGATATTGGATATGATCCCTGCGAAAGGTTATAACAAAGGTCTCATTGATTTTGTAGATACTTTTATTGATGGCAATAAGATCGGGCTGTTATCGTTCGGACTTCTATTGTCGCTGTTTTTTGCATCCAATGCGATGATGGGGTTGAGCCGTTCCTTCAATAAAAATTATATTGGGTTTGAAAAAAGAAAAGGATTGGCCAAACGATGGGTTGCTATAAGGCTTACTGTTTTAATATTCAGTCTATTACTTTTTTATATTCTCTTGCTCATTATGCAGGGTGCAATATTAAAAATGGTGATACAGAATGATACCATACGGCAGGTGATCTTTTATACCCGTTGGATATTGATCGTGTTGCTTATCTTTTTTGCGATCGCTTTCATTTTCCGATATATACCTTCTGTACAAAAGAGATGGAAGTTCAATTCGCCGGGAGTACGGCTGACAACTTTTCTCAGTATTCTTGCATCGCTCGGCTTCTCTGCATTTGTAAATAATTTCGGAAGGTACAATGCGCTATACGGTTCTATCGGTACTATTATGATGGTGATGGCGCTGATTTTTATTAATTCATTGGCACTTATCATTGGCTTTGAGTTAAACGTAAGCATCCGCTCGTTAAAGATGGAAGCACAGAACCGGGATGAAGATGAAAAAAATATTAAAACAAAGTTTTAACGCTTTCTAAAAAGCAAACGGAGTTAACTTTATTTGCTAAAAAATACCGCATGAAAAAATTATTATATGCAGTTGCAACAATCGCATTTATTGCAACCATGGCTTTTAAACCTGTTGAACCATTGCCTATTGGTAGTAAAATGCCCAAGGCAGCTCTAAAAATGTTAAGTGTCTCAGGAAAAGAGATCAGTATGCAGGATGCTATGAAAGCGAAAGGTGTGCTGGTAATGTTCAGTTGCAATACCTGCCCTTACGTGGTAAAAAACCAGGAACGCACCAAAGCAATTGCAGCTTATGCAGAGAAAAATAAAGTAGGTATTATTTTATTGAACAGCAATGAAGCACAAAGAAGTGATGATGATGCGTATACACAAATGAAAAAATATGCAGTTACACAAAAATATAATTGGGATTATGTGGTAGATAAGAATAGTGAAGTAGCCAATGCCTTTGGCGCCAATCGTACTCCTGAATGTTTTTTATTGGATAAAAATGCTGTGCTGGTTTATCATGGTGCAATAGATGATAGTCCTGCAGATCCGTCAGCCATTACACGCCAACATCTGAAAGAAGCCATCAATCAAATGGCAGCAGGTAAAGCGGTAACAGTAACACAAAGCAAGAGTGTTGGCTGTGGAATAAAGAGAGTTGATTAAACATATTCTTTTAAACAAAAGCCGGCTCTAAAAAAGACGGCTTTCTTTTTGCAGATACTCAAATCTTGTTCTAATAAATATTTTCATGAAATTATTTTCCGGCTTTTTCTTTTTGCTTTTTTGTTTTGCTATCACTTCCTGCAGCCATAAAAATTTTTCTCATAAAACAGCCTATCAATTCAAAAGTGTTGATGGCAAACCCGATTACAGCGATCTGCATTATTGGGCTGCACATCCGTGGAAATGGGATCCTTCGGACAGTGTTCCAAAACCACTGCGTAAAGATTTTGTAAAGGATTCCACAGTCGATGTATTTTTTATTTACCCTACTACCCTAACTGATAAAAATGATTATCGTTGGAATGCGCCCATTGATGATGCAGAGATCAATGCCAAGACAGATTATTCTACCATCCTTTCACAAGCAAGTGTTTTTAATGCAGATTGCAGAATATTTGCACCACGCTACCGCCAGGCCAATCTGAAATCATTTTATTCAGCTAACAAAGACAGTGCAACCACGGCGCTTGATCTGGCATACAATGATGTAAAAACTGCATTTGAATATTATTTAAAACATTATAACAACGGCAGGCCCATCATCATAGCATCGCATAGCCAGGGCACTATACATGCCGGTAGACTTTTAAAAGAATTTTTTGAGGGGAAACTATTATATAATAAATTAGTTTGTGCTTATATAATTGGCATGCCAACGCCGGAAAAATATTTTACGTCTATCCCTAGCTGTAAAGATTCATTGGCAACGGGCTGCTTTGTTGGCTGGCGTAGTTTTCATAAAGATTTTACCGCAGATTATATTGCAAAAGAAAATTTTAAAAGCATCGTCACCAATCCGCTTTTATGGACAAGCGCCACAACCTTTGCTCCTGCGGAATTAAACAAAGGTGCAGTATTATTAAAATTCAACAAGATCATAAAGCATAATGTGAATGCACAGATACATGACAATGTTTTATGGACGAGTAAGCCGAAATTTTTCGGCAACATTTTCTTCCATTCCGAAAATTACCACATCGCAGATTACAATATGTTTTACATGAACATACGGGAGAATGTGCATACAAGAATAAAAATGTTTTGGAAACAATAAAACCTACAGCAATAAAGATGACAGTTTTCTGTCATGTTGATGTCACACTGAGCCTGCCTACCGGACAGGCAGGCTTGTCGAAGTGTAGACGAAACATGAACAGAATGCGGCTTATAAAAGAAAAATATCTATATACTAATATACCTTCGGAAAAGCTATCTTAAAAACAGATCCAGCAATACAAAAGCAGCAAACACTACGGATGCAATTCCATTAGCCGTCATAAAAGCAATATTTACTTTACTAAGGTCATTTGGTTTTACAATAGAATGTTGATAGATCAACATACCGACAAATACCAAAATACCTAACCAATAATACGCACCAAAATGCCCGTAAAATCCGGCTGCAATTACTGCGGCTGCGGAGCCAAAATGCAAGAGAATAGAAACCATTAAAGCTTTGCCCTTACCCAATACAGATGGAATGGAATAGAGTTGATTTTCTTTATCAAAAGCTTCATCCTGCAAAGCATAAATAATATCAAAGCCACTTACCCAGCAAATAACTGCGATGGAAAATAATATCGGCAGCAAAGCAAATTGACCAGTCACTGCAAGGTACGCACCAATTGGCGCCAGGCTTAATCCCAGGCCCAATACCAAATGGCAAAGTGCAGTAAACCGTTTTGTATAACTGTAAAATAAAACTACAAATAAAGCTACCGGTGATAAAAAAAAACAAACGCTATTAATAAAATAAGTGCAAACAATAAATAAAATACAACTGCCAATTGTGAATACTAAAGCATTCCTTGCAGAAATAATTCCTGCAGGTATTTCCCTCACAGCAGTTCTTGGATTCTTTGCATCAAACTGACGATCTAAATAACGGTTAAAAGCCATAGCCGCAGACCGGGCGAAGACCATGCAGAGGATTACGAGGATAAACATTTTAACGACAAAATGAATTTCTCCATGAGGATAAATGATGGTATGCCAACCTGGTATCACCGTCTTGGGAAGTGAAATTATTCCCAAAGAAAATCCAATCAATGCAAAGGGCATTGCAAAAATCGTATGCGAAAACTTTATAAGAGAGAGATAGTTTTTTACTGTTGAGGGCATTTTATAAAATATGTTTTTTGTTAACGGGCTTCGACAGATCATGCCGACATTTATTTAACCAACCCGGCTTCGACACCCCGATAGCTATCGGGGCAGCCTGACATCCGTTTCTGGCTTTGACACACCGATAACTATGGGCAGCCTGAAATTTACCTAATTAATGTAATCTCCTTCTAACAATCTCCCACAATACCACCCCAGCCGCTGTTGCAATGTTCAATGAATGTTTCATACCCAACTGTGGTATTTCTATACAACCGTCACATTGCAAAATAGTTTCCTGTTCCACACCTGTTACTTCATTACCAAATATCACCGCAATCTTTTCATCGCTGGTAAAATTTATTTCCTGCAGCATCAGGCTATTTACCACCTGCTCTACGGCATACACTTTATAACGGTCCGCTTTTAATTTTGCAATAGCATCATTTGCATTTGCGAAGTGTAGCCATGTTACAGATTCTTCCGCACCCAAAGCAGTCTTCTTAATTTCTTTATGAGGAGGTTGAGCTGTATACCCGGTTATGTAAACAGCTTCCAGCAAAAAAGCATCTGCTGTACGAAAAACACTACCGACATTGTAAGCACTGCGAATATTTTCCAACACAGCAATAACAGGTGTCTTTTCAGAACGCCTGAATTCCTCTACCGATTTACGGTTCAACTCATCCATGCTTAATTTCTGCATGGCATAAAATTAAAATGATAAAAAATTACAGCCATTCTATATGGTTTCTTTCTCCAGCTTTTCTGTGCGTACTGTTGTTTTCTGTTCAGAAAAACTTTTAGCTGCTTCTACAAAGCTTACAAATAAAGGGTGTGGGTTTTCCACCGTACTTTTTAATTCAGGATGATACTGAACTCCAATAAAAAACGGGTGATCTTTTAACTCTACAATTTCTACCAGGCCATTTACCGGATTTTTACCACTCGGTACCAGCCCTGCTTTTTCAAAATCACTGATATATTTATTATTAAATTCCCAACGGTGACGGTGTCTTTCGCTTATTGAAGTTTTACTATAAATTTTATTAGCAAGACTACCTTTTTGAATATCGCAGTCATATGCACCCAGGCGCATGGTGCCGCCTTTTTTCTTTATTTTTTTCTGTTCTTCCATTAAGGCAATTACGGGGTAAGCGGTTGCTGTATTCATTTCAGTAGAGTTGGCATCTTCCCAGCCCATTACGTTTCTTGCATATTCTATTACAGCCATCTGCATACCAAGGCAGATGCCAAAGAAGGGCATTTTATTTTCCCTTGCATATTTTACAGCTATTATTTTTCCTTCCACACCACGGGATCCAAAGCCCGGCGCCACTAATAAACCATCCAACTCTTTCAATTTGTCCGCTACATTTTCATCTGTAATAAATTCACTGTGCACATTCACGATCTGCACTTTACATTGATTTACTGCACCCGCATGTATAAAAGATTCCAGTATAGATTTATAAGCATCCTGCAACTCAATGTATTTACCAATAAGGCCTATTTTCACTTTTGATTTTGGATAATTCAGCTTTTCCAGAAACTCCCGCCACTTAGAAAGTTCGGGAGCAGCATAACCATTTATCTGTAATTTTTTCAAAACGATCACGTCCAACCCTTCATGTAACATCTTAAGAGGTACTTCATAAATAGTAGAAGCATCCATTGCCTCAATAACCGCATTGGGTTTCACATTACAGAACAAGGCGATCTTTCTTTTTATTTCATCAGAAAGCGGATGCTCGGTACGGGCAACAATTACATTTGGATGAACCCCTTCCTGGCTCAGCAGTCGAACACTATGTTGGGTAGGTTTTGTTTTTAATTCTTTGGCAGCTTTCAAATAAGGCACCAATGTCAGATGCACCACCATGCAATCTTCTTCAGCCATTTCCCATTGCAACTGGCGAACAGCCTCTACAAACGGAAGACTTTCAATATCACCAACTGTGCCGCCTAACTCTGTAATTACGATATCAAATTCTCCGCTATCGCCCAATAAAAGCATACGTCGTTTAATCTCATCCGTTATGTGAGGAATTACCTGCACTGTTTTACCAAGGTATTCGCCTTCTCTTTCTTTATTGATAACTGTTTGATAAATGCGGCCGGTAGTAACGTTATTAGCCTGCGATGTAGGAATGTTTAAAAACCGTTCGTAGTGTCCAAGGTCAAGATCTGTTTCGGCACCGTCATCGGTTACAAAACATTCGCCATGTTCATAGGGATTCAATGTTCCCGGATCGATGTTGATATAAGGGTCAAATTTCTGAATGGTAACTTTAAGCCCACGGCTCTGCAGTAATTTTGCAAGGGAGGCTGCAATAATACCCTTACCTAAAGACGATGTAACACCACCTGTTACAAAAATAAACTTGGCCATTTTTTTATAATTATAATAATTTAAAAATACTTTTTAAGTATCCTATAAAAAACGGATACTCAGTATTCAACAATTTAAAAGAAAATAAAATATGACCGGAGGAAGTGAAACAGGATATCCTAGAGGTCGTGTAAAGATAGAAGGAATTTTTGGGAGCAGGAAATAAGAAGCAGGTTTTTTAAAAAAATTACTACTTCCTGTGTTTAAAACAACTTGTTTATAACCAATCCCTTACTTGTTTTTATTATTCAGCAGCATCCATCTTGCTGTTTCGTACATAGCCGAGGTCAGAGTAGATAAATGTTTTGATACAGAATCTCTTTGCAGCGGCGTTAAGTGAAGAGAATCATTCCTGACAGATACCAACTCTTCTTTTTGTATGCGGATATTCTTGCGGTAAAAATAATTGTCATTTACTACGCCTATCCAGCCCGGTGCATGATAAATAATAAAGGCAGCATTTTCTGTTTTACTACTATCCAGCAGATCTCTTCCTAAAGTGGTATTGGTATAAGGCTGCGCTATCATTCCGGCAATGGTAGGCAATACATCTATTTGTGATGCGGTTCCCGTTCTTAATTGTGGCGCCAGTAAAGCTGGTGCATAAAACAATAAAGGAATATGCTCATCACTTAACCGCTGCTCTGTCCAGGCATTTGGATAAATAGCACTTGCATTTCCCTCTACGCCATGATCGCCAATAAAAACAAAAATAGTATTCTCAAAATATTTTTCTTTTTTAGCGGCTTCTATAAAAGTTTTGTAACAATAATCTGTATAAGCAAAAGCATTGTATTCTTTCAAAGATTCAAATCCGTATTTATGTAGCTCGTCCTCCGGGATACTTTTTTGGATAAAATCCTTATCCTCTTCCGGTATATTGAAAGGCCGGTGATTATCTGCTGTCTGGATAATTGTAAAGAATGGTTTATCCTGCTTCGCCATTACTTTATTAGCTTCTAAAAATAAATTCTTATCGCTGATGCCCCATACATTGAGATTTTGGGAGCTATACTTTCCTTCTTCATAAATATTTACGCCTTTGATATTTTTTATCAAGCCGTTGAAATTATTGAACTGGCTGCGGCCGCCGATAAAATAATATTTTTCGTAGCCATCAAAATCATTGATGATGGTGCGTTGATTTACAGATTCCGCATTACGGGTGGCAAACTTACTTAGCTGTACATCCGGTACGCCGGAAACAATGGCAAATACTCCCCTTGCTGTACCAAATGTGGGTGAGAAACAACGGTTAAAAAAAACTCCCTGTTTGGTCAATCCATCAAAGTAAGGTGTACTGTTCAAAGGGTTTCCACTCATGCTGCTTTTATACATGCTAAAGCTTTCGCATATCACCAATACTACGTTGGGTTGACTTTCAAGCGCTTTACTATTGGGGTGTACGAGGCGGCCATAATATCCCAGGCGTATACTGGCAGGATCCGGATTTAAGAATTTCTGCATCAAAGGGTAATACTCTTTTGCCTTTGTATTATAATCCGGATCTCTGAAGCGTAAAGTTGTAAAAAAGTTCTGTAGAGGATTGAGCGCAAGATTACTTTTAAATTCATCATTGAGGCTGAATGCCCTGAAAAAGTTGAGCGGTTTTAAAGTAAAAAAACCATAGATGAACCAGGTCAGTATCAGCAAGGCTGCCAAATGCCAGCGACGGCGGTAATCGAATTTGTGTACGTTCATATTCTTTCCCTCTACGCCTACGTGTGTACGCCGGAACATCCAGATGATCATTAATACAGAACCAAATAATCCAATCAGTATCCAAATGACTGGATAACTTTGCCATACCATTTGCAGGCTTTCCTGTGGGTCTTCTGCAAAGATCAAAGCATCTGCATTCAGCCTGGCATTTATATAAGCAAACTGGCCAAAATCGGCACCATAAAAAAATAAAACTAATAGTGTAACTATCCCGAGATAACCCGTCCATATCTTTTTTAAGCGCTCACTGTAAAAAGGAGAAAATTTAGGATACAAGGAAATGATCGCAATGGGCAATAATATAAAAGCGATCCACCGAAGATCATATTTAAGTCCCAACCAGAATGAAGGCAACAGATCTGTTGCCGGAATATTTTTAGGCTTAAAACAAATAACTGTTGCAATGCGGAAAGCAGTAAAAATAAACAGGTAGATGAAAAATAATTTTACGATCCACTGTATCGTTTTTGGCACACGCCATTTTATAAGCATCTTTAAAACTCCTTTTATTAAGCTCTGTAATCTGCGAAGTTAACCTACAGCAGCTATTTATTTTTTTTATTGTTGAGCAACATGTAACGGGCAGTCTCGTACCATGCTTCGGTAATTTTTGACATGTGATTTTTTGCGGAATCATGCACAGGTTGATCATTGTTTACCACTGATACAAAATCAATCTTATTTGTTCTTAAATTTCGCCCATAATAATATCGATTGCTTACCGACTCAATTACCAGTTTATCAGGATCTATTAAAAACGCAAATTTTGAAGAGGCATCTGTTGTATCAAACAGATTCCTTCCCATGGTAGTGTTGGTATAAGACTGCCTGGCAAGTGTAGCTACTGATGGTAAAATATCTAATTGCGATGCTACATTTAATACTCTTTTTGGCACAAGTAATTTAGGTGCATAAAATAATAAGGGCACATGCTGTGCAAGAATACCCTGCTTTGTAAAGCTTTGCGGAAACATGTTTCCGGCATCACCTTTAAGCCCATGATCGCCTACAAAAACAAAGATGGTATTGTCAAAATATTTTTCTTTTTTGGCAGCTTCTATAAATTTACTATAGCAAAAATCTGTGTAGCGAAATGCATTCAGTTGTCCATTATCATCAAAACCATACTTTCTTAAAGTATCTGCAGGCAGATCTAGTTTTTTGAATTCTTTTAGATCTTCTTCTGGGATCGTGTATGGCCGGTGGTTATCTGCTGTTTGAATAATGCTGATGAATGGTTTTGTTTGCGAAGCAAGAATTTTATTGGTTTCTAAAAAAAGATTTTTATCGCTGATGCCCCATACATCAACTTTATTGGCTTTAAAATTTTCCTGTTCGTAGATCTGCAGCCCCATAATATTATTGGTAAGCACGCCTTTTATATTTGCCCAGGTAGTACTACCCCCCAGGAAATAAAATTTATTATAATTGGTGAAATCATTTAAGATGGTATGCTGATCTACTGCCGCTGGATTGCGGCTCGCAGTTTCCTTTGTTTCCACATCCGGTATGCCGGTAACGACGGCCCATACACCACGTGCTGTACCAAAGGATGGCGTAAAACATCTTTCAAAGAAAACGCCCTTATTGCACATGCTGTTAAAATAAGGCGTAGCATTCAGGCCATTGCCATACATAGAACTTTTGTATGCACTAAAACTTTCGCAGATAACGATTACAATATTTGGCTTATTAACCAGCGTATCATCAAAGTGATAACTGCGTTTATAGTTTAGCGTTACACTGTCCTTATCTTTCACGGCAAGATAATCAGCCATCAGGGGATAATCTGATCTTACTTTATTAATGTCAAATGTTGAATTGCGGAATTTAATAGAGCTGAAAAAACTTTGAAAAGGATTTAAAGCCGTATTAGCTTTAAACTCATCCTGGAAAGCAAAGGCATCACTCCATCGCAGTGGGTACTGCCCTATTTTGCCAAATACCAATAAGGCCATTAATAATATGGTCACCACGTAAAAAGTAACATTTACTTTCTTTTTATTGTTAGTATCTGCGGTATTTTTTATAGCGGTAAATATTCTTTTTATTCCAAAATAAAAAAGCACCAATGCTAAAATGATAAAGAAGAAGATCTTCCCTAAAGGATAAGTCTCCCACATCATTTTTCCGGAGATTGCTGCATCCTGCAGAAAGCCCAATACAGAAGCATTCAGCCTTTGTTTTAAATAATCGTAGTAATAAAAATCGGAACTGTAGAAGATCAACATTATTAAAAAAGCAACTGATAAAAGTATAAGCCAACCTTTTAATGCCTTTCTGTTTTTAAAAGGATTCAGAAAAGGAAAAGCATTTAATATAAACATGGCAACGCCGATGATGCAAACAATCCGGGCATCATACCGAAGCCCCAATAAAAAAGCAGATCCTGAAAATGGTCTGTTTTGCGGCCTGTAGTGAAAGAAAAAGAAAAACCGGTAAGCTGTCATTAAAATAATAAGCACAAGCATTATTGAAATAACCCAACGAATCAGCTTAGGTATTCTCTTTAAAAAAGACATAATCAATCATTTATTAACGGCGGCAAAGTTAGTTTAATTATTTTTGAGTATATTTTACAACGAATGAATAAACTCATAGAAGCAGACAGGGCGTTATTTTATGTGCTGAATGGCAAGTGGCACAACAGCTTTTTTGATTGGCTTATGCCACTTGTTAGAAACTCAATGACCTGGGTTCCCTTATATTTTTTTCTGCTATTATTTGTTGTGATCAATTTTAAAAAAGACCGCTGGTGGTGGCTGGCAATTGCAGCTGCTACAGCTATTATAAGTGATGCTATAAGTAGTGATATTATTAAAGAAAATATTTTCAGGCTCCGGCCATGCAGCGATCCCACTTTGGGAGATTCCGTAAGATTTCTTTTAGATTACCGTCCGCAAAGTTCCAGTTTTACCTCTTCCCATGCTTTTAATCATTTTTCTATGGCGGCTTTTTTTTATTATACCCTTCGGGATAAGGTGGGAAAATGGGCGCTTTTGTTCTTTTTATGGGCCGGCTTGATATCTTATGCGCAGGTGTATGTAGGGGTTCATTTTCCACTGGATGTAATTTGTGGAGGGTTGATTGGGTTTGTTTTAGGATATTTGTCAGCAAAATCGTTTAATAAAAATTACGATCTACAATAAAAGATGTCTGATATACTTATTTTAATGCTGTTGATTTTCGTGAATGCTCTGTTTGTTATGAGTGAAATTTCTTTGGTGAGTGCACGTAAAGGGAGGTTGGAAGGGTTGGCAAACCGGGGCGATAAAAAAGCGAAGGCTGCACTTGACCTGGCAGAAAATCCAGAGAAATTTTTGAGCACTGCACAAATAGGCATAACGCTTATTTCTATATTAACGGGTGTGTACTCAGGCGAAAGGTTTGGGAAAGGATTAGTACCCTTCTTTGAGCGATTTGAACTTACGCAGCATTACGCTAACACCATCGCTACTTCAGTCGTTGTTATAATTGTTACTTTTTTATCTATCATCTTTGGAGAATTGATCCCGAAAAAATTTGGGCTGCTGAGGGCTGAAAAAATATCAAGGGTTGTAGCAGGACCAATGAATGCACTTTCTACCGTTGTTTATCCATTTGTGTGGCTGCTTTCAGGTCTTACAAATATTATTTTCAAAATATTTAATATTAAAAAAGCTACAGACAGCGCAGTTACAGAAGAAGAGATCAAGGCCATGATAAATGAGGGAAGCGAATCTGGCTCTATTGAAACAGATGAAAAAGAAATCATAGAAAGGGTTTTTCATTTAGGAGATAGAAATATTACTTCTTTAATGACACACCGTACAGATATCGTTTGGTTGCCAATGGAAGATACTGTGCAGGATGTAAAAAATAAACTGGATGAGATTGTGTTCAGCACTTTTCCTGTATGTGCTGGTTCCATAGATGATATAAAAGGGCTTGTGTATGTTAAAGATCTCCTGAAAGCCCATCCTGATACGCCTTTACACCAATTAGTGAAACCTGCATTGTTTGTTCCCGAAAACAATAAAGCCTACCAGTTACTGGAAAAAATAAAATCTACCAGGATACATACCTGCTTTATTGTAAATGAATACGGGACACTGGAAGGGATGATAACCCTGAATGATATAATGGAAGCTATCGTAGGAGATGTACCCCAAACAGGGCAAGAAGAATACGAGATCATTAAACGGGATGACGGTACTTATTTAGTAGACGCCCAAATTCACTTTTATGATTTCTTAAGTTATTTTGACAGGGCCGACTGGATGAATCAACATGAGCAGGAATTTGATACGGTTGCAGGATTTGTATTGCATGAGCTGGAACATATACCGGCCACCGGCGAAAAATTTGAATGGCGTGATTTTGATTTCGAAATAATAGATATGGATGGCCAGCGTATTGATAAAGTACTGGTAAATATTTCAGAAGAACTAAAGGAACAACTGGAAGACGGCGAATCCTAAAACTTAAAAAGTTTCTGTCACTTTCTCTTCAGGGTTATTCAATTTTGTACTTTTTCGGTTACCGTTCACCGTAATATGTATCAGGCTTATCTGCTGTTCCTGGTATTCATACAAAAGATTATCCGTTACCGTTATGCTTTTAACATTGCTTATTCCATCACCCTGGTAATAACTGTAAATCCCTTCTTCTATTTGCTCATAACCCAGGTATTTCAATGCAACCGGTTTGCCATCTGCCATAATTTTTAAATGCTTCTGCACATAATCATTTACCAGTTTATTCATGGCAGGCTTATCTATTGCTGCAAGCAGATCTACATGCGTATGATAAGTATTCCTCAATACTTTTTCAAAATCATCGGTGAATATTTTGCAACTCACTTCCAGCGTTTTAGCTTTTGCATTGTGGTTTATCTCTGTTACACTAACATAAATAGGATGCACGGAAAAAGCCGATGCAGCCAGACAGACGCATACCACAAAAAACCACTTATATAATTTATTGATCATTTTGTGTAAAGATGATTTATTCCTTTTATTTTTAAAGCTATTTTATGCCACAAAAGTAAAACAAACCAACGGGCTGCTGCTTTTTTATGAATGATTTTACATTTTATTTTAGTTTGGGCTGGCATCATATTATTAACCGGGAAGCATTAGATCACCTGATGTTCCTCACAGCATTGGCAGCTATTTACCTTATTAAAAACTGGAAGCAGGTGCTGGTATTGGTAACGGCATTCACCATCGGACATTCTCTTACGCTTGCACTGAGCACTTATGATATTATAAGAGTTAAGTCAGATTGGGTAGAGTTTTTGATTCCACTTACCATTGTTATTACAGCAATTTTTAATTTATTATTAAAAGATTTTACGCCGAAAAAATTAAGGCTTAATTATTACCTGGCACTTTTCTTTGGCCTTATTCACGGAATGGGTTTTGCAAACACCGTAAGATTTATGCTGGCTAAAGAACAACATATTGCAATTCCTTTATTTGGTTTTAATGTAGGCCTGGAGGCCGGGCAGATACTTGCGGTAGGAATCATTCTTGTAGCATCTTATCTGGCAATTACTAAAGCTGGCTTACCAAGAAGAGTGTGGGTATATTCTTTATCAATCACAGCGCTATGTATTGGATCTTATATGTGTGTACAACGATGGCCATTATAAAATGTTTTTTAAAATAAATTTGATAATTTTATAACTTCTGAACCAAAATTAATCTGATATGATAAAAAAGTTGATCGCTTCAATTATGTTACTAATGATAGTCTTTTGTGGTAACTCTCAGGATATAAAAAATAATCCCGGTAGTAACCATGGTAATCGTTTTGAACAATTGGGGACCATACTGCCAACACCCAATGAATACCGCACTGCAAGTGGCGCTCCCGGCCCAAAATACTGGCAGCAACGTTGTGATTATGACATCACCTGTGAATTGGACGAGCCAAACCGCAGACTTAACGGTAAAGAAACCGTTACCTATTACAATAATTCTCCGGACAAACTTGATTATATCTGGTTACAGTTAGATGAAAATCAACACAGCACTAAAAATAATTCAGGTTACGAGCAAAGCAACCCGATGCAAACTGTTGTATCAGAGCAAAGTTTTACCCCGATGAATAAGGAATATGGGGATAATATTTTAAAAGTAACCAACGCTACAGGCACGCCTTTAAAATATACTATCAATAAAACAATGATGCGTATAGACCTGCCGCAACAATTAAAACCCGGCCAACAATTCATTTTTAAAGTAGAATGGAATTATAATATTATTGAAAGAACAAAATATGGTGGCCGTGGTGGTTTTGAATATTTCCCGGAGGATGGAAATGATTTGTATACCATGACCCAATGGTACCCACGCCTGTGTGTGTACAGTGATTTCCAGGGCTGGCAAAACCACCAGTTTGCAGGCAGCGGAGAGTTTGCATTAACCTTCGGAAATTTTAAAGTTAGTATGACTGTTCCTGCAGATCATATCGTAATGGGAACGGGCGAATGCCAGAATTACCAGCAGGTGCTTAGCCCGGCTCAGTATACAAGATGGCAGACTGCACAAAAAGCAAAAGATGTAATAGAAATATCCACGCTGGCAGAAGCTACTGCAAGAGAGAAACAAAAATCTACACAAAAGAAAACCTGGGTTTTTAAAGCCGATATGGTACGTGACTTTGCCTGGGGCAGCAGTCGCAAATTTATATGGGATGCAATGCCTGCTAATGTTGAAGGTAAAAAAGTGATGTGCATGAGCGCTTACGCAAAAGAAGCGTATAACCTTTACCGAAAGTTCAGTACAAAAGTGGTAGCGCATACTATAAAAAGTTATTCAAAGTTCACTATACCTTATCCCTACCCGGTAGCACAAAGTATTGAAGCTGCTAACGGTATGGAATACCCGATGATCTGCTTTAACTACGGCCGTTGTGAAAAAGATGGCACTTACAGTGAAGCAACAAAGAATGGTATGCTGGGAGTTGTGATACATGAGGTTGGCCATAACTTTTTCCCCATGATCATCAACAGTGATGAACGCCAGTGGACCTGGATGGATGAAGGATTAAATTCTTTTGTAGAATATCTTACAGAAGAATTATACGATAATAAATTTCCGGTATCAAAAGGCCCGGCATATAAGATAGTAGATTATATGAAGATGCCAAAAGACCAACTGGAGCCGATAATGACGAACAGTGAAAATATTATCATGTTTGGCCCCAATGCTTACAGCAAACCGGCTACCGGACTTAATATTTTGAGAGAAACCATTATGGGTAGAGAACTGTTTGATTATGGCCTGAAAGAATATGCAAAGCGTTGGGCTTTTAAACATCCAACACCTGCAGACCTTTTCCGCACCATGGAAGATGCAAGTGGTGAAGACCTGGATTGGTTTTGGCGTGGCTGGTTCTACGGTACAGAACCATGTGATATTTCTTTAGATACGGTAAAATGGGCTAACCTAAGTACAGAAGTTATGCGGGAGTCCGGTGAACAAAGAGGCCGCGGCCGAACTGTAAATACAGGTGCTGTTGCAAAACCTATATTGAATAGTTTTGATGATATTTCAAAAGTAAGAAACAGGCAGGACAAGAACATTGTATTCGCAACAGATGCAGACCAGGGCTTGCGTGACTTTTATTGGAAGTATGATCGTGGCCTGGTAAACATTGATACAACTGCTGCAAAAACAGAAATAAATACAGCAGCCATTACAGAAGAACTTACACCGGAAGAGAAAAAGAAGATTGCAGGTGGCAAAAATATGTATGAACTTACTTTTAGTAATAAAGGTGGTCTTGTAATGCCAATCATCATTGAGTGGACATACAAAGACGGTACTAAAGAAGTAGAACGCATTGCTGCACAGGTATGGAGGAAGAACGAAAACAAAGTTGTAAAAACTTTTACAAAAGATAAAGAAGTAGCTTCTATAAGATTAGACCCGATGAGAGAGACTGCAGATATAGATGAATCTAATAACACATGGAACATAGCTGCGGAGCCATCTAAATTCCAACTTTTCAAAGCAAGGCAAGCAGCAGCAAGAGGAGCCTCTACAGGAAGCAACCCAATGCAGCGTGAAATAAAAAATTAAATAGTAGCGTAACCAACGCATAAAAAAAGCTGCCCAAATATTAGGCAGCTTTTTTTATGCATTATTATATCATCATATTTTAAAATCGCTTAGGCATGTTGTAATAATCCGATAGATACTGTACCGGTTGCTGTATGTAAACGGCCAGGTGATGAATGGATCATAAACCGGTACTGCCATCCCTTACAACTCTTTTTTTGCCTTTATTTTTTTTCTCCCATTCCAGCATTTGAGGCGTTTTTTCGGCTTTCTTTTTTGGTGCATTTGCTACATCTTTCCTGGGTCCGTCTGGTAACTTAAGTACATTTCTATCCCACTGTTCGCTACGCATTACTCTGCCGGTTGCCGGATCATAATATTTCCATTCGCCATTTTTTACGCTATACTGTTCGGCCTTTACGATTTTGTAATCAATTATTTCGTTGCTACCTGTACCGTAAACAGCTATCGTATCATAAGGTGCATCGGGATTGTATCCTCTCCAGTTTTCTACTCTTTCCAGGTCGCCGAGATAAGTAAAATATTGTTGTGTGCCATCCTTGCCGCCATGCGAATAATTTTCCATCGCCAGCAGATCACCGGTAAGATTATATCTTCTCCACAATCCTTCCTTTCCATTATTTTTAAAAACGCCTTCTTCTTCATAACCAGGCTCCCCTCTCAAAGCATCTACATGCACTACCCATCTTCCTTGTTTCAAATCCTTTTTATCAACGGCATTGAGTGTATCTCCCTTTTCGTTTAGTTTAAATGTTTTGTATTGGGCATTAGCAGCAATGCCAAATAATAATTGAAGAACAGCCAGTAAAAGAAATTGATGTAATTTTAGTTTTTTCATAATTGGTTTTGCTTGCAGTATTAACAGAAAATAACGGTATTTATTGCCAGCAAATTTAAACTTTTAACTGCCTGTATAATGTTAATTATGTTGTGGTCGGTCTATAATTTATTAACAATAAACCTGTTTTTTCACAACTGCTATGTATACCAATTGTTTAAAAAAAACACTTAAATGCATTATGAAAGATTATAAGAATTATTTCCTAATTTCTGCAGCACCGGAAGACGTATTTACTGCACTTACAAATCCTGCTACCATCCAGCTTTGGAGTGGTGAGCCTGCGGAAATGAGTACCGAACCCGATAGTGAATTTTCTCTTTGGGAAAATAGTATTACCGGTAAGAATATCTCTTTTGAAACAGGAAAAAAAATTGTACAGGAATGGTATTTTGGAGAACAGGAAGAAAAATCGATTGTTACCATGATCCTACATCCGCACAAACAAGGCACATCAGCAGAGCTGCGTCATACCAATATCCCTGATGAAGATTATGATGATATTGTGGCGGGGTGGAATGATGTTTACTTTAGCAGCCTTATTGATTTTTATGAAGATTAATAAATAAAAAGTCCGGTAAATAATTACCGGACTTTTTATTTATGGTCACTGTTTTTTAATTAATATTTTTCCCTTCGCTTAGCTTTTTTACAAACCCTTCCACTGCATTTTTATTGGCAGCATCAGGTGCCTGCGGTAATGCCAGTTTTGCATATTTCAAAGCATTTTTATAATCCCCTGTTGCCGCATATCCTCTCATCAATCCAACATTTGTTGTAAATACATTTGGATTTTTTTGTGCATTCAGTTTAAATGCTTCCAATGCTTCCGGATATCTTTTTTCATTTACCAACTGCCTGCCATAGTTATGCAGATCTACCATATTTGCTAATGGCATTGCTTCTTTCATCAATGCATTTGCTTCGTCGGTCTTACCCAACTTAGATAATACGGCAGCTTTTGTACTTAATGTTCTGAAATTCTTTTGCCCAACAAAGACACCATTAATAGCATAATCACTCCATTGCAAGGCTTCATCAAGATTTGTATTGTTTTCCACTGCAAAATCAGCAGCTTGTATCCAGGCCTCCCATTGAAACCCTTTATTTGATCTCAACTCTTTTCTAAAAGATTCCATTTGGGTTTTTACATAATCTACAGATACCTTGAATGGCACTTTTAAATACTCCCAACTCATTGTTATAACAGCGCTGTTGTCTGTTTCATCAGAGAATTCATATTTAAGTCTTTGCGTTTCTTCTGTTGTCTTTACAGATTTTACATCTACCCTTAAAGCATCTTCTTTAGGATCATAAAAAAAAGCGCCCCATGAGGTTGAGTTATTATTGAAAATAACGGTAGCGCCATCTTCTTTCATTGCAAGAGAAAGACTATAAACTCCGGCTGCAAGCCGCTTACCTTCTATTTCTACATCGGTTGAAAAACTAATGGTAGTATTTTCATTTGCACCTGCACGCCATGGAGAAGCTTTGCTGGTGCCGAATCCCTGGTCAGTGAAACCATAAGGGACGAGGCCACCCCATATTTTTCCTTCCCTCCCTTTTACAGCCGGCCTATCATAGTGAATGGTTACGTTTGTAATACCGATGATCTCAGTTACGCTTGCTTTTTTATTGCCGCCATCGGGAGCTGTTGTAAGTCCCTGTGCAAAACAATTACCTGCAAAAAGCAAAAACAGTATGGGAATTAATTTTTTAAAATTCATAATAAGTAGTTTTAGTAATTAAATATAGCATGTAACAAGATGGGCTGCAATTGTATAATGATGGATGGTAATATGATCCAATAAAAAATCCTCTTTCAAATCAATGAAAGAGGATCAAATATTTCTATTTAAATAATTACTTTACTTCAACGCTCAGGAGGTTTTCCCCTTCAAGGAAACAATCCAACACATCGCCCACCACACATTCACCAACACCCGCAGGAGTACCTGTAAAAATAAGATCCCCGATATTCAATGAAAAATAGTTTGAAATATTAGCAACAATACTATCAAAGCTAAATATCATTTCACCCGAGTTGGCTTTCTGCTTTTCCTCCTGGTTCATCTTTAAGCTAAAGTTGACATTTGTCTTTTTAAAATCAGGAGTTATATCTGTGAATTTTCCTACCGCCGCAGAGTTGTCAAAAGCTTTTGCTTTTTCCCAAGGTAAACCCTTCTTTTTGCATTCATCCTGTATATCACGTGCCGTAAAATCAATTCCTACCGTTATACCATTGTAATAATTTGATGCATGTCTTTCCTGGATGTATTTTCCATTCTTGCTCACTCTCAATACGAGTTCGCATTCATAATGCAATTCATTGGTAAATTCCGGGTAATAAAATGGCGTATGCGTCTGCAGAAGCGCACTTTTGGGCTTCATAAAAATTACAGGTTCCTCAGGTATCTCATTACCCAGTTCCTTAGTATGATCTGCATAATTTCTACCTATACATATTATCTTCATATTCCACGCAGGTTTAGTGTTATTAGGGTTTGGCTTACGAAAATAAAGAAAAACAAATTATAAATACAAAATACGGCTCATTTATTCGCTTTATTTGAAGATTAGATTGTTAACTGCACTCATCGTACGCTCTATGCCAATACTGGCAAAGCTTTCAATAATTTCCACACATTTATCTATTTTCAGTTTTACCAGGGGTATTTCATCCTGCTTCCACTTGCTCAATACAAATTCTGCCTGCATGCCTTTGGGGAAATGATTGCCAATGCCAAAACGCAGTTTAGCATATGTATTGGTACCCAAACTGGCTTCAATATCCCTCAGCCCATTGTGCCCCGCCGCACTACCGCTGGCACGTAAACGCAACTTATCCAGTGGCAAGGCCAGGTCATCTACAATCGTTAATGTATTTTCAACAGGTATCTTCTCCTTATCCATCCAGTATTTAAATGCTTTCCCACTGAGGTTTACAAAAGTTGTAGGGCATATACATACAAACTGTTTACCCTTCCATTTCACTTCTGCAACATACGCAAGCCTGCCCACCTGGAACGTACCGCCATGTTTTAATACAAAAGCGTTCACTACGTCAAAGCCAATGTTATGCCTTGTATTGGCATATTCATTACCAATATTCCCTATCCCTGTTATTAAATATTTTGACATTGTTTGGGCAATTATTAAAGGCGGGTATATTTTTATTAGCCGGGCAAAAGATTATCACTCAACTACATTGGCGTCGCACTCTTGTACAGTATATCTTTACCAGCCTAACGGCTGGCAGGTTCAACTTTTAACGAAGCCTAGATTCTCCTTCGTGATTTACATCATCTCATTTAGATACTGCTGCAGATCTGCATCCGTTTTTATCAATACATCTCTTACTTTGCTGCCCTGGCTGGCACCTACTATTCCTGCCGCTTCCAATTGGTCCATTAATCTACCAGCTCTATTATAGCCCAATTTCATGCGGCGCTGAAGAAGAGAGGTACTTCCACTCTGGCTGCTTACAATCAGTCTTGCTGCATCTTCAAATAATGCATCCTTATCATTTACATCAAAATCTCTTCCTTCTGCATCCTTCTCATCAATATATTCCGGCAACAGAAATGCCTGTGCATAGCCACGCTGTTGACCAATAAAATCAACTATTTTATCTACTTCCGGTGTATCTACAAAAGCACATTGTAAACGTACAATTTCTCCGTTATAGCTAATAAGCATATCTCCTTTGCCAATCAATTGCTCAGCACCTCCCGCATCCAGGATGGTACGGCTATCTATCTTACTGCTCACTTTAAAAGCAATACGTGCCGGGAAGTTTGCCTTAATAGTACCGGTAATAATATTTACAGAAGGTCTTTGCGTAGCAATAATCAAATGTATACCCACCGCCCTTGCCAACTGTGCCAAACGGGCAATCGGCATTTCTACTTCTTTACCTGCGGTCATTATCAAATCAGCAAACTCATCTACTACCAATACGATGAATGGTAAAAACTGGTGGCCTTTTTCAGGACTGAGTCTGCGGGCCACAAATTTTTCATTGTACTCTCTAATATTTCTACAGCCGGCTTCTTTTAAAAGATCGTAACGGTTATCCATTTCAATACACATCGCATTAAGTGTATGTACTACTTTTTTTGTATCGGTGATAATCGCATCCTCTTCTCCCGGCAGTTTTGCCAGGAAATGCTTTTCAATTGTTTTATAAATACTAAGCTCTACTTTCTTAGGATCTATCAATACAAATTTTAATTGCGATGGATGTTTTTTGTACAACAGCGAAACAAGAATAGCATTTAACCCAACTGATTTACCCTGCCCTGTTGCACCGGCCATCAACAAATGCGGCATGCTTGCCAGGTCTACTATAAAGTTGGTATTGTCAATTTTTTTACCAATTGCGATCGGTAATGAAAAAGTACTTTTTGTAAATTTTTCATCCGATAGCAAAGTACGCATGCTGACAATTGTCTTTTTAGCATTAGGCACTTCTATCCCTATTGTTCCTTTACCGGGTATAGGTGCAATGATACGAATACCAAGCGCAGCAAGGCTTAGCGCTATATCATCTTCCAGATTTTTTATACGGGAAATACGTACACCTGCAGCCGGAATAATCTCATACAATGTAACCGTTGGTCCTACTGTTGCTGATATTTTCTGAATATTAATATCATAATTTTTCAGCGTATTGATGATCTGATTCTTATTATTCTCCAGTTCTGTAGGGTCCTGTACAATTCTTTCGCTACCATGATTTTCCAAAAGATCCAGCGAAGGATATTTATAATCTCTCAAATCCAGGATAGGATCATAAGGTTTCATTTGAGGCAGTTTTGCAGCCGTTATCGGTTCCGCAGCTTCCTGCTCATCCTCTTTATCTACAGTTTTTATTTCCAACTCCAGGCCTGTTATAGAGGCTGGCGGGTGGGTAGTTTTTTTAACTTCTGTTATTTCAGGCTCTTCTTTTATTGGAGCAGTAATTATTGATTGTACCGGCAATTCTTTTTCTACAATTTCCAGTTTGTGTTCAAAAGCAGGCGACTGATCCGGAATATTTACTTTAGCAGCATTTTGTTTTAAATTATTTGAAGAAGATTTTATTTCATCTTCATCAATAAACAAAGCGGCTTCAGGTGTTTCTGCAGATTCTTCATTCTCTGGTAACAATACTTTCTTTGTTGCAGGTAAATTAAATTTGGGATTGAATCTCCAGATAACATACCCTAAGATTCCGACTCCTAAAAGCCCGATTGTCCCTACTTCTCCTATTGTTTGGTATAGGTAATCTTTGCACATATCCCCTACTGCGCCCCCCCAGGCAAATTGTTGCCCACTCAGTAAAACTGATGCTGCAATACTTATCAGTGGAAGGCCGACGATCAAATATTTAATATTGCGGCTAATGGAGAATATTTTTTTACCAAAAAAAAGATTAACCCCTACTACAAAAAAGAAGCTACAGATAAGATAGGATGCAACTCCGAAACCTTTATAAATAAAAAAGTGTGAAATAAAAGCGCCAAATGTTCCCATCAGATTGGCCACTTTTGTATTAGTGCCAAGCAGCAGTTTATAGCCTTCTTTAAATACTTTATCCTGGTCTTCATCCCAGGTAAAAAGATAAGATGTAAATGCTATGAAGAAGAGGATCGAAAAAAGGATAAAAACGCTACCTGCAATTTTGTGAGTACGCTCATCTTTTAAAAGATGTTTCATCTGCACTTTTTCTTCTTTATCCTTCTTTAGCGAATCTGCTGCTTTGGTATTTGCTTTAATTGATTTTACTTTAGTTGCCATTGGTTACAAAGATAATAAATACTGTAGTGCCTAAAAATAGAGACACCGTATTTTAATATGCAATTTCAACGAAATTATGTAGGTTTGATAGCAAAGCTGCTTTTTTGAAAAAAATATTTTTTTTTATTGGCTTATTGCTGGCTTATGGTAAAACATATAGCCAGGTCCTTCCCGACAGCATGGCGGTAGAAGTAAGCAGTATTGTCAATTCAGAGTCTATAAAAGAAAGCACTTTACTTTTTTTCGACAGTGTTCTTGAACGTCCCTTTACACCAATAGAAGGTATACCTGCACAAAATTTTGTGCCGCTACAATCCTATGCAAGGATACACAGCATACCCGGCCATTTGGTTATATATCCAATTTATGTTGCTTTTAAACTAAAAAATAGCAGTGACAGCACGGTTAGCCTTTATTACTATCCCGGCAGTTTATACAGCAATCTTAATCTTTATCAAAAAGTTACCGCCGGCAATCTGCAGCCATTGGATTTCCCTGGTAAAAGCACCGGGTATATTCACCTGAGTATTTTACCTGGTCAAACTATTACTTATGTGGTACAGCTGGAGTTCTGCAAAACGATCTTTAATAATATCACTTCTGAGCTTGTAACAAAACCCTTTTTACCATATTTTAAAATGGAGGTTGATAAATCATTAAATAATAAAAAAATTATTGGATTTATTTTGAGTGGCATTTTGGTAATGATGATCTTATTTACGCTGGTAAACTTTTTTATCACACGTAAAAGAGAATTTATTTATAACTGCCTCTACACATTGTTGATGTTTCTGCTAATATTTTTTACACCATACCTTTCAAATGATGCAGATTGGTTTAAGGTATTTTTTATTGGTTATTTAGATCTTTTTCTTTTAATAATCGGCACTGTTTTTTACCTGGCATTTACCCGTAAATTTTTAAATACAAAATTAATTTTTCCATGGTTAGACAGGTTCTTGTGGGCAGAACAATTAATTTTATTGATTTTAATGGCCGCCTATTCTCTGCTGTATTTTTTTACGGACAATTTTACGTGGCAGAACAGGATTGAAAATATTTTAAAAGTATTTGCTTTGGCGGCGGCCATTATTTATATAACAGTTGCTTTACTCAAAAAAAATAAATTAATGAATTACCTGGCTGTGGGAACAGCGATACAAATATTTCTATCCATTATTTCTTTCATACTTATTTTAACAGGCATTTCCACTGAATTTATTTTTACATCACCCGTCTTTTATTTTGAAATGGGCGTTATTATTTCTGTGATATTTTTTCTTCTGGGTTTAACATATAAGAACAGACAGGAATTGATAGATAAAATTCAAGAGCAGGAAGCTATGAAACTTGAAGTGGAGAAAAAAGGATTTGAAAACCAGCTTGCCATCATAAATGCTCAGCAGGCTGAGCGTAACAGGATCAGCGCAGATATGCATGATGATCTTGGCGCCGGCATGACCAGTATTCGCCTGTATAGTGAACTGGCAAAAACCAAGATCGGAAGTCCGATGATACCCGAGATAGAAAAAATATCTTCCTCTGCAAGTGAACTGATAGATAAAATGAATGCGATCATTTGGAGTATGAGCAGCAGCAATGATTCATTTGGCAATATGATTGCTTACATCCGTAGTTACGTGCAGGAGTATTTTGAAGATTTTCCTACAATAAAATGCAGCATTTCACTGCCAGAACATTTGCCGGACATTGAAGTAAATGGAGAGGTAAGAAGAAATATTTTCCTGGTAATAAAAGAAGCTTTACACAATATTGTAAAACATGCAGAGGCCACTGAAGTAGTCATCATTATGCACTATAATACGGATGGAATTACACTTACTATTCAGGATAACGGCAAAGGCGTTGATATGGATAATATACGCAGTTTTGGAAATGGATTAAAAAATATGAAAAAGCGTATGACTGATATCGGTGTTGATTTCAGCGTTGAAAATAATAATGGAACGCTGATCAGATTATACAGAAATTTCAATGCCTGATTTCCTTCTGAAAAAAGCAATAAGCAACAATATCCATCCACCAATAAAACACAATCCTCCCAGCGGTGTTATTGCTCCAACCCATTTATAATCCGGACTTACTGCCGCCTGTAGAAATGCCAAAAAATAAAGAGAGCCGCTGAATAAAATTATTCCTGCCAGGAATAACCAGCCGGCATATTTTGTGATCCTGAAAGGGAAATCTTTATAAATAATGGCTGTGATAAATAATGCAAATACATGGTAGAACTGGTAGCGGGCACCTGTTTCCCATATCGCCACTGCACTATCACTCACCAACCCTTTTAGTGCATGTGCTCCAAAAGCACCTATTCCTACTGACAAGGCTGCCAGTACAGCTGCGATCTTTAAAAATCCTTTATGCATATTAGTATTTTAAGATTGAAAATTTTTAATGTCTATAAAACTATCAGAACGTAAGTCAGCAGCTTCTACTATAATTTTGGCTTTATTATAAAATGATATACGCTCTTTAATTTTCTGTTGTATAAAAAATAAAAGTTCTTCTTCATTGGTGTGCTTCAGCAATGGCCTTTTATCTCTTTCATATTTTATATTATCCAGAATATAATTTGGAGAAGCATTCAAAAACACAGTAAGTCCGTGGTCATTCATCCAGTTTATATTATCATAAAAACAAGGGCTTCCCCCGCCGCAAGAGATAATACTATTTTCTTCCAGCTGCAAAGAACGTAATGTTTGCGCTTCCTTTTTTCTGAAATAATTTTCGCCTTTTTTTTCAAAAATATCGGCTATTGATTGCTGTTCCCGTTTTTCAATTTCTTCATCAAGGTCTATAAAATTAAATTGATAAAGGACGGACCATATTTTACCCCAATGAGATTTTCCGGAGCCCATAAAGCCTATTAAAAAAATATGCATTTGACAAAAATAAGGAAATGGAAATAGTAAGTAAAGTATGATTACACGAATTACACGAATTATTAATTATTAAAAAGCTGCAAATCTCATTTTGCAGCTTTTACTTTATGTAAAACAATTCGTGTAATTCGTCTTAATTCGTGTAATAAAAAAAATCAATTGCTTTTCTTTTTATAATCTCCCCGCTTCCATGCTTTTATAAATTCGCTCCATGCAAATGGATTAAAAATATTTTGCGGAGCCACCTGGCCGGAATAATACAATTTTTGAGAAGCTTGCTTCATGTATTGTGTACTTGCTTCCCGCCCATCAGTAGGGAGCGTTGCCATCAACATTTTTCGTGTAGCCTCGCTGGTATTATTCCGGGCAATTGTAATATCGTCGTCCGGCGTTTTCGTATTTAAAAAATCTCTTTCAAATTGGTCCCGCGAAGGGCGTGGTTTTATAATAGTTGCGGGCAAGAAAATGGTATCATTTACCATTAGCTGTATAATACTGTGCTGGTTTCCTTTCAGATCTTTTGGTATACTAACTGTAATTGGTTTGTACCCAACGCTTGTGAACTCCACCTGGTCACCTTTTAAAACCACAATACTAAAAACACCTTTATCATTGGTAATGGTTCCCCTATTCTGCCCTTTTATCATAATACTTGCAGATGGTATGCCAACAAGGCTATCGGCCGTCATTACAACGCCATACAATTGCACTACAGAATCTTTAAATGTTTCAAACTGCGCCTTTGCTGCAATAGGAGAAATGGCCGTTAAAATTAAAATGTATCGTAAAAATTTTTTCATATTTAACACACCTGCAAATGCTTGGTTAGGTTTTGGTTTTTGTGGATCAATGGTATGCGGTACATCCCGATCATTATCGGGAGTGTAACACAACCTGCCTACCGGCAGACAGGCGATATTGATTTTTGTATGCTGCCTGTTCCCAAAAATACAACATTTCGTAAATGATAAACAAAGTAAGCGTATCAATGGTTAATTTTGCGGCGTATAAATGCTTTTTAACAAATAATTGAACGATGACCGCTGAAGAAATAATGAAAGCACTCAGTAATGTGCAGGAACCTGACCTTGGGAAAGATCTTGTAACGCTGAATATGATCAAAGATCTAATGATAAGTGGGAACAGGGTGGCATTTACAGTAGTGCTTACCACACCTGCCTGCCCTTTGAAGGATGAAATAAAAAAAGCATGTATAAACGCAATAACAATTCTGGTTAATAAAGATGCAGATGTACTGGTAGATTTCTCCAGCAATACGACATCGAAAAGACTGGATGCCAAGACGGTGTTGAGCGGTGTCAAAAATATTATTGCCATTGTGAGTGGAAAAGGTGGTGTGGGCAAAAGTACCGTAGCGGCAAACTTTGCTTTAGCATTGGCAGATGGTGGTGCAAAAGTAGGCCTGATGGATGCCGATATTTACGGACCAAGCCAGCACATTATGTTTGGCATACGTGGTGAAAGACCAATGATGAAAGAGAATGGTGGCAAAGGGTTGATAGTGCCTATTGAAAAATTTGGGATAAAAATAATGAGTATTGGTTTGCTGATCGATGAAAAGCAGGCTGTTATTTGGCGTGGCCCGATGGTGAGCAGCGCCATCCGTCAGTTTGTAACAGAAGTAGATTGGGGTGATCTGGATTACCTGGTAATAGATATGCCACCCGGCACGGGCGACATTCATTTAACAATCGTACAAACAGTACCTGTAACAGGAGTAATTGTAGTAACCACACCGCAAACTGTTGCGATAGCAGATGCAAAAAAAGGTATTGCAATGTTTGGCCAGGCACAGCTGAAAGTACCGGTAATAGGGCTTGTAGAGAACATGAGTTATTTTACCCCAGCAGAATTGCCGGACAGCAAATATTATATTTTTGGAAAAGACGGTGGTAAAAACCTCGCTGATGAATTTGATATTCCTTTGCTGGGACAAATACCGCTGGTGCAAAGCATAAGGGAAGGCGGAGATATTGGCGTTCCTCTGATGTTGAGCGATGATGAGATCACTAAAAAAGCTTTTTCAGAATTTGCGGGTAATGCTGCCCGTGGTATTGCTATGCGTAATGCCAATATAGATGCAACACAGATACAGCAGATACTGGAGTAAAGGTTCTGCTATTAAAATTACTTCCAAGGGGTTAAATATCCCTCCACCATTAAAGCCCTTAAATATTATGGTTAATATTTAAGGGCTTTCCTTTTTTTAACTTTTCCACGATTAAAATATAAGTGTGAATAATTAAATTCGTATTGAATGAATTACAATTTTATATTGTGAGGGCAACATTCATACGTAATAGTTTGTAACAATTTTTATTTACCCAAACCTGCTTTTTTTGATAAATAAAAAAGCATTAAAAAAAACGGAAAAGCATTGACAGACACCATCATTAACCTTGAAACGGTTAACCCTATTGAATTTTTCGGAGTGAATAATGGCAAGCTTGACATTCTGAAAAAGAAATTTCCACTGTTAAAAATTTTAAGCCGGGGCACGCAGTTAAAAATGAGCGGAGCGCCGGAACAAATTGAAGAAGCCAAAGAAAAGATCGACCTTTTAGTTCAGTACCTACAAAGAAATGGTCACATGAGCGAAAATTATTTTGAACAGATATTAGGCGGGGACGACGAAAAAGCCATAGATAATTTTATGGATCGCAACCCCAACGATGTGCTTGTTTTTGGCCCAAATGGTAAAACAATAAGGGCAAGAACTGCCAACCAGAAATTGATGGTGCAGGCCGCAGATAAGAACGATATTCTTTTTGCAATAGGCCCCGCAGGTACAGGTAAAACTTATACCGCTGTGGCACTTGCGGTAAGAGCATTAAAAAACAAGCTGGTAAAAAAAATCATTCTTACCAGGCCGGCTGTTGAGGCTGGTGAAAGTTTGGGATTTTTACCGGGAGATCTTAAAGAAAAGATTGACCCATACCTACGCCCTTTGTACGATGCGCTGGATGATATGATTCCTGCTGATAAACTCGGCTATTATATGAGCACCCGTACAATTGAAATTGCACCATTAGCGTATATGCGTGGACGTACGTTAGACAATGCTTTTATAATTTTGGATGAGGCACAGAACACAAATGATCTACAGATCAAAATGTTTTTAACCCGTATAGGGCCAAATGCCAAAGCCATTATAACCGGTGACCCCACACAGATCGATCTGCCGAAAAATCAACAGAGCGGACTATTCAGGGCAACCAGGCTTTTAAAAAACATTGAGGGTATTGCACATATAGAACTGGATGAAGAAGATGTGGTAAGGCATAGGTTGGTAAAATCTATCATCAAAGCCTATAATAAGGAAGATGAAAAGATAACCAAAGAAAAAGAAGAGGAACGCCAGGAAAGATTTAAAAGATAATTTCTATTTTGATTATTTTAAGATCATTATTAAAAAAAATAAGGTGGCCACTAAGCTGCCTTATTTTTTTATTTTCATGCAGCCAGGCAAAAGAAAATATACAGGTCTCTTCATTTAAAGAAGATACAGTTGCAAAAAAAGCATTTGTACAAAGAGCTTTTTCACAAATAATCAAAGCTGAAATACTGGTGCACAGTGGAGATATCATTACCCGGACGGGAAACGATTTTACCAGCCAAAGCCTGAAAACATTAAACCAGAGAGACAAGACATTTTCACATTGTGGCATTGCATGCATCGAAAATGATTCTGTATTTGTATATCATGCCTTAGGCGGTGACTGGAACCCGGACCAGAAAATAAGGCGGGATCCTTTTGTACAGTTTGCAGAACCGTACAGCAATAATGAGATGGGGATTTTTAGATTTGACATGGCCCCCGCTGAAACAGCCAATTTAATAAAAGTTGCCAGGCAATTTTATGAGGAAGCCATTTCATTCGATATGGCATTTGACCTTAAAACAGACGACAAGATGTACTGCGCAGAATTTGTGTATAAAAGTCTTGTAAAGGCATCAGGTGGTAAACTGCATTTTCCGATAAGTCATCTTGGCAAATTTGAATTTATAGGTGTAGATGATATTATTCTCCATCCTGACTGTAAAAAACAAATACATTTAGTGTATAAATAATTATCATATATAAAATAATAAAATTATTTTTATACCCTAAAACAAAAAACTTCTCTTTATGAAAAAAATTATTTTATCAGCTGCCATTGTATGTACAGCAGTTTTGTTTGGTTGTAACAACATGGGCAGTGGCGACCCTAAAGTTGTATTGGTTGAATTTATGGATGCTCTTGCCAAAAAAGATATGACCACTGCGAGGAAATTAGCCACTACTGAAAGTAAGAGTATGTTAGACATGATAGAAATAGGTATGAAGGGCAACGAAAATAAAGATTTCGAAAAATATGATAAATCTAAAATGGAAATTGGTGAGGCTAAAATAGAAGGTGATAAAGCCACTGTACCGGTAAAAGAAAAAGGTAGTGATGAAACAACAAACTTTACCCTGAAAAAAGAAAATGGTTCCTGGAAAGTCGCTTTTGACAAAGCATCAATGATGCAGATGGGTATGGACAAAGTGAATGAACATGGCGGTATGGATAGTCTCAAAGACAAAATGAATGAAGGCATGGATAAATTAAAAGACATTAATATGGATTCTTTAAAACAAAACATGCAGAAAGGAATGGAGGCATTGGATTCTTTAAACAAGGAATTGAAAAAAAATCAATAAGATCATAACTTCTTTAATTAAAAAGCACCTCTACCAGGTGCTTTTTTTATGCCTCATTGAAAAAGAGTATTTACCTTTATTTTATAAATAGCTAAAATGAAAAGTGTTTTCTTATTTATCTTATCATCCATCTTAATTTTATCCTGCAATAATAATGATAAGGAAAGGCCTCAGACTGCAATGGATACCGGACGTGAATTTATAAGAGCCAGCCTTGATGGTAACTTTGGAGATGCTGAGAAATTGCTGTTAAAAGATACTCAGAACATTCAATTGTTTGACTCATACAAAACCTATTACAAACGCTTGCCGGCAGATGAAAAGACGAATTACAAAACAGCGTCCTACCAAATCAATAAATATCTTGATGTAAACGATTCAACAGCAATCATTAACTACAGCAACTCCTTTATGAAAACACCCATGGAAATAAAAATTGTTAGATCCAAGAAAAACTGGGAAGTGGATTTTAAATATACTTATGCAGGCAATGTTCCCATAGAATAATAATTATGGTTAAAAATTTTATTTTAGTTGGTATTGGTGGAGGCATTGGTGCAATGCTGAGATACCTTGTCTATTTCTTTCTGAAAACTACAGATTTTCCAGTTGGTACATTGGTTATTAATATTATCGGAAGTTTTATTATAGGCATTGTAATGGCTTTAAGCATCAAAGAACTTTCGTTTTCCCCGGATATGAAAATATTTTTAGCTACCGGTATTTGCGGAGGCTTCACTACATTTTCATCTTTCAGTTTAGAAAATATTTTATTGTTCCAGGAAGGCAGAATAAATACTGCATTTTTTTATATGGCAGTAAGTATCTTAGGAGGACTTGCAGCTACCTGGCTTGGTTTTAAATTAATAAATTCTTAAATAATATTTATGTACGTATTACATCCATGGCATGGTGCCAGTTATGGAAGCGATGCTCCTGTTCATGTGAATGCATTAATAGAAATTTCACAAGGAAGCCGCTGCAAATACGAGATTGATAAACCCACTGGTTTACTAAAACTGGATCGTGTTGTTTATTCTTCTTTTCATTACCCCGTAAACTATGGCTTTATTCCACAAACTTTAGGGGAAGATAATGACCCGTTGGATATACTGGTGATGTGCAGCGAAAGCATTCAGCCTCTATGTCTTGTACAAGCTACGGTAATTGGCAATATGCAAATGATAGATAGTGGTGAAAAAGATGATAAGATCATCGCAGTTGCTTCCAATGACCCTTCCGTAAATCACATTAAAGATATAAGTGAATTACCAGCACATTTTATTGCAGTATTAAAAAATTATTTTGAACAATACAAAGTTTTGGAAAATAAAAAAGTGGAGATAGATGATTTTCAAAATAAAGAAACAGCATATAAGGTAATTGAAGAAGCGATAACATTATATTCTAACAGATATCCAGACCATGGTACAGTCAAAAAATAAAAAAATGGACGCTCAGACGCTGATAATACTGATATTGATAGGATTGGCTTCAGGAATACTTGGAGGCATGGTTGGTATTGGTGGAGGCATTATTATTGTTCCCGCACTCGTTTATTTTCTTGGCTTTTCACAAAAAATGGCGCAGGGCACATCGCTTGCAATTCTATTATTGCCTATAGGATTGTTAGGCGTAATTCAATTCTATAAAGAAGGATATATTGATATCAGGTTTTCAATAATTATTGCACTGGCTTTTTTCTTTGGAAGTTATTTTGGAAGCCGCATTGCATTAAGCATGTCACAGGAGTCTGTAAAAAAAATATTTGCAATACTAATGTTGCTGATCGCATTAAAAATGCTTTTTTTTGATAAAGCAAAAGAAACCTCCCGTACTGATACAGATACTACTACACATCCCTACACTTAAATTATTACTCTTTTAATTATCCGAAGCTGGTGAGTTCGTTTCCCGGTATCGGTGTTAACAATACCCTGGGAATCGATTTTATCAACCCTTACATTTCCGGATGCATGAATTATTTCATGATCGTTCAATAGAATCCCGACGTGCATTATTTCTCCCTCTTCATCAAAAAATGCAAGGTCTCCACATTGAGCTTCCTGTAAAAAGCCCATTGCCTCTCCCTGGTTCACCTGTAGTTTTGCATCCCGTAGTAATGGTATGTTAAGCATTTTAAAAACTGTTTGTACATAGCCGCTACAATCAATTCCAAAAATAGATTTACCGCCCCACAAATAAGAGGTGTTCAGAAATATTCCGCTGGTATCCTTTATCAACTGTTCATTGACCACTGCATCATTTACATTTATTATTTTACCATCATATTTTATTTCAAACTGTTGTTTGGAAGTATTTAGTAATGATAGGTTACTACCATATGGTAGCATCATCTTTTTGTTGTTTATAAAAATTTCATTTATCCATTCTCCTGCAAACATATTTTTTTCGGCAAGAAGTTCTTCTGTTATAATGAATTGGTTGTTCCGGCACCAGCCGATATAACCATCAAAATTATGTTGAAGCAACAGCCATCCATTCTGTTCCTCAATAATGCTTCCCTGCTCACCAAAAAGATATTGGGTTGTAAGTTCATCCCGGTGATCGGGCAGTAATCTTACATGTGCAACGGGCAATATACAAATGGCATATTTATTCTGCATAAAATTGTGTTTCATCTAAATTATGGAATTTAACTATGTTTACATCTATAAAATAAAAAGAGCCAAATATTATTTTGGATAAAAAGAATTACAAGGATATTGATGACCAGGAGCTGCTGAAGTTATTTTATAACGATAAGAATAATGAGTGGCTTGGTATATTGCTACAGCGCTATACCCTTTTGCTATTAGGCGTATGTATGAAATACCTTAAAAATGAGGAAGAAGCAAAAGATAGCGTACAGCAGGTATTTTTAAAAGTAATTAGCGAACTTCACAAATACAAAGTAGATTACTTTAAGAGCTGGCTTTACACAATTGCAAAAAACTATTGCCTGATGAGGCTCAGGGATAAAGGGAAACAGCCTGTTGAAATAAATGAAAATATTTTAGCTGCCCCGGCAGATGATCTCCGCCTTACGAATGCCATTGAAAAAGATGCTACTTTAAATAATATGGAGCAGGCGTTAAATAAATTGAACAGGGAACAAAATATTTGTATAACGCTTTTTTATCTTGAGAAAAAAACCTACCAGCAAATTGTGGAAGAGACCGGTTATTCCGTAATGCAGGTAAAGAGTAATATACAGAATGGAAAAAGAAATTTAAAAATTCAAATGCAGCGCATGCAGCCAGATGAATAATAATTTAAAAAACATATTGTCTTCTTTAAATACAGATACGGAGCAAAGCAAACTGCTTGAGTATCTCAGTGAGAAATTAACACCTGAAGAAAGGCATGTTGTAGAATCTAATATGAACGATGATGAGTTTATGAGTGATGCTATGGATGGGCTTAATGAGCTGAAAAACAAAGAAGATATTTCTTCTACTATTGATCAATTAAATGCCCGCTTAAAAAAACAATTACAAAAGAAAAAAGAAAAAAAAGGAAAAAGGAAGTTGCCGTCTCAAACCTGGGTTTATTACACCATCATCATATTATTGATACTGATAATATTGGGATGGGTTATTATCAAAAAATTGCACAGTTAAACTTTGTATGGATTAAACTAAAAGAGCTTCCTTTTCAGGAAGCTCTTTAGTAAAATATTATTACAAATTAATGTTTCATCATTTTGCTGGAAGTATCAGCCATTTTATCCATCATTTTACCATTATCCATCATCATCATTTTCCCGTCTTTGTCCATCATTTCGCCACTTTTGTGCACCATGGCGCCATCTGTCAATTGCATTTTATTGCCATCTTTCATCATTACGATTCCGTTGGTCATTACTTTACAACCATCGGTACAGGTCATAGTCTCTTTCATTTCTTCCATTGCACCAGCACTCATAACCATCATTTTCCCGTCTTTCATCATCATGTCTCCATCAGCCATTGCCATTGCAGGAGCAGAGGGAGTAGTGTTCATTGCGTCTGTTGACATCGTAGCAGTAGTGTCAGTTATTGTTGTTGTAGAATCAGTCTTTTTTTCATCATTACAAGCAGTCATGATTGCTGCTAAAGATAGAACTGCGATTAATTTTTTCATTATTTCTTTTTTGGTTTAATTTGGTCCCAAACCTAGTTGTAATTATTCAAAAATACAAGCAATTTTTAATTTTTTTTGAAAATAGGCGGCTCTAAGTGGTAAATCGTTTACTTTTTTCTAAAAAATAACCTTATCGGCACCCCACTAAAGTCAAAATTTTCCCGCAATTTATTTTCCAGATAGTTCTGATATGGAGCTTTTACATCATCCGGGAAATTGCAAAAGAATGCAAAGGTCGGTGTCCTGGTGGGCAACTGAGTTACATATTTGATCTTTACAGAGTTCCCTCTTACTACCGGCGGATGGAAAGTTTCGATGGCTTTCAACATTACATCGTTGAGTTTGGAAGTCTGTACTTTACGGTGACGGTTCTCAAAAACCTGCAAGGCCGCTTCAATGCTTTTAAATATGCGTTGCTTTTCAGTAACTGAAATGAACAATATCGGAACGTTTGAAAACGGAGCCAGCCTTTTCTTCAGATCTGCTTCGTAGTCACGTGCCGTATTGGTCCCTTTTTCTGCCAGGTCCCATTTATTTACCAATACTACAATCCCCTTCCCTTTTTTCACAGCCATCGAAAATATAGAAATATCCTGCGCTGTAATTCCCTTGCCGGCATCTAAAAGTAATAAGCAGACATCTGCTTCGTCCATTGCTTTTATCGCTCTTATAACTGAATAAAACTCCAGATCTTCATGAACTTTAGCCTTGCGACGAATACCTGCAGTATCAATTAAAATAAACTCTTTGTTGTATAAATTATAGTGTGTGTGAATTGTATCCCTTGTAGTACCAGCTATATCACTAACAATGGTTCGGTCCTTTCCTATTAATGCATTTAATAAGGAAGATTTTCCCACATTTGGCTGGCCGATGATCGCAAATTTTGGTATCTCATCTTCATTCGATTCTTCTTCTGCCTCTTTAGGCATCAGGTCAGTAATGGCATCCAGCAATTCACCGGTACCACTTCCGCTGATGGAGGATAAAAAGAAAATATGTTCAAAGCCAAGGCTATAAAATTCACTGGCTTCTAAGAGCCTGGCATGATTATCAACTTTATTTACAACAAGGAAAACCGGCTTGGTGCTCTTACGCAGCAACTCCGCCATACTCTCGTCAAGGTTGGTAATACCTACTGCAGCATCTACCATAAAAATAATACAGTTAGCTTCCTCAATTGCTATTAATACCTGCTTGCGTATCTCCACTTCAAATACATCATTGCTGCCTGCCACAAAGCCCCCCGTATCAATAAGGTTGAATGTTTTGCCGATCCACTCTGCAATACCATATTGCCTGTCCCGGGTTACACCGCTGATATCATCTACGATCGCCTTGCGTTGCTCCAGCAAACGGTTGAAAAATGTACTTTTGCCGACGTTAGGCCTTCCCGTTATTGCTACTGTAAAACTCATAACTTTTTTTATGTTTAATTGTTCATTGTTCGTGGCTATACTATCAACCATGAACTATAAACTATGAACTAACTAATATCCATATTCTTTTAAATACAAATCACTGTCACGCCACTTTGGACGCACTTTTACAAAAAGCTCTAGAAAAACCTTGCGTCCTAAAAAGGCTTCAATATCAATGCGTGCAAGCGTTCCCAATTGCTTTATCATCTTGCCACCCTCGCCCAGGATAATTCCCTTTTGTGTTTCCCGCTGAACAATAACATCTGCAGAAATTTTGATCAAAGTAGTTTTCTCTTTGAACTCCTGTACCAACACCGTTGCATGGTAGGGTAATTCTTCCTGGTAAAGTTGAAATATTTTTTCCCGGATAATCTCTCCTACAAAGAATTTGGTAGGCATATCGCTTATGTCATCACCTTCATAAAAAGGATGCCCTTCGGGTAAATAAGTAAGAATGCGTTCCAGCAAATTTTCAATACCGGTCTTTTTTAAGGCAGATATTACCAACACTTCTTTACAGTAAGGCTGAGCCTTATAAAAAGCTACCGACTCGTTTAACATTGCCTCATCTTTTACTGCATCGGCTTTATTTAAAATAACGATCACTGGTGCTTTAAGACGAAGGCTTTTAAAAATAGCGTCACTTTCTGCTACATTTTCTCGTGCATCTGCAATCAACAATGCCACATCAGCATCTTCCAGGCTGCCCTTTACGGCCTGCATCATTTTTTCGTGCAGTTTGTATTTAGGATCAATGATGCCCGGCGTATCCGAAAAAATGATCTGGTAATCTTTATCTGTAAGAATGGCTTTAATACGATGCCTGGTGGTTTGTACCTTATGAGATACAATGGCCATCTTTTCACCCATCAACGCATTAAGAAGAGTGCTTTTACCAGCATTAGGTTTGCCAAAAATATTTACGAAGCCTGATTTCATCTGTTTGTGATATTTAAGAACGGACTATCACAAACATGATTAAGAATGGAGGAGATAATCAATTCAATAGTTTTTACACTATGAAAAAATAAAAAAGCCCGGATTCCCAGGCTTTTCTTGGTTATTTAAGAATGAAGAATCGATTCTGTCCGCTGTGGCGGATATGAGCCTTCAATTTTTTGTTGCGAAGAGAAGGATCGAACTTCTGACCTTCGGGTTATGAGCCCGACGAGCTACCGCTGCTCTACTTCGCATTGCAAAGCTAATGTTTTATGAAGTTGCTGCCAAATTTTATACATTTATATTAATTATCATCATTGAAAAAAAATTATGAAGACAAGCTGCATCGCTCTACTATCAACACTCTTACTACTTAGCTGTGTTAAAAAAATAAAACAACAGGATGATGAAATTTACAGCAGGCATTTACAGGCGCATGTAAAACTTACGATCATTACTACACCTATGCCTGATGATAAATCAGACATAAACCTTTTATTAATGAATGATGGCCAGGATTTTTCTGCCCTAAGAATTAAAAAGATCATCGACAGTCTTTATCATAAAAAGATGATATCGTCATTAGTGGTGGTTGGCATTACTGCACCAGAAAGGATGAAAGACTATGGCGTGAACGGAATACCTGATTACCAGGGAAATGGCGATAAAGCAGATAAATATGCGGACTTTATTATAAATGAATTGTACCCCTATGCAAAGAAAAAAGC